>DASVRL010000222.1:0-28018 GCA_036388635.1 Pyrinomonadaceae bacterium
TTTTATGGATTGTATTTCAGATTTAAGGTTTAAGCGCATTGTTCGTCAGGAGGTAGCGTTTCTGTTTTTGCATCATCAAACTGTGCCGGAACGCGAACATAAATAGTAGTTCCATTTCCCGAAGATGATTCAATTTCGATGCTGCCGCCAACCAGTTCGGCTCTCTCTTTCATTCCGAGAAGTCCCATTCCTCTGTCGTCGCCTGTTATTATCGCTTTTTCGCGCGGCTCAAAACCAATCCCGTCGTCCTCGATGATGAGGCTCACGTCATGGTCTCGCTTTTTTAATAGAACTGATACGTTGCTGGCTTTGGCGTGTTTGGCAATGTTATTTAATGCTTCCTGTCCTATCCGGTAAAGATTGATTTCTATTTCCGGCAGTAAGTGTTTGCCATCTAAACCGATTTGATGAAATTCAGCCGGAATACTGAAATGCGTTGACCATTCCCGGACAAATTTATTTATTGCTGCCGGAAGACCCAAATCATCAAGAACAGACGGGCGAAGCTCCCATGCCAGAAAATCAACTTCCGAATCAATCCGGTCTGCTATTGATTTCACCTGCGTAATTTCATCAGTCAATTCCGAATCTTTTTCGTATTTGTCTAGAAGTAATTGAAGTTTTAGTTGTAAGCCGGTCATCTGCTGACCGATATGGTCGTGAATTTCACGGGCGATTCTTTTCCTTTCGTCTTCCTGCGTTCTGACAATCTTCCGCAATAATGCTGTACGAAGCTCTTCCGACCTTTTCCGGTCAATAACTTCTAAGCGGAGCGATTCATTAGAACCCGCCAACTGGCTGGTTCGTTCACTAACTTTGACTTCCAGAGATTCATATGCCGCGCGAAGTTCTTCCTGAAATTTTATTCGTTCGGTTAAATCTCTGGCAATTTTAGCGTATCCGGTATGTTTGCCGGTGTTATCGTAAAGCGGCGTGCAAACTCCGACATAGAAAAAACGCGAACCCTCTTTACGAACGTGCCAGCGTTCGTCTTCGGCGCAGCCTTCTTCACGGGATTTTCTCAATTCTTCTTCCGGCATATTGTCGGCTCGGTCTTCGGGCGTAAAGAGAATACCGAAGTGTTGACCGATTATCTCTTCTGCCGTATAACCGAACATCTTTTCAGCGCCGATATTCCAGGTGACGATAAGTCCATCTAAATCGGCAGCGAAAATGGCGTAATCCTTTACACTATCTACCAGTTGATAAAGAAGTTCTTTGCTCCAGCCAGTTTCTTTTTGGATTTTATTGATAGCGGCTGCCTCCATTGTTACCTGCTGCTTCGGAATTAAAACCGGATAATCAGTATGAACAATCTATTAGATTTAAAATTTTAATTTACATTTCCGACTATATGACTATCTTTTGCTTTTTACCAGCAAGTTTTACCAACAGAGCTTAGCTATCATCTTCGGATTGTTCGACATCAAAATTCACGCCTTGCCGAGCGGTTATAAATTTGATTTGAAAAACCGCGAGCCGATTAGTCCGAATCTTTAAAAAATGGTGAAAACAAATTAAAGGAAACGGTTGAGTTTTACAAAACAATTAATTTGTTTTTATGTATTTCCTGTTTCACTGTGCGCCGCGTCAACCGGCTTGGATTCGGGCGAGCCTTTTTGCCGCAGAAAGATTGACAGAACAACCATCATTCCGATTGATAAAAATTCGCTCTGCCAATTCTGAAATGATTGAAACCAAAACTCTGATGTTCCCATAAACTCGACAGTCGAAACCGTCGGCTGACCATGTTCAATCTGCTCTTCGTTAAATTCTTTTACACCACCGACGGCGTGTAAAACGAACGAAGCGAAAAACAATGAAAATAAAGTAATGCTCAAAGAATTTTGATAAATTTTCAATGCCCAGCCGCCGCGCTTGACAGGTGACGGCGCATCTTCACTTAATAAAGATTTTTCCGGTATCACGTCAACGCGCTCGGTCGTGCCGGGTTCTTTCGATTCGGACGAGCCTTTCTGAAAGAGAAAAATCGTCAACACAACATACATTCCCATTTGCAGAAATTCGCTTTCCCAATTCTCGAATGTAGCCTCAATAAAATGCCCTTCACCGAGATATTCGACGTAGCCGACTTCCGTTTTTCCATGTGATTTTTGGTCGTTGTTATATTTGTGATAGCCGGTAAAATACTGCCCGACGAACGAGAAAAAGAACATTAAAAATAATACTATTGAAAGACCGTTATTTTTGAAAAAAAGTTTCATAATCTTATAACCTTTGGCGCTACATCGAGTGTCATATGTCGAATTTAATAAAACTATTTATTGGCAACAATATATTTGACTCATTTGATTATTCCCAAAAATCAGCATAATACACTTCTTGTTCAAAAAGGTTTGAATATTATATTCAAACCTTTTTCCCTTTCGTTGAGTCAATGGATGCAAATGTTAAAAGGGTGTCTGACTATTTAGGTGAGACAAAGATATTATGACCTTTTTAATCTCCAAGATTTGCCCAGTAGGAAGGCGTGGATGCCAGATTAAATTCCGGCTTTGGAATTTTTGCTCTGAATTCGTCGGTAAATTTTCCATCCACGCGAATGCTGAAAGATAACCCGTTATACCCGTCGCTGCCGTGATACTGATTGACGGAATCGAACCACGCGCTATAAGTTTCAACATATTTCTTTTCGCCGGTTTTCTGATTGAGCATAAAAAGCGGCTTTTTCAAATTTGTGCGAAACCACAAAAATTCGTGACAAAGTTCAGTCTCGATATGATCACGGTGCGCTGGAACTCGCCGCTCTACGTTGTCATACATAATCATCATTCTGCCCGTCGACTGAAACGGTAGAGTCCGTATAAAATCCATCAAAAGTGAAAATTCATTGGCATGGATGGTCGGATGCCAAAGCTCGGTTTTGTCCAAATCAAAATAGCTGTCGGGCAGTTCCGAAAAGGCGAGATAAATCATTCTTGAGCCGGGGCGGTCAGGACTTTCGCCGTTTAATTTATAAGGTCCGGTGTAAAATTTTAGATCTTCCTGTAATTGAAGTCGCCGTTTTATTTTTTGTGTCAGGTAACCGTCGAGCGAACGAAGGCGTTCAACATCAATAAACTCGTCAAGCGATTTATACGACGGGTAAGTGATGCGCGAATCGACTGGCGTATCATCAGGCAAATCGTCAAACTCTCCGCTTTCGGTTTTGCTGTTTATTTTAGCCGGGCTGATTTTTGTATTTAATTCAGTCATAAAATTTTCAGGAAGCTCACGCCCAGAGCGAGAGGGCGTTGATGCCGGATTGAATTTCGGTTTCGCGGAATTTGCTTTCTAAATTCATTCGTAAAAATCATTAAATGGTTGATAAAGACTATCATGCCCATCAATTAAACAGAAGAGGATTTCATCTCTGACGATATGTCAAATAAATCGACGATGAACTGGACGATTGAATATATTGAAGAGGGAAATTTTGTAAGAGCCACTCCCGAAGGTTTATTTAATCACGACGACCATCGCCGGATGATAGACGATATTGTTTCACGTGAGTTCTGGAAACAGGGAATGAGTGCA
This sequence comes from Pyrinomonadaceae bacterium, assembly GCA_036388635.1. Taxonomy (GTDB): domain Bacteria; phylum Acidobacteriota; class Blastocatellia; order Pyrinomonadales; family Pyrinomonadaceae; genus JALZHR01. Next base: position 3,538 of record DASVRL010000222.1, read on the forward strand.
CTGTTTGACAACCGCAAGCTCGAATATGGCGCGACGACCGCGCAGCTAATGAAGGGAGCTGGTGCCAATCATCTTGAATACAACGCGAGAATCGGTGACGGAAAAGCAGTCTTGCTGATGAAATCGACTCCCGATTTTATGCGCGGACGACAGTATGAAATTATCACCGAAGGAAAAGTGTCGGCAAAAGTGGGAATATTCCAGGACTAAGATGAAGCTCTAAGCTGTCTACTCACCTAAAAATTTTCTCGGCAAGACACTATTAGGACAATATCCCAAGTAGTATCTGTCAACATAAAATATAAATCGAACTTTATAAATATAACTGTGCCTGCAACTCGTTAAATGCCGAAACCGGCGAAGCTTGATGCCGTTCGAGAACCTCCAGAACCGGTCCCACTTTTTATTTATCGAGGCAATAGCGTTCTTCGGCAGTCATTCGGGCAATCTCTCTTCCAGCTTATCGACCAAAGTATCCACATCAGTTTCTTTTAACAGTTGTTTTGCCTCTGTTTTGATACTGCTGACTTCAACACCGAAATGCTCGCACAGCTTTTGCTGCATGTGCAGCATGAGGGTCATCTCTTGCTCGGTGAGTATGTTGACCTGCAAATCCAAATGCGCCCGCTTATCGGATTGGCGCGCCATACGGTTCTGACTGATTAAAATGAAGATGGCAAGAAAGACGCCTTCAGAGGAAACAATCAGCGTCAAGATGCCGAACGGGAAAGGGTCGAAAGGAGCAATGCCCGGAATGAGATTAAGATTAACGAGAAACCAGGCTGCGAACCATACTATGTGAAATACCAAAAAGGGCATGCTGCCCATAAATGAAACGAAAAAGTCAGCGACTTTTTCTCCCGACGTGCGCCGGTGCAATTCCTTTTCTTCAAGTTTGGCAATCGCTTCGACGTTATACGCCATCGGGTCGGCGGTAGCGACTGAACTGGCTTTGACCGATTCGTCCATATTCTCTCTTCCCTTATTCATGAAGCTCAAATGGAGTTTAATTTACTGAAATCAAATCTCTGTTCAGAACTTTACGTTTTCTTAAAAGCGCTTCAACCCGTCTCATAATTCAGCCTCAAAAATCACGATAGAGACAAAGCCGAGATTTTATTTCTGCCGCTCCTGGATTTCTATTTGTTCGCTTCCGCCGACAAATTCCATCAACTTTTCGTATTCCGACAAGGTAATATCGATTTGCTGTCCGTCCGTGAATCTGACCGTTACCAGATCAGCCGCAGCAGTCGTCAAATCTTCTATACTTGTGATCTGTCCGGCATTGTATAGTTTTCCTTTTACTCGAATCCATTTCATAATCGACATTATCCCTATCGGTAGAGTGCGTTTTCCCGAATCGACCTTAATTTAAACTGCCCGGCTGCTTGATTCACCAAATGCATTTCAGTTTCCGTTAACCATCTCTCTGATGTTCGGACTGATTGGCTCGCGTTTAACCAAGTCGTATTTATAGCCCTCTGACAAAACGTGAAAGTTGACCCCGAAAATGGCGATTGTTTCATCGGATTTGAGATATGGAAGATTTGTGTGCATCGAATTTTTGGCGCAGATGACAGTAACCGCCCCTTCGCCGATAACCTCAAATTCATCACCTTCAACGAGAATCGCCGTTCGTTCGTCTATGCCGATGCCAATTATCTGCGGGTTATGCGCGACGGATGAGAGGAGCCGCCCGTGTCGCCCGCGCTGTGAAAAATGCGTATCGATAATCGAGCGTTCGAGCAGCTCCATACCAGGCGCGACATCTAAATCACTTAGCCTCGGTGCGGTGTCACTCGTCCCGGAGAGCAGCGTCATGGAAGACATCATCATCGCGCCCGCACTCGTGCCACCGATGGTCAATCCTTTGCTGAATTTGTCGAGAATCAGATTATGCAGCGGAGTTCCGCCCGTTAAAGCAGTAACGTGCAGTTGATTGCCGCCGGTAAAGTATAATCCGGTCGCCGTTTTAATCTTTTCTAAAATCGTCTCATCATAAGATTCGCTTCGGTCGGCGATATCGACCACCTCGAAGTTTTTGAATTTCAACCGCTCAAAAACTTCTTCGTAACGTCTGCGGGCGTCTTCCGGATTGTCCGTCGCTACGGTCATCAAAATAATTCTCGCCTTGTTTATTCCGCCCGACAATTCCAAAAACTTTTCGATGATCTTCAGAGAATCTTCGGTAATTTCAGATGATTCGCCGCCGCCGACGGCTACAAGACTGCCTTTGGTTTCCTTTTTCGACATAAATTAGCCTTTATTCGATTATTCTAAATAGTCACCGGAGAATGTCTGTCCGAAATCGGACAGACATATTTTTTTATAGAGCCGCTGAAACCGTCATTGTTTCCTTTGATTAAGAACTACTACACTAGGACTGAGTAAAAGCGCTATAAGTGAGAGTATTTCGAAAAACTCGCAGGTTATTGATGCCACAGGAAAGTTTTTGATTCCCGGATTTTGGGATATGCACGTTCACGCTTGGAAATTAAAACAAGCGGAAATCCAAAGAATGGTCGATGAGATGCAGCTGATTATCGAGGAGTCGAAAGAAATCATCTTATTCATTAATAAGGTTTCTGCCCGGGATAAAAGATACTTAGCCGAGCAGCGTAAATTGTTGGACAAACTGTTGGCAAATTTGCAGAAATTCTAATCCGTCTCAAATATGCTTAGCCTTGCCTCGTAAGTTCATCTCAAAATAGACTTTAGACACAAATCCAATAAAGAGTGTTTAAAACATGTAAATTTTAAAATCTTGGTATAACCAGCATTTTGCTGGGCTGCCATTAAAAAAATCGACCTTCAGCCTCGTGAAATAATATCTAAAAACCAATAAACTTGAGATTATTCGTTTTCATTTCCATTCGATTTTCTCGTTCGTCCCGCCAGATTCGCTACTGCTGCGATAAGTTCCGGAGATTCGACCGGCTTGGCGATGTGTAGTTGAAAGCCGGAACGAAGCGCGCGGACACGGTCTTCCGCTCTGGCGTAAGCCGTCAGCGCAATCGCCGGCGTATTGCCGCCCTGTGCGTCCGGTAATTCTTTAATCCTGCCTATTAAATCGTACCCGTCTTCTTCCGGCATACCGATGTCGCTGATGATAACGTCGAAACTTTCGCGCCTTATTATTTCAATGGCTTCGGCGGCGGAGGCGGCAGTTTCGACCTGCGCCCCGCACGATTCAAGCACGAAATTTAATAAATCCCGCGAATCAGCTTCGTCATCGACCAGCAGAACGCGCAGACCGGATAATTCCGGCGGACAGTCCGGCGGCAAAGTATTTTGCGCCGTCGGGTGCACTCGGGGCACATCGCCCGGCGGCTCTCTTCTGACCGGAAGCAGCGGAAGGCTGACGATAAAAGTCGCTCCCTGTCCTGCGCCTGCGCTATCTACGGAAACAGTACCGCCGTGAATTTCGACGAGTTGACGCACAATGGCGAGTCCCAAGCCCAAGCCGCCGTGTTGCCGCGTAGTCGAGCCGTCGGATTGCCGAAATCTTTCAAATACGAAGGGCAAAAATTCCGGTTCGATGCCTTGCCCCGTATCGCTGACGACAATCTCGACATGCGAGTTGACGCGTTCGAGCCGCACCTGCACGCGCCCGTTTTTGGGCGTAAATTTAATGGCGTTGGAGAGAAGATTCCAGACGACTTGCTGAAGGCGGTCGGGGTCGCCGGAAATCGCCGTCGCCTGCGGGTCGAGCAGGGTTTGCAAGCGAATGTTTTTGGCTTCCGCCGCCGGGCGCGCCGCATCGACCGCCGCCATAATAACGCCCGGCAAATCAACGGCGCGCACGTCGAGACGCAGTTTTCCGGTAATAATTCGCGAAACGTCGAGCAGGTCTTCAATCAACTGGTTTTGCGCCCGCGCGTTACGTTCAATCGTTTCCAGAGCGCGTTTCGCCGCAGTTTCATCTAACTTGTTGTTTTGAAGCATCTGCGACCAGCCCAAAATGGCGTTCAAAGGCGTTCTGAGTTCGTGTGAAATCGTCGCCAGGAATTCGTCTTTCAAGCGATTTGCCTGTTCGGCTTCTTCGCGGGCAATTTGCTCGCTTCGCAGGAGCCGCTCACGTTCCTCTTCGGCGCGAGCGCGTTCGAGCCGCGTCCAGAGACGGGCGGTCAACTCGCGTATCAACTCGATTTCGTCTTCGCGCCAATTTCGGGGCTTTGAATCGTGAATGGCGAGCAAATATCTCCATTGACCGTTCCTGATGAGCGGCACACAAACGAACGAACCGATTTTAAGCGCTTCATAGCTGTTGCCGTCCGTCCGCTCATCGGCGTAAACATCGCGCACGACAAAAACTTCACCGGCACGCCCGGCGCGCTGAAATTCTTCCGTGAGAAACTCTTTAAGCGGATAAACGCCGACAATCCCGCGAACGTCTTCCCGATGCCAATTGTGCGTGACAACCGCTTCGTCGGCAGACTCGTTGATTTCAGAGAAAGCGCAAAGCGAAAGATTCAGATACCTGCCCATACGCGCGCCGATTGTTTGCATCATCTCGTCAATCGTTGTCAGCCGCACCAAATCTTCACCGATTGAATCGATAAATTCAGCGTTCTGCTGTGCAATCCGGTTTTCGTGAATGTCCGTATTGGTGCCGAACCAGCGTGTGATTTCTCCATTTGAATCAAGCAGCGGGTTGACGCGCGTCAAAAACCAGCGAAAACCGCCGTCAGCGTCTTTTAGAGGAAACTCCATCTGGAACGGCTCGCCGGTCGCAATCGAACGCTTCCAGCGCTCTACGACCTGCGGCAGCATCTCCGCATCGTGCACCGACTGCCAGCCCCAACCTTCCATCTGTTCGGGCGTCGTGCCGGTATATTCATACCAGCGGCGGTTATACCAGAAAATATAACCGTCCGGTTCAGCCATCCAAGCCAGTTGCGAAATCGTATCAGCCAAAGTGCGAAGCTGCTCTTCGCTTTCCCGCAAGGCTGCTTCAGCTTCTTTAATGCGGGTGATGTCAACGGCAAAACCCGTAAGCTCACAGGCTTTACCCGTCTCGTCGCGCTCGACTACGCCGCGAGCAGAAAGCCAGCGCATCTTATCGTCGGAATGATTAACGCGATACTCGATTTGATAGACTCCGCTGCGCTCGATTGCTTCGGTTAAAGCTTCTGTGACCGGCGGGCGGTCTTCTTCGTAAATAGCAGGCAGAACTTCCGCGATCGGCACGCCTTCGGTTAAAGCTTTTTCCGAAAGAGAAAAATACCGCATCATGTTTTCGTCTGTGATTACGCGGTCGTTCGGAATGTTCCAGAAAAAAGTTCCGGCAAGTCCGGCTTCGAGCACCGATTCGAGCCGCGCCTGCGTTCGCCGTATAATTTCTTCCGTCCGTCTGCGTTCGCTGATGTCGCGGACGATGCTCATAATCAGGTGTTCGCCGCCGAAATCCGCTCCGTTGGCATTCACTTCGACCGGAAAAGTCGTGCCGTCTTTGCGAACGTGAACGGTTTCAAAATTCACGCCGTCATCAGCGTTTTTCAAATCGGCGGCAAGACGAGAAAGCGTTGACGGCGCCCGCAATTGGCGAACGTTCATCTGGAGAAGCTCTTCGCGGCTGTAACCGTAAGCGTCAACCGCCGCCTGATTAACTTCGACGATTTGACCGTCTGCGCGCAGCATCCAGACAATGTCGCGGGCTTTTTCCGAAAGCAGCCGGTAGCGCTGCAAAATTCCTTCGCTGCGTTTTCTTTCGGCGATGTCGGTCATTCCACCGAGCATCCGCACGGCTTTTCCTTCCGCGTTGCGAATGACAAAGCCTTTGTCGGAGACCTCGGCAAACGAGCCGTCCGCTTTGATAAAACGGTACTCCTCCGCCCACTGTTGCCCGCCCGAATCAATAACTCGATGTATGCTTTCGATGATTCGGTCGCGGTCTTCCGGGTGCAGATGCTCATACCACCAATCAACCGAATCGGAAACTTGTTCCGGCTCGTAGCCGAAGAGCGTCCGCACGCCGTCATTCCAGGTCAGCTTATCGGTTGACAGATTCCAGTCCCAGATTGCGTCGTTTGTCGCCCGCGCAACAATCTCGTAAAGCTCGTTTGCTATGCGCGCGGCTTCTTCCGCCTGCTTGCGTCTGGTTACGTCGCGGGCGATGCCGATAAAAACATGCTTATCGTTTTTGCTGAATTCGCCGAATGAAAGTTCGAGCGGGAATTCGTGCCCGTCACGGTGCAGAGCCGGAACTTCCACATGCTCCCAGTTAAGATGTTTTTTGCCGGTTTTAAGGTATCGTTCCTGTCCGGCTCGGTGAAGATGTCGCAGATATTCAGGCATCAGCATGGTGAGCGGCTGACCAATCATCTGATTGATTTCGTAACCGAAGATTCTGGTTGCCGCCCGGTTGACGAAAAGAATGGTGCTTTGCTCGTCGATGCTGATGATGGCGTCCGTTGCCGCCTCGGCGACAATGCGGTATTTTTCCTCGCTTTCCAGCAGGGCTTCCTCCATTTGTCTGCGAGCAGTATCGTCACGGGCTATTTTTGCAAAACCGATGAGCTTGCCGTTATCGTCGCGCAGCGCGGTAGTGGCTCCCTGAGCAAAAAAACGCGAGCCGTCTTTTCGCAAATGCCAGCGCGTGTCTTCCGCCCGACCTGTTTCCGCAGCTTTTTCCAGTTCGCGTTCAGGTATGTTTTCTGTCCTGTCTTCCGGCGTAAAGAGAATGACAAAATCCTGTCCGATGATTTCTTCCTTGCCGTAACCGAAAATCAATTGAGCGCCTTGATTCCAGCTTAAAATACAGCCTTCGATGTTGAGGTGAAAGATGGCATAGTCTTTAATTTCTTCGACCAGAGGTTTGTAAGGCATTTTGCCGAACAACTCAATCATTGTTTCTTCCGACTTCATCTTTGCTCCCCGTGTTTTTGTTCTGCGCTGATTATAATCTTTGCGAATTAGACGCTGCAATCAAAGAACTAATTTAAGGCTCAAAGAGGGACGTGATTACGGTTCTTGACCAAAACGTATAACAACTCACTCAACAGCAAATTTGTCTTAAGTACTTTTGATTATCGACAAAGTTAATTTTCAAATATAATTAAATTTACAAGCTCCGGTTAATTTTAATATAGATTTTTATACAATGAAGAAAACTGAACTCTTTACAAAATGTCCCTTCTGTAAAGAGTTTAGGAAGCCGTCGACAGTAATCATCGAGCATTCAATAATCCAAAATACAACTGCCAATAACCGTAATGTAAAGAGTAGAAATTTTCACCTTATTTGCTTTTTACTATTACAAATTACAAAAGTAGCTCGACTCCTTTATAAGCCATTAATTTTTTATCGGTCTCATAGAATCAGCTATTTTGCCCTAAAGCTGAGGCAATGATTTTGTTATTTTAACGGTTTCCAGACTAATCGTAACAATCTTTTTTATAAGCTTTACGATGTATTGCTTATCATCTTCACAGTTCGGGTTGTTTATAATCCCAGAGCGCTTGTCAGTTGAGGTTTTGTATTGGTCAACAATCCAATCAAGCGCCGAACGATTGCCAAGACGGTACTCGTGAACTTCATTTGGTATTCCGGCGAATGTGAGAAAATCATTGTAAATAATCTGCGTCTTGTCTTTGTTGTAACGCATCCTCTCGACTGTCCAATCAACCTGCACGGCATTACTTTCAATCATTTCAAGCGGATATTCGGCTTGATTTTCGTAATTAGCGTGAAGTTCAACAAGTTGTTTTCCGGCTTCGGCAAATTTATGGAAATCTCTAACGAACGGAATTCTCGGCAATTCACGTTTGAGATTAGCGGCATATTTTCTTAGATATTCAGGATGATGCAAAAGCGCGTAAGTGTAATAAAAGATGTCCCATTTTGAGATTTGTTTATTTTTGTAATGTGTTTGGAATTCACTCAACGCCCAATCGGTAATATTTTCGCGGCGATTGCTTCCGTCTTCGTCATAGATGTAGAACGGAAATGTTTGACCCGCCCGTCCACCAATACCAAAATCCGGAATATTTGAAACAGCTAATACGGAGAAAGGTATTTGCGTATGATTTGTGACAGTAATAACAATGTTTTCTTTTCTGGTTTCATCATTAGGGAAAGTTTTAGGAGAAAGTCCGGGTAAATATACTAATCCACTACTTAAATAGAGAAAACATTTGGTGAAATAACAATAATTCGCCTCTTTTATGTTATTTTCGTCAAAATTTAGACTTTCTTTTGCAATCAGTTTTTGTTTTAACTGACGACTCCACTTAATTTTTGTAGAATCGTATAAAACGAAAGAATCTAAAGTGCTTTTATCGCGTTTTTGACTATGCCATTTATAAACTTGCTCGTTATACGTTTCGATAAATGACTTAATATTCTCGGTTAATTCATTTTTACTAAAATTATAAACCCAGTCATCTCGCGTTGTTTCTACACCTCGACTATACTTCTGGAAAATTGCTGATTCAGTTTGGCTATTTTCTTTTGTTTCTTTATTGCCTATCGAAATAAAGCTATCGAAATCTGCATCCATTCCCTGCGTTAGCCAATCGAATCTCGCATTTGGTTTGATTTCTTTTAATTCAATGCCAGAAACTGTTTGCGCGTTCTCGATAAACTTAAATTTCTCTACTCTTTTGGCTCTCCAATCAACGCTCGCGTAATAAATCCCTCGTTTTTTTTCTGATTTTTTATCATCTGTTTTATGTTTTACGAAAAACGAAACTGAAATTCCGACCATTGCCCCTAAACCAAAAATCGTATGTGCTTCACCCAGAGGAATTCCGTCGCGCATCGAATCCTGACGAACATCACCTTTGAGGTCAATCAAATAAATCAAATCAAAATCTTTACCTAAATTTTTTCTCATTCCATCAAACGCGAGCTTGTCAATAAAACTACTATTTGATACAAATGCGACAATCCCGTCATCTTTTATTCTGTCCGTTGCCCACCGGATTGCTTTGACGTAAGGGTCTGAAAGAGCGTTTTTATTCGTTGCTTTTGAGTCTTTAGCATATGTTTCGGCAACTCTTGCATCTATTTCGGGATATTTGCGGTTTTTGTTGTTGTCGTTCTCATTTAGCTGTCCGACATTATAAGGTGGGTTACCAATGACAATCGTTATTGGGGATTTTTTCTGTCGTTCAATGCGCGCACTATTTTCTTCAGTCATAAAAGAAAAAGCTGTTTGGGCACGTTCAGTCATATCAAATGTATCAACCAAGCAAAGCCCTTCAAATGGTTCGTAGCGTCCGATTTTCTCAAAGTATTCATGTTCGAGATTCATCGAAGCAATGTAATAAGGAAGCAGCATCACTTCGTTGCAATGAAGTTCGTTTTTATATTTGTGTTCCAATGCGCTTCGCTTCACCTCTTCCATCACGCGCACGATGAAATTTCCCGTCCCGACAAACGGGTCGAGTATGTGAACGCCTTCAGACGAAAGCGACCTGCAGAATTCTTTCTGTAAAATATCTTCAACCGATTTGACCATAAAATTGACAATCGGTTGCGGCGTGTAAACGATGCCATGTGTATCCGCGACCTTGACGGAAAAACCCCGAAAAAATCTTTCGTAGATGTTATTGAGAAAAGATTGTTTTTCCGCGAAACTATCTATCGTCGAAGCCGTCATTTCGATAGCTTTGTAAAAATGGTCAAAGCGTTTCAAGAACTCCTCGCGGCTGAAGCTCTGCGAAGTTAAGGCTAAAATGACGTTCTCTATTTCCTTGGCAATAACGTTTCGCTGCGTGAATTCGGAATTATGAAAAACCGTGCGGAAAATGCGCTCGGTTAGTAGGTGCTGAATGAGCATTTCTTCAACTGCCTTTTCCGAAAGGTTCGGATTAATCGAGCTGCGGCATACTTCGTAAAAATCGGCGAAGGTTTTTTGGAAGTATTTGTTGTTTATCTTTGCATCGTCCAGCACTTTCAATAATGCTGCGCCGAGTTCCGGCAATTGTTCCCGGAAGCGCTTTTCGGCTTTATTCCATTCTTCAAACGCGGGTGGCTGGTAATTGAAAAACGGTTCAAGAATTTCGACGAGTTGGTTAGCATTAGTTAAGTCGGCATCAAGAATCTCTTTTCCGTTCTGATAAAGAATTGCGCGCTCCGGTGATTGAAATAAGATATTGTCGTTCGGATAGCCGGCTGCAAATTTTTTCTTTATCTCCCTGCGCAAATCGTCGTCTTCGTCTTTCGCCTCCCAAAAACCATGTGCCAATGTGTATTGGTCAACCAGCGCACCGTCGAGACGAATCGTTCCGCCCTTACGCTTTTTCTGGTATTGAGGAATCAAAGTCCAGCCGCATTTCCGCCCGCACGAATCCAGTAGGTTTTGAAACGCAGAGCTGACTGCTCCTTCGTGCTTGACGCCCAAGCTTTTGAATTTACGCAATGTCTCGTAATATTCGACGACGGGTTTAAAATTAGGTTTTAGGTTGAGATTGTTCATAGCGGAAAAGGTAGGAAAGGATTGGAATCAGCAGAATATGCCTATATTTAAAAATATAGATAATTACTGTTTTTCCATTTTCCGCTTATTATTTAGTTTATTTGATTGTTTCCGGCGGTGCTTGAGCTAAGGAGATTAACGCGTTGTTCGGGTAAATAATTCAAATTTGGAGTCGTGCGAACTGGGAGCGGTATGATATTAAGATAATCAATTAAATATGAATAACGAATTAAGTATTGATCATCGAAAAAGTGAAATCGACCTAGAGAACAATAAATCGGACAACACGGCATCTGCGCTGAAAGCCGCAGTTGAGACATTTATCCCGGGCATTGGCTCTATTTTGTCTGAGGTAATAAGTGTCGTAATTCCAAATCAGAAAATTGACCGAATAAAACTCTTCGCTCAAGTTCTCGATCAAAAGGTTAATTTTATCGAGCAGGAGATTCTTGAGGTAAAAATGAAGACCGAAGAATTCACGGATCTGCTTGAAGACGCGTTACGACAGGCTTCACGCGCGCTTTCGGATGAACGGCGCGACTATATTGCATCATTTTTAAAGAATAGTTTGACCAATGAAGAAATAAGTCATCTAGAAGAAAAGAAATTATTATCAATTTTAAATGAGCTTAATGATGCTGAGATAATCCTCTTAAAATACGAAGCTCTGGATCAACATGAAAAAAGAGATTTCTATGAGCAGCACTCAAGCATCGTATCTCCTGAACCCCCATCATTAAGAGGAACGCGCGTTGAGTATGACAAATATTATTTACACAAAAGTTATAAAAATTCTCTTCAGGATTTAGGTTTGGTAGAGCCGGTATTTAAAAAACCCAGAAAAGGGGAAATGCCGGAATTTGACGGAAAAACAGGAATGGTTAAATCTACTTATCGCCAGGCGACCGGGCTGGGCAGGCTTTTATTGCGTTATATTGATCAAGGTGTTGAAGACGGCTTTGATGAATAATTCAAATGAAATTATCTAGGAAAAGCCGTTGGTAGAAGGTAACTAATCAGGTAGTTTTTGTGAAAGTTCCCATCTCAAAAAATGCGAAAACAGAAATAAATACAGCATCAATTTTATTCTTTATATTCGATGTAAATCGGTTTTTTATTTCAATAATTTTTTAAAGCCGGATCAATCTATCTCACAAGCTAAACAGGGAGAGTTTTGGGATTTTGGTTATGACCGGACTTTTGACACATCGCGGAAGGTTCATAAGCCTTAAAATGAAGCAATTCAGTAATTAAACTGTCTCAAAAAATGCTACCTATGACACCGTTTTGGGACGTTTTTGAAATTGAGAGAAAGTCGCTGCCTGCGCCCTCGCGTCCACTGATTTGTTCGACAGCATTATCGCTCAACTCTAATCGTCAGTTTCATTTCCGCGACGCGCAAGCCGAAGTAAAACATCCCAGTTTTGTCGTGAGTGACTCCCGTTTCGTCTATCCGGCTATCGTCTATGCAGCGCATTCGGCATTTTCTGCTGTTAAGCTCGCTAAAGTTTAACGGACAAGCCAAATAACAAAGTCACTGCCCGCGCCCTCATATCCATTGAATTGTTTGGCTGTCCGTTGAATACAAAACATTGCTTTTATTCATTCGGCAAATTGAAATACGGATTTTCAATGATGCCGAAGATGTTACCGTACGGGTCGAAAACAGTAGCAACTCGAATACCGTCGCCAACGTCTTGCACTCCTGAACGCTCAATAGCCCCGAGTGAAATGAGACGGTCAAACGCCGTTTGTGCATCCGCAACACCCCAATATGTAACGGCACCAGCGTTGCCGCCAGGTGTGCTGGAAGCGTCAGGATCGAGAGCCAATTCGTAACCGCCGACATTGAAGCCGACGTAAAAGGGTTGGTCAAAGTACGGCTCAATACCGAGAACTGACGAATACCAAGACTTGGCTTTGTCGAGGTCTGGCGCGTAATAAACGATGGTGCGAAGACCGTGAAAATGTGTGTTTGCTTTTGATGTTTCCATATAACTTATTTTAACCGTTCTATTCCAATTCTAATGACAGAATTACCTCATCGCCTGAATTTCAATCAGCATTAAGATATTCCATATTCCGTATTCCGTCCGTCATTGGTTCGCGGATGCAATATATCACTCTCTGTATTTTTTCATTTATGGCGGCAAACCAAATGTTGTCATTACCGCCCTCATAATCGGACAGCCTTTCTCTTATTAACTCGATTCCGTCCGAAATTGAACAATCCGCTCGCTTCAGACAAAGCGATGACGGTGGCAGTATCATCGGACATGATTTTTGATTGATGTCATAATGATTCTCTCAACTTCTAAATCCTTTATAAATTCAACCCGTATAAAATTGATGTTTTACGGAGTTTTTTTGCGCTTTGGTTTGGGCGCGGGTTGCGCCATCACAAAATCTACACTTTGTTTGAGCCAAACTGCCAAATCCCTCTCGTCCGTCCAGACTTCGGGCGGCACAACGATATATTGCTTGCTCGGAGTCGAGTCGGTTTCATATTGCAGCCGTTTCGCTCCTTCCAGCTTTAATAATTCCGTTTGCGCGGTCGGCGAAAGTTTAAGTGCCAGTCCGACATCTGACAACGATGCAAATACGCGGCTTTTAACATAAGCGCAAGCACCGCCGAACATCGGCTTAAATTCCAGTTCCAATGCGAAACTTTCAGCCGCCGCGACGAGCTGATTTTCCATCTCCGCTAATTGCTCCTTTTCCGATTGCTTATTACTCATTCTCTCATTCAACATAATTATAATTAGTCGTAATCTTCAAACAGTTTTCGATTCTACTAATTATCAGGCGGGTTCGTATTGGAAAAATGGAACGCTGGAGGATAGGAAATTTCATCGAATTTTACGTCCGAAAAAATTGGTCGGCGTCGTTCCCGTCAATTCTTTAAAGTCGGAAATAAAATGAGCTTGGTCGTAATAGCCGCTTTCCAGAGCAAATAACGCCCAATCCTTGACCGGCGCGCGGCGGGCGCGCTTAAGGGCAGCCTTCAGGCGAACGATACGGGAAAACATTTTAATATTAAGTCCGACCGCTTCGGTAAAAATTCGGTTAAGATGTTGGCGGCTGATTTCGAGCGTTTGGCTAAGCATATTTACCGGGTAATTTCCGTTGTGCGAGTTAAGCAGGGCGATGGCGGCTTGGACTTTCGGGCTTCCGGCAGCTTGATCGGAAAATTGCTTTTCTAAAAAATTCTCGACCGTTTCGATTTGATTTTTCACTTGTTTACTACCCATTACGTTTGAAACTTCCGAATAAGCATTTCGCCAGACATCTTTTAATTTTATTTGAGTATCGGCTATTTCTTTCAAAGAGATGTCTAAGAAAGAGGACGCACCGCCGGGACGAAACCGAACGCCGAAATATTTGGCGTTCGGTTGCAAAGTTACCGACACCGCTTTAGTCATACTGCCGATAATCACGCCTGAAGGTCGCGAGATATTATCAAATAACAGATCAACGCAGCCGTCCGGTAAAACTCGATGGTTTTCCGGCTCTTCGCCTTCAGAAACCTGCAATGACCAATAATTAGCCACGACTGAATCCAGCCGAGGACTCGGACTGTGTTCAAGGTAAATATAAGACATTTTTTGCGTTTTCATGCCAAAAATCCATTCGCTAGCGGTTAGATTTGCCGGTTCGGAAAAGTGACGAAACGGTCGTTTTTGAAACATACTTATTTTACATTTGGCTGTCGCACAATGACATTGACCCGCCACACAAAATGACCCTTTTGTAAAGAGTTCACCAAATCAACTACAACAAACATCGACGCTTGAGCTGTTCAAAAAAACTGCGCCACTAGCCCTAAGGTAAAGAGCATTAATTAAAATTCGCCTGAAAGAATTTAGCGGAATACCTGGCGCGCGAAATAATTGATATTTGCACAGACCAGAGAAGTTTTAAACCGTTCTTAAATTCATTGTTTTTCCCGCTCCACTGGTAAAAGCGAAATCCATATTTCAAGTCAAAATCCAAAGACGATTAATTTCGGTTCTCTCTTTTTTGTCTAACCTGATTGATTTTCAACTATTACTGAGCGGTAAAGTTCAGTTCCGGTAATTCTTCGTTCACCGTCACGACTTGCGGCGCGAACTGGTAGCCTTTGGCGACCACCGAAAAGACGTAGGTTTCGCCCGCCTGCACCGAATCGAAACGGAAATATCCGAAACTGCCGGTGGCTGTCGTGCGCGAGTTTCCGCTTGCATCGGTCAGAATCACCTGCGCGTTTCCCAAGCCGCTGCCGTCAGAGGTCATAACTCTGCCCGAAACCGAAACCTGCGTTGCCGGGACGGGCAAAAACGCGATTTTCACCTTATCTTCGATTGATTCCGAGCCGTTTCTCCAGCCGCTGCTGAAAACTCCTCTGGCGCGGACGAGAATGTTTTGTCCGGTCGGCAGATTCAAGCCGGTTAAAGCGTAGCTGGCGGCTTCGGGCGCGAGTTCCGCGAGTTGATTTTCGCCCGTTTCGTTTGTTCCGGTCAGTGGCGAAGAAGGCGCAAAGCTGTTCGTGGCTGTGCCGAGCGTCGTCCAGCTCGCGCCGTTGTCGGTTGACAGCTCGAAGACGACGCGCTTAAACAGCACCGCCGAACCATCGCGCGTCAGGGTGACGGTCGTTCTGTTTACGCTTAAACTCGAAAGAGCGGCGGCGTTCGTTAAACGAGCGAAACGATTGCGCAACTGCCCGCCGATATTGCTGAAATAGCCACCGACCAGAATCTTGCCATCCGGCTGAATGGCGATTACATAGACAGAACCGTTCGGCGTCGAGATGAAAGAATCAGCCGCGCCGGTCGCCGCATTAAGCCTTGCGATATAGCTGCGCGGCTGCCCGCCGATGCTGCTGAAATAGCCACCCACCAGAATCTTGCCGTCAGACTGGACGGCGATTGCGTCGACCCAGTTTTGCGCGTTCGGGTTAAACGAATCAGCCAGCCCGGTCGTCGCATCAAGTCTGGCGATATGGTTGCGCGCTTCGCCGCCGATATTGGTGAAAATTCCGCCGACCAGAATCTTGCCGTCCGCCTGAATGGCGATTGTCGTAACCTGGTTGTTCGGGTTCGGGTCGAAGGAATCAGCCAACCCGGTATCTTTGTCGAGCCGGGCGAGACGATTGCGCGGCTGCCCGCCGATATTGCTGAAATAGCCACCGACCAGAATCTTGCCGTCCGGCTGAATGGCGATTGTCGTGACCGAGGTATTCGGTTGCGGGTTAAACGAATCAGCAAATCCGGTCGTCGCGTCAAGCCGCGCTATGCCGGGACGCGACTCACCGCCGATACGGCTGAAACCGCCGCTGACGAGAATCTTGCTGTCCGGCTGAATAGCGATTGTATAGACAGGTCCTGCCGCGTACGGGGCAAACGAATCCATCGCTCCGGTATCTTTATCAAGCCGCGCCATATAACCGCCCGGCTGCCCGCCGATATAATATTGGAAATTGCCGCCGATCAGAATTTTTCCGTCCGGCTGAACGGCGATTGCATAGATCGTGCCGCTGTAAGGGTACGGATTGAAATTCGTATCGAGCGTGCCGTCCGCGTTCAGGCGGGCGATACCTTTGCGCGGCACTCCGAGCACGCTGGTAAAATCGCCGCCGATTAAAATCTTGCCGTCCGGCTGAACGGCGATTGCCCATACAGCAGGAGGTGTCGTAACATCGCCAATCAGGCTCAGATTAAGCGTCTGTTCGAGCAAACCGTCCTTTTCAAAACGGGCAATGCGGCTGCGCCCGATCAATGCCCCGCCATTTGACGAAACAGACACAAATTCGCCGCCGGCGAGCATCTTGCCGTCCGGCTGAACGGCGACTGCATAGACCTGATTGCTCAGGCTCGGGTTAAACGAATCGGGCAGTCCGGTAACCGCATTAAGTCTGGTGATGTAATTACGCGGTCGCCCACGAATATGGGTGAAATCGCCGCCTGCTAAAATCTTTCCGTCCGGCTGAACGGCGATTGAATAGATCCTTGTATAACCTCCTGAACCACCACTCGCATTCGGGTCGAAGGAATCAGCCAAGCCGGTATCTTTATCAAGTCGGGCGATATGATTGCGCCTTTGCCCGCCGATATTGGTGAAATCGCCGCCGACCAGAATCTTGCCGTCCGGCTGAATGGCGATTGCAAAGACCCAGTTGTTAGGGTTCGGGCTGAAAGAATCAGGCAGTCCGGTATCTTTATCAAGTCGCTTGAGACCCCATGAGCCGGCAACCAGAATCTTGCCGTCGCGCTGGATGACGATTGACCAGATAACTCTATTGTAAATACTATTCGGGCTAAACGAATCAGGCAGCCCGGTATTGCCATCAAGCCTGGCGATACTAATGCGCACCTGCCCTGCGCTCCCTCCGACCTTATGGAAATCGCCGCCGATTAAAATTTTTCCGTCTGATTGCACGGCGATTGCCCGGACATGACCAAAATACGGGTCAGGATTCCACGGACTAGGGTTAAACGAATCGGGCTGCCCGGTAACCGCATCGAGGCGGGCGACATAATTACGCGGTTGCCCGTTAATGGCAGTAAACCGCCCAGCCACTAAAACCTTCCCATCCGGCTGGACGGCGATTCCATAGACAACATTGTTCGCGTAAGGATTGAAAGCGGCATCGAGCGTGCCGTCCGGGTTGAAACGCGCGATGCAGTTGCGATTGACCGTCACGCCGTTCGGGGAAACGTTTGTAAATGCGCCGCCGATGATGATTTTACCATCCGGCTGCACGACAAGTGCGTGAATCGATCCGCTGGGATTCGGGTCAAAACCATCGAGCGCCGACTGCGCCTTAAGCGCGGGCGCGTTGAAGGTTAAAAACAAACCGATAATGAATAAGACAAAGCGGAATGGCAGGATATTCATGGACTTTTTCTCCTTGTGCTGTTTCTGGCAGGTGATTCATATCAATTTTTCCCTCTCGCCGCTGCTTTTGAGATGACAGGTAATTGATTTGCCCGGAGACTCTGGATTGACGGCAGCATTCGTCAGGACAATTGTGTTTATTTGCGAATTATGCGCCTATTCCAACCGTATATCAAGATTTTTTTTAAACCCTAGTGGAGAATGGCACGGCGGTAGAGAAACTTTCCCGAAGAATACAAAGCAATTGTCAAAAGATATACCCGGCACGTTAAAGAAAAGCTCCCGAAATCGATTGATGAGGAAATTGAAAAAATATTAACAAAATCGATTTGTAATTTTATCGAAGCAGAAAAAAGCGCGCCGGAGATAATTTCCGGCGCTCTCTTTTTTTTTGTTTATGATCGTTTTCCTGCAAGTCATTCCAGCGCGGTGAAGTTCAGTTCCGATAATTCTTCGTTCACCGTCACGACTTGCGGCGCGAACTGGTAGCCTTTGGCGACCACCGAAAAGACGTAGGTTTCGCCCGCCTGCACCGAGTCGAAGCGGAAATAACCGAACGAGCTGGTAAACACGGTGCGAGAGTTGCCGCTGGCGTCGGTCAGCATCACGCTCGCGCTTTTCAAGCCGCTGCCGTCGGCGCTTAAGACTCTCCCGGAGACCGAAACCTGCGCCGCCGTCGGCGCGGGCAGAAAAGCGATTTGCACCTTATCTTCGATTGATTCCGAGCCGCCGTCGCCGCCCGTGCGGTAAAAGCCGCGCGCGCGAATCAGGATGTTTTGTCCGGTCGGCAGATTCAGCCCGCTCAGAATGTAGCTGCCGGCTTGCGGCGCGAGTTCCGCGAATCGATTTTTGCCGGTTTCTTTTGTTCCGGTCGGCAGCGAGGAAGACGCGAAGCCGTTGGCGGCTGAGCCCAGAGTCGTCCAGTTCGCGCCGTTATTAACCGATTGCTCGAAGACGACGCGCGTGAATACCGGTGCCGAGCCGTCGCGCGTCAGGGTCACGGCGTTTCTCGTGACCGTCAGCGCAGAGAGCGCCGGAGTGTCGTTCGAGAGCCGCGCGAAACGGTTACGCGGAATCTGCGCACCGCCGTTCGGCGCGAGCGTATTGAATTCGCCGCCGACGAGAACCTTCCCGTCCGACTGCGGGATGATTGACCAAACAACGTAGTTGGCGTTCGGGTTAAAAGTCATATCGAGCGTGCCGTCCGCATTCAGGCGGGCGATATAGTTACGCGTCACCGACGCGCCGCCGTTCGGCGCGAGCCAATTAAACCATCCGGCGATTAAAATTCTGCCGTCCGGCTGCACCGCAATCGAATTGACATTTCCGCCCGGATTCGGATTAAAAGCCGGAATAAGCGTGCCGTCGGCGTTCAGGCGGGCGAGATAGCGACGGAACACCGGCGCGCCCCCGTTCGGCGCGAGCGTAGTAAAATCGCCGCCGATTAAAAGCTTCCCGTCCGGCTGCACCGCGATTGAACCGACAAGAGCGTTGGCGTTCGGGTCGAAAGTCGTGTCGAGCGTGCCGTCGGCGTTCAGCCGGGCGATATTGTTGCGCGCCACCGCTGCGCCGCCGTTCGGCGCGAGCGAATCAAATCCGCCGCCGATGATGATTTTCCCGTCCGGCTGCAAGGCGATGGCGTAGATATTGCCGTCGCTATTCGGGTCGAAGCTCGCGTCGAGCGAGCCGTCGGCGTTGACGCGGGCGATATTACGGCGCGGCACCGGCGCGCCCCCGTTCGGCGAGAGCGTATTGAACCATCCGGCGATTAAAATTTTGCCGTCCGGCTGCACCGCGACGGCATAGACTCTGCCGAGAGGATTCGGATAAAAAATCGTATCGAGCGAGCCGTCTGTGTTCAGCCGGGCGATATACGGGCGCGACGTGCCCAGAACGGTAAAGAAATCGCCGCCGATGATGATTTTCCCGTCCGGCTGGACGGCTGTGCAGTAAACAGTCCAGCCATTGATCAAGGGATTAAGCGTTTGGTCGGCGCGACCGTCGCGTTCGAGGCGGGCGATTCGATTGCGAGCAACCGACGTGCCGCCGTTCGGCGCGAGGGAACGGAAATAGCCGACGATTAAAATCTTGCCGTCCGACTGCACCGCGATGGCATTGACAATGTGGTTGACATTCGGGTCGAAAATCGCATCAACCGTGCCGTCGGCGTTCACGCGGGCGATATTGAAGCGAGTAACGGTCGCGCCGCCGTTCGGCGCGAGCCTCGAAAACTCGCCGCCGATAAGAATCTTGCCGTCCGGCTGCAACCCTATTGAATAGACAACTAAAGAGCCGCCGCTGACATTCGGGTCGAAAGCGGCGTCAACCGTGCCGTCCGCATTCAGCCGGGCAAAACAATTGCGCGCGACCGGCGCGCCGCCGTTCGGCGCCAGCGTTGTGAAATTACCGGCAATGAGAATCTTGCCGTCCAGCTGCACAGCCATTGCCCGGACGCCGTTGTTGGGATTCGGGTCGAAACTCGTATCGAGCGAGCCGTCGGCGCTCAAGCGAATGATTTTATTGACGGCAATCGTTCCGCCGCCTTCCGGCGCGAGCAGGTTAAAATAACCGGCGATAATAATCTTGCCGTCCGATTGCAGCGCGATTGCCTGGACGCTGTTGTTGGGATTCGGGGCGAAAGCCGCATCGACCGTGCCGTCCGGGTTAAGGCGGGCGACGCGAAAGCGAACAACCTGCGCGCCGCCATTCGGCGAAAGCGTAGCGAAATAGCCGCCGATTAAAATCCTGCCGTCCGGCTGGACGACGATTGTATAGACGAAGCCGTCGGCGCGCGGATTAAAAATCGTATCGACCGTGCCGTTGGCGTTCAGGCGGACAATATCGCCGCAGGAAAAGGGCGCACCGCCGTTCGGCGTAACCGAACTGAATGTGCCGCCGACTAAAATTTTGCCGTCCGGCTGTACCGTGATTGAATAAACACTACCGTTGAAACTCGTATTAAAAGCCGCGTCGAGCGTGCCGTCGGCGTTCAATCGGGCAAAACGATTGCGCGTCACCGGCGCGCCGTCATTCGGCGCGAGCGTTGTAAAATCGCCGCCGATTAAAAGCTTCCCGTCCGGCTGGACGGTAACGGCGCGAACCGTCCCGTTGGCATTCGGGTCGAAACCGTCCAGCGGCGATTGAGCGTCGATTGATTGATTGAAGATAAAAAATAAGCTGATAACAAAGATAAATAGAGCGTGCGGAAATAAGGATTTTTTCATTTGATTGTCTCCGGGTAAATTATATTTTCAGGATATTCGCGATAATAAAGGCGAAAGCTTTGTTGACCGTCAGCAAACAAAGAAAATTCATCTCGGACGTCATAATTATTCACCTGCCCGCTTTTTGCGTCGTATTCAGACGGCGTCGCCCGCGGCGCTGTAGTGTCATTCAACAAGCGGACGATGCCGACTCTCGGCGTATTGTCGTATCTGACAAACTCGCCGCCGACTAAAACTCTGCCGCTCGCATCCAGCACAATCGCGTTGACGTCGCCGTTCGCTCCCGCTCCAACGTTGAAAGTTATATCGATTGACCCGCTCGGATTCAGACGCGCTATGCGATTTCGCGCTGCGCCGCCGATAATGGTAAACGCGCCGCCGACTAGAATTTTCCCGTCAGGCTGAACCGCGACGGCGTAAACTGAAGAATTTGCCGTCGCGTTAAAGGAAGTGTCCAGCGAGCCGTTCGCGTTCAGACGCACGATGCCCTGTCCGCTTATGCCGTTAACCTGCGAAAACTCGCCGCTGATCAGGATTTTTCCGTCCGTTTGCAGGGCAATGTCCGTAACAGTCCCGTTCGCACCGCCCGGCGGGTTAAATAATGTATCGAGCGTGCCGTCGGCGTTTAATCGAGCGATGTTATCGCGGGAAATACCGCCGATGCCGGAAAACAGCCCGCCGATAAGAATTTTCCCGTCAGGCTGAACGAGAACTTTTCTGACTACCTCGCCTGATAGCCCTGGAAACTGGAATGATGAATCCTGCGAGCCGTTCGGGTTAAGCTTCATCACACACCGCGTGGAATCGCCGGACGGCGCTATTTTACCGGCACTGATTACTTTCCCGTCCGGTTGCACGGCGATGTCGTAGACAAAACCCGTAGGTGAAATTATATTAAAAGTCGGATCCCGTGAGCCGCTCGGAATATTGAGCCGTTCCAGACTTGCGCTGTGAGAAAGTCCGCCGACCATTATTCTATTGTCCGCAAAGGGCGTTGCCGCCAGAACGATGGTTCTAAACTCGCTGCTAAACGGCGGTTTAAACGTTGGGTCGAGAGTGCCGTCGTCGTTAAGCAGCGCGAGAACCGCGCTAGGCGTCCGGTTGACCGCGCTGAAAAGACCGCCGATAACGATTTGCCCGTTCGGCAGCGGCGCGACGACCCGGACGATTCCTCGAAATCCTATCGGTGTTTGGAAAGTGTTGTCGTATGTGCCGCCGGCGTTTAATCGATTTGCCGCCGCGCCCAGAGGTCCTGGAGGACCAACCGAAAACTCGCGCGGGGTCATGCTGCCCGCAATCATAATTTGTCCGTTCGCCAGAACCGCGAGGTCGAGTATCTGGAGATAAAACCCGTTGTCCGGTGTCAGGGCATTGAAGAAATACTGCGACGAGCTAAAGGTTCCGTCCGCGTTCAGTCGCCAGAGAACAGCGTTTGTGAACCTGCCGCCGACGAGCCGCGCGCCGCCGACTAAAATCTTGCCGTCGCCGGCGATTTCCACATCATAAAGCAACCCGGGAAAATTATTGGAATGAAAGGGGCTGGTGAAAGTTTCGTCGAGCGAGCCGTCCGTGTTCAGGCGGGCGACTGTATAGCGCGAAACACCGTTGACGACCCAGAACGATCCGCAGAGGACAATCTTTCCGTCCGGCTGAATTTTCAGTGAATAAACTTCATTGCCGACCAGAGTGTTAAAGGTCGTGTCGAGCGAGCCGTCCTCGTTCAGCCGTCGCAAAAATCTTGTGCCGCCGTTTCCCGGTGCGGCGAAGCCGATTACTTTTCCGTCCGGCTGCACGGCGATGTCGTCAATCGGAAGCGAAACGCCGGGCGGGTTAAAAGTCTCGTCGACTGAGCCGTCCGCGTTTAGCCGCGCCAGATTGATTCTAACGCCGGGCGTCGACGCGTAGCCGAAGTTTCCGGCAATAAAAATTTTGCCGTCCGCGCGGATTTCCACGTCGTTAATAACGCCGCTGATAGCCGAGTTATCTGGCGCCGTAAAATTAAAAGATGAATCGACCGAGCCGTCCGCGTTCAGACGCACGATCGGCGCTTTGAGGTTTATGCCGCGAATTATAAAATTTCCCGCAACGATGATTCTGCCGTCCGTCTGCACGGCGATTGCCTCGACGATGCCCGGAAGATTCCTGTTGACCGTATTATCAGCAATTCTCGGCGGATTAAACGTCGTATCCGCGCTGCCGTCCGGATTCACGCGAACCAGTGAATACCTGAGCGCGCCGCTGGCGACCTCAAAATTTCCGCCGATTAAAACTTTTCCGTCCGGCAGCCCGACAATCGTTGTCGCGCTGCCTCTCGGCTGCCTGAAGGCTCCGGCGTTAAAAGTCGGGTCGATTTCTCCCGCCGCTTCGACCGTCATCTCCGGCGCCGGCAATAAAAGTATTAAAACTGTCGAAAGGATTGAAAAATGGGTTCTGAAAAATGTTTTTATCCGCGTTGTAGGCATCTCGCATACTCCCTTTTACAACTCAAATTACCTGAAGTAATTTA
Source organism: Pyrinomonadaceae bacterium (assembly GCA_036388635.1). GTDB lineage: Bacteria > Acidobacteriota > Blastocatellia > Pyrinomonadales > Pyrinomonadaceae > JALZHR01. Next base: position 26,564 of record DASVRL010000222.1, read on the forward strand.
TTCGGTCTGCTTTCTCACGCTTCATCATTTTGCTCGAATCATCTCAAAATGGTGAAGATTAACCGATTCAAGAGTTCCGTTTCAAACAAAAAAACGACTCGTTAAATCCGCACCCGAAAATCTGCAAATAATAAAATCTGCAAATAATCCGGTTTTAGCATTTCCCCTCAAATGCTAATGAATTTAAATGGTCGTCGGTTAAAGTGACTCTAGTTGATTTCCTGATGAGTGTCAATAGTTTTTGTTATGGAGAAGTGAATTAGCGAATGAAACAGCAAACCTAAAAGCCATTCTCCGTAAAGAGAATGGCTTTGAATGTTTTCAATATTCTTTCATTTCTGACTGTGCAAAAACTAGAGATTTTGCTCAGAGAAACCGTGTTTGGAGTTATTGAGTTTATTGGATTTTGGGGACTGTAAGAAAATTTACAAAGAAATTTTGCATGAAGCTGGCGATTAGAGTATAAATCTTTTCATTTGTATAAAATTTTGTTTGATTAACACTCATTAATTTTGGAATGTTCTATGCTTGATTCAAAATGTCTTGAACTAACCGAACTATTTCCGTCGCCATTACTAAAATACTTTTGGGCAAACAGCGATGATTTGAATGCAGAGCTTACAAATTTAATTTTATCTAAGGAAAAGCAACATGAAGGAATGCTTACGACTAATGTTGGCGGCTGGCATTCAAAAAAAGATTTTCAGACCTGGGAGGAAGAGTGCGTCCAAATTCTTCTTGAGCGCATGCTAATTTTGGGTCAGGAGATGCTGAAAAAGTTTACGGGTTGCACTGAATCGGAAATGCTCTCAGGCTGGGACGTACAGGCTTGGGCAAATATTAATCGGTATGGGCACTACAATAAGTTTCACGACCATATACGCAATCTTAATCTGTGGAGTGGAGTCTATTACGTCAATACGGGAATAGAGGAAACAGACGAAGTTACGCCCGCGCGTATAGTTTTTGCTGACCAATATCAGGTTACTCCAATAAAACGCGACGAGTTTAAGAAAAGATATTTTATTCACCCAGAGCCCGGATTAATGTTATTGTTTCCTAGTTCGCTAGGACACCGCGTGGAACCTCATTATGGAAAGAGCAATAGAATTACTATTGCCTTTAATCTGAAAAACAGTAAATTTACCACTATCAATTACGAGATTGAAAAGAATAACATAGGTAAATCATAACCAACATGATGGAATTTGATTAAACACGAAAAACTTGAAATCGCTAATGGTAGCTTTAAGTTATCAATCTATTTTTTAAAGCTTGTCCAGAAAATTCAATATGGTTACCAAAGGAGAATGAAGATGCAAACAACAATTCGTCGGGAAATTCCAAAACCGGCTTCCGAAATTTTGGCTTATCAACATGACAACTTACTTAAGAGGTACTCTCTTGATTACGGAGTTTCAATTGAAGAATCTCGCCGGTGTTTCAGCGCACTCA
>DASVRL010000223.1:0-12717 GCA_036388635.1 Pyrinomonadaceae bacterium
TTCCAGTTGAAGCTTGAAATTGCCGCTCCCGGAAGATTTAAACCAAATTCTATGCCCGCCAAAAACATATACAGTCGATTTATCGAACGAAATCCGAGATACATTGCCGGTCTCAGCTCAATTAAAAATAATAAATCGTAAATGTCTTTAATCTTAAAATTTTCAGATTTCTTGACGGCAGAAATAAACCTGAAAACCTTAAACTTATCTTTTTTACCTTTGTCCCTTTCAAGCAAACTGCACGAATCGACTGCAAACGGCTCAACGCGCCGAATTGCCAAATCAACATTTTGCGAATTTAATCCGCCCGCCAGATAAAATTTTGGAACAGACTGCTTTACCTTAAAAGCAATTTTCCAATCGAAAATCTCGCCCGTTCCGCCGTGTTCCTGCGGCGAAAAAGCGTCGAGCAGAATCGCATCGACTTGGTATTGCAAAACGTTTTCCGGTTTAAATTCGGGCGAAACGCGAAAAGCTTTGATGATTTCCAGATTCGTTTTCGCCTTTATTTCAAGAACAAATTCGGGCGTTTCTTCGCCGTGAAGCTGAATCGCGTCGAGCGTGGCAATTTCGGCGATTTCGCAAACTTTTTCTAAAGATTCGTTGACGAAAACGCCAACTTTTAAAATCTCCGGCGGCAGTTGTTCGATAATCTCGCGCGCTTTTTCCGGCGCGATATATCGCGGGCTTTTCGCGTAAAAATTAAAGCCGAGCGCATCAGCGCCGAATCGGGCGGACAAAAGCGCGTCTTCCCGGTTGGTGATGCCGCAGATTTTTACACGAGTCATATTTTGATTTTAACGCAAAGACGCCGAGACGCGGAAAGGAAAAGAGAATTTCTTTACAGAGATGAACGCGAATAGGAAATAGATTTGAAATCACTTGATTTCAAATTGTGATCAAAGCCTGCCCATTCGTGTTTATCCTATTCGCCTGCTGCGGACAATTTTCTTAATTCTTTCTCGGCGTTTCCGCTTCGCATCAAAGTTTCGCCAATCAGAAAGCCGTGAAATCCCAACTCTTTTAATTCCAGCAAATCCGCGCGCGTTTGCAAGCCGCTTTCGGCAATCATCAGCGCACCGGCGGGCGCGTGTTTTACAAGAGCGCGCGAAACGTCGAGCGAAACTTTAAATGAATGCAAATCCCGATTATTGACGCCGATAAGGCGCGCGCCGGTCGATTTTGCCCTTTTCAACTCTTCCAAAGTGTGGACTTCGACGAGCGCGTCCATTTTTAACTCGTCTTCCGTCAAACGCCGCAAACGCCGGAGCGCTTCGTCGTCGAGCATCGCCGCAATCAGCAAAATTACGTCGGCGCCGCCGTCCGCCGCTTCATAAATTTGAAATTCGTCAAAAATAAAATCTTTTCGCAGAAGCGGCAGCGAAACGTTGGCGCGCGCCGTTTTTAAGTCTTCCAGCGCGCCTTGAAATCTGTCTTCTTCCGTTAAAACGGAAATCGCGCAAGCGCCGCCGCGTTCATAATTTCGCGCGACCGTCGCCACGTCAATCTTATCGTCGATGACGCCTTTCGAGGGCGAAGCGCGTTTGATTTCGGCGATGATGTTCAGCCGCGTCTGATTTTGCAGGGCTTCGCGTAAACGATGCGGCGGGCGATTTTCGTCAATTTTAAATTCTGAATTCTGAATTTTGAATTGCCGCTTCGCGTCTTCAACTCGCCGGCGTTTGAGTTTGAGAATTTCTTCGAGAAAAGTTGACATGAAAAAATTTTCACCCAAAAGTCGGAAGAAAGTAAAAAGGCGAAAGTAAAAAGGCGAAAGTAGAAAAGTAGTATTTCAGCTTTTACTTTCGTATTTTTACTTTTGGCTTTTCAATTTTTACTTATTCGTCGTTTGAATCAATCTTTCCAGTTTATTCTGCGCCTGACCGCTGTCGATGCTTTGTTCGGCGAGGCGGGCGGCGTGCATTACGTCTTTGGCAAGCCCGCCGACGACGAGCGCGGCGGCGGCGTTCATCACGACCAGGCTGCGCGCTTCGTCGCGGCGTTTGCTGGCTAAAACTTCGGTGATGATTCGGGCGCTTTCTTCCGGCGAGCTGACTTGCAGGTGCGAGATTTTTCCGCGTTTGAAGCCGAAATTTTCCGGCTCGAGCTGAAACAAGTGGGTTTTATTTTTCTGCACTTCGGCGACGAAAGTTTCGCGCGCCAGAGTGATTTCGTCCAAGCCGTCGCCGCCGTGAAAAACCCAGGCGCGCTCGGCTCCGAGCAGCGCCAGCGCTTCCGCCATCGGCTCGACCAGCGCCTTATGCCAGACGCCGATAATTTGTTTCGGCGCTTTCGCCGGATTCGATAAAGGTCCTAAAAGATTGAGCGAGGTGCGCACGCCCAGATTGCGGCGAATATCGCCGACGCGCCTCAAAGAAGGATGAAATTTCGGCGCGAACATAAAGCAGATTCCCGCGCCGTTCAGACAGGTTTGCTCGACTTCCGGTTCGGCTGAAACCTTGACGCCGAGTTTTTCCAACACGTCGGCGCTGCCGGTTTTGCTGGTCACGGCGCGATTTCCGTGTTTGGCGACCGCCAGTCCTGCGCCCGCGATGACGAAAGCGGCGGCGGTCGAAACGTTAAAGGTTTTCGTCTGTCCCGAACCGGTTCCGGCGGTGTCGATAAAATTTTTGTGACGCGATTTGATATTGATGGCTTGCGCGCGCATCGCTTTCGCCATTCCCGCCAGCTCTTCAAACGTTTCGCCTTTCGCGGCAAGCGCCACGAGCGCGCCGGCAATCTGCGCGGGATTGGCGTTTTCGTCCGTCAAAGCCTCGAAAAATTTCGCGGCTTCTTTAAACGACAAATTCTCGCCGCGCATCAGGCGCGCGAGAAACGGGTGCAGCGGCGTGTCGGCTTTGCTGTTGGAGGCGGTCATCGGCGCGGCGACCAGCCATTCGGTTTTCGGCATATTTAAAATTATAAGCGAAAGTTGACCGAGTTGTCGGAAAAGCTCGATTAATTCGGCAAACTTCTGTCAGTTTCCGGTCAACCCGGTCAATCAAAGATTCAGAAAATTTTGCAAAAGTTTTTTGCCTTCGCTCGTCAGGATTGATTCGGGATGAAACTGCACGCCTTCGATTTTTAATTTTTTGTGACGCAAGCCCATAATCAAACCGTCGGGCGAAGTGGCGGAAACTTCCAGTTCGGGCGGCAAGCTGGCGCGCTCGACAATCAGCGAATGATAGCGCCCGGCTTTGAAACGATAGGGAAGCGCGGCGAAAACGCCCGCGCCGTCGTGACAAACCTCGACGTATTTTCCGTGTACCGGCACGGGCGCGCGCACCACTTTTCCGCCGAAAAACTGCCCGATTGCCTGATGACCGAGACACACGCCCAGGATAGGCAGTTTTTCCGAAAACTTTTCCAGAACCTTCAATGAAACGCCCGCTTCATCCGGATTTCCGGGACCCGGAGAAATTAAAATGCGTTCGGGCTTTAAATCGGTTTCGATTTCCTCAACCGTTACTTCGTCGTTGCGGCGCACCTGCATATCCGCGCCCAGCTCGCCCAAATATTGCACGAGGTTGTAGGTGAATGAATCGTAATTGTCGATAACTAAAAGCATCTTTTTAATGGAAAGCGTAAAACGGAAAATTGAAAACAATTCGGAAAATTTTCCGTTTTACGCTTTCCGTTTTTCGTTATTTGAGCAAATCAGCCAAATCTTTATTTCCCTGTTTATTTGCCCAGTCGAGCGCGGTTTTGCCGTCCTTGTCCTTGATTTTTTTATCGGCGCCCGCGTCGAGCAGCATTTGCGCGACCGCGCGGCGATTTTCGGCGTCGGTTTGTTTGTTGGCGGCGATGTAAATCAGCGCCGTCGCGCCGTTTTTCTCCTGGTGATTGACCTTGGCGCCTTTGTCGAGCAGCATTTTGACGATGTTTTGATTCAGACGCGTGCCGATACAGGCTTCCGACAACGGAACCGCACCGTCGCTGTCGGCGATATTCGGGTCGGCGCCTTTGTCGAGCAGTTTCTGCACGAGGTCTTCGCGACCGCGCGTGACGGCGAGATACAGCACGGTTTGATTTCTCAGTTTTTCTTTCGCGCCGCCGACGTTAACGTCGGCGTTTTTTTCCAGCAGATAATCGAAAATTTCCTCTTTTTGTTTGGAAAGGGCAAGGTGCAGCGGCGCTTGTCCCAGATTATCCTGCATATTGAGGTCGGCTTTTTCGGCGACGGCTTTCACGGTTTTCACTTCGGCATTGCCGACGGCGAAAGTCAAAGCCGTTTCGCCGCGCGCATTTTTCGTATTCGGATCCATTCCCGCGTCGAAAAATCCTTTGATTGCCACCGTGTCGTTTTGCCGGATGGCTTTGAACAAACCGTCCGCGTTAAACTCGAAGCCGCGCAGCTTTAACATATTTTTCGTCATCTCCGGCGACCCCGCCCCGTCGTCGGACGAGCCGCCGCAGGAGGCGACGAAAACTAAACAAACAAGAACGAAGTAAATTTTTAGTTTCATAAGTTTTAAAGTGGAAAAGTGAAAGAGTAAAAATGTGAAAAAGTCCGGCGGCGAAAAATGATGATTGCCTTTTCGCTTTGCCGCTTTTTCACTGTTTCACTTTCAAAGTCCATTTTCCGCCATTTCAATCGCTTTCATCAACGCGCGGGCTTTATTAATCGTTTCCTCGTATTCTTTTTCGGGCACCGAATCGGCGACGACGCCCGCCCCAGCCTGCACGTTTGCCCAGCCGTTTTCGATTTCGATGGTGCGAATCGCGATACAGGTGTCAAGATTTTCGGCGTAATCGATATAGCCGACCGTTCCGGCGTAGATGCCGCGCGGCGTCGGTTCGAGCCGGCTGATAATACGCATCGCGCTGACTTTTGGCGCGCCGGAAACCGTTCCGGCGGGAAAACACGAAGCGAGCGCGTCAAAGCGGTCAAAGCCCTCGCGCAGTCTCGCTTTTAAGCTCGTCACCAGATGCTGAACGTGCGAATAGCGCTCGATTTTCATCAATTCGTCCACTTCGACCGAGCCGTATTCGGCGACGCGCCCCAAATCGTTGCGCCCCAAATCGACGAGCATCACGTGTTCGGCGACTTCCTTTTCGTCCGAGCGCAAATCTTCGCCGAAAATCCAGTCTTCCGTCTCGGTTTCGCCGCGTTTTCTGGTTCCGGCGATCGGTCGGTATTCGAGTTTTCTGCCGCGACAGCGCACGAGCATTTCCGGCGAAGCGCCGATTAAAGTTTCCTTGCCGGTTTTTATAAAAAACATATACGGCGAAGGATTCATCGTTCGCAAAGCGCGATAAATATTTATCGGCGCGGCTGAAATCCGGCGCTGAAACCTCTGCGACAAAACGATTTGATAGGCGTCGCCGGCAAGAATTTTTTCCTGAATCGTTTCGACCGCGTCGAGAAAATCTTTTTTCGCCCAGTTCGAGCGCACCTGATTTTTCGTTTCTTCCGGCGTCTCGGCGTTTTGCGGAAAAGTCGCCGTTTGATTCAGAAGCTTTTCGATTCTTTCCGTTTCGGCAATCGCGATTTCGTAAAGCTCGCGCAAATTTTCCACGCTGCCGGCGGCTTCGTCCGTAAAAACGACCGAGACGATTTCGATGCGCTGTTTCAGACGGTCAAACGCCAGCACGTTGCGGAAAAACATCCAGACGGCGTCGTCTTTTTCAAATTCTTTTCCGGCGTCCAGCGTCGGCTCGAAAAAACGCACCGCGTCGTAAGTCAGAAATCCGACCGCGCCGCCGCACAAAGGCGGAAGATTCGCCCGCCGCGCCAAACGGTTTTGATTAAAATGCTCGCGCAGGTAATCGAAAACGGGCGTGTTTTCCGTCGTTTCGGCTTCGTCGTTTTGCTGAACGGTCGTCTGTTTTCCGCGCGCGCGCACCGTGAGATAAGGATTGGCGGCGATAAAAGAATAACGCGCCAGCCGCTCGCCGCCTTCGATGGATTCGAACAAAAAAGCCTGTTCGGCATCGCCCGAAAGACGCACAAAGGCGCTGACCGGCGTGTGCAAATCCGCCAGCACGCTGCGCACGACCGGCACGACGTTGCCGTTTTGCGCCGCCTTTAAAAATTCTTCAAAAGATTTCGGGGAAAGCTCAAGCACCGATTTTATTTTTCACGGAAAGACGCAAAGACGCAAGAGCGCGCGGAATTTAATGGAAACTCTCCCGAAAATACTTCTCTCGGCGCTCCCGGGCGATAACTTTCGCGTTCTTTACGGTTAGAAAAGATTTTAACCGCAAGGGGCGCAAAGAAAAACACATCACGGTCGCAAAGCGGTTTTTCGGATTATTTCGTTCTTAAAAAAAACTCGTTCCGGTCAGCCAATGCGCGCCGTCAACCGTCAAAGTCACGCCGCTGATATAACTTGCCGCGTCAGAGCAGAGAAAAGTCGCGGCGTTTTCGATGTCTTTGACGCGCCCGAAACGCCCTAAAGGAATTCGTTTTTTGAGCTTTTCCTTGACCGGTTCCGGCACGAGCCGTTTCATTCCTTCCGTGTCTTCAATCGGTCCGGGCGCGATGCCGTTGACGCGGATTCCGTGTCTGCCCCATTCGACGGCGAGATTTCTGGTTATCGCGTCGACGCCGGCTTTCGCCGCCGAAACGTGAATCTGCCACGGCGTCGCCGTATAATGCAGCGTCGCGCTGATGTTCAAAATCTGCCCGCCGGATTTTTTTAATTCCTCGAATGCGGCGCGGCAGACGTTGAAAGTGCCTTTCGCGTCGATGTCCAGAACCGTGCCGAAACCGTTTGCCGAAAGCTCTTCCGCCGCGCACAGGAAATTTCCCGCCGCGCCGTTGACGACGATGTCGATTCTGCCGAACCGGTCGAGCGTCTGCCGGATGGCGTGCTCGACCGTCGCGTAATTGCGCACGTCGCAAACCGTCGCCAGACATTCGCCGCCGTTTTGTTCGATGAGCTCGCGCATCGGTTCGAGATTTTCGATTTTTCGCGAGGTAATCGCCACTTTCGCGCCCGCTTCCGCCAGCGCGCGCGCCACGCCGCCCGTAATTCCCGTTCCGCCGCCTGTTACAAATGCGACTTTGCCCTGTAAAATGTTATCCGTGAAAACTTTGTCGCTCATAATTGGAAAGATGTTATCACAGAATTTAAACCGCAGAGACGCGAAGAAAGCAGAATGGAAAACCGAAACTGGAAAATGGAAAACATCGGTTTTCTATTTTGCGGTTTTCCGTTGGCGGTTTTCCGTTTCTCGGCGTCGCGGCGTCGCGGCGTTTTTATCGGTCATTATTTTTACGGCTTGCCAATCTTCAAAGCCGACCGATATGCGCTCGCTCGTGCCAGCCGAAACGCTGGTCTATCTGGAATCGAAAGATTTGGCGAAAACGCTTTCGGCTTTGACGGAAAACGAGTCGTGGCGGCAGCTGGCAAAATCGAAACCCGATTTTTCATACCTGGAAAACACGCAGCTTGCCGTCGCCGTGACGGGCTTTGAAATATCCGAAAAACAATTGACGGACAATCAGAAAATTTTGAATTCCAAGCCGCTTTTTGTCGCCGTCGCCGACACGCACCGGTGGGAATCGACGAATTTATCGCTCGCGGAAAATCAAATCGGAAAATTCGCGCGGGAAACTTACGGCGACGACGCGCGGCTCGAAAAACCGGAAAAGCCCGGCGCAAAATGGTTTGTCTGGACGGCTGCGGCGGACAACCGGAAGCTTGTCGCCGCCGTCAGCGAAAGCGTCGTTTATCTCGGCAACGACGAAGCGGCGATTGAAAAATGTTTAGCGGTTAAACGCGGCGAAGCGGAAAATCTGACGAAAAACGAATCTTTAACTCGGGCGCTGGAGCGCGCCGGCGATGAAAATCAAATCGCTTTCGGCTATATTTCGTCCGAGTCGATGCCGCAGATTGCGAATCTGGCGGGCGTTTTCGCCGCCTTCAGAACGAGCGAAGATGAAGACGCGCGAAGCTTTACGGCGCGGATTCTGCCGCAGATTCTGCAAAAATCCGTCAGGGAAATCGTCTGGACGGCGCGCAAAACCGAAGCCGCAATCGAAGACAAATATTTAATCAAAACCGGCGCGGAAATTTCTTCGGTTTTGAAGGAAACGCTTCTGCCGGCTTCCGCCAGAGAATTTCAAAAAGCCGAATTTCTGCCGCCCGCGCTTTTTTCCGTGACGCGCTACAACCTGCAAAACCCGCAAATCGCCTGGCGCAGCGTTTTATTGACGACGGCAAATCAGACGGACGCGACCAGCGCGAAAATTATCCTGCAGTTTTCCGACGCGCTGTTTGAGCCTTACGAAATCACGCGCGCCGAAGCGTTTTTAAGCGCGGTCGGCGCGGAAATCATTACGGCGAAATTTGACGAGGAAGGCGACAAATCGGTTGTGATTGCCGACGTCAAAGACGCGGAAAGTTTGAAAAAAGCGCTGACGAGCGAGATAAATTTCAAAGCGCCGCCGGAAAAACAGGGAAATGCCGAGATCTGGAAATCCAAAGACGAGCTTTTAGCAGCGGCTTTCATCGAAAACAAATTGATTCTGGGCGAAACCGAAAGCGTTTTAAGTTGTTTGAAAGCAAAGGAAAGCGGGCAGAATTTTAAATCGACCGCCGCTTTTCAAAAAATCTCAAACAGTCCGGCAGCCGCCCTCAGCCTGACGAAAGACGCGGAAACAGCCGGAAAAATCGTCGAGCTTTTAGGCAATCCGAAAGAAGAAAACAAAACATCTGTGAGCTTTTACACGACCGAAACCCGCTTTGACGCCGGCGGATTCGAGCGCAAAACCGTTTCGGATTTCGGTTTGATCGGAACGATTCTGGAAAGCCTGGAGTAGGGAAGGCGGTCGAGCTTTAAAATTCAACCCGGAAGACTCAAATCTGATGCAGCCTACTGCTTTCCGCCTGCCGCTAAACGGCGCCTCTGGCGGCGCTGGGTTTTGACTTTTCTTCTTAAAGCCGCCGAATTTCGCTCGATCCACGCTTCGGCTTCGGCAAAATAGGCAAATTTTTCCTCGTCGCGGCGAAAGGCGGGCGTGTGGTTGTAGCGCCTGCCGTTGCGCTCTATCGTCGGGTGTTTGATGTGCAGCATCTCGTGATAAACGACGTATTCGGTGACGAAGGCGGGAACTTTTTTATCGTCCAGCGATTTGCTGATGACCAGAGTTTCGTGCGTCGAATCGTGATGACCGAGCCGGTGAAAAGTTTTTTGCGCCGACCACGTCAGGACGGGTTTCGGCAACCGGTTTTGAAAATAAATCCGGTTCAGGCGCGCGAAAATTTCTTCCAAATCGTAAACTTCGCCTTTCGGCGTCGTGACGACTTTTCGCCCGCGACGGCGACGATTTTCAAAAGCCTGCGCCTGAACCGGCTCGGTTTTGACAAAGGCTTGATAATTTTCCAAATCCGCCCGCGGGACGCGCTTGCGCAGAATTTTGCTGACCAGAATCGAAGCCAGCGATTTTTGAACCGGCAGCGGCGAGGCTTCGAAAATCTGCGCGATACGCACGAAAACCTTGCCGTCGCGCACGCGAATCGTGTGGTTGATGCCGATATACGGGTAAAAGGAAACCTCGATTTCCGGCGGCTCGGCGTCGCGCTTTAAACGCCGGAAAGCATCAATGTAAAAATTCCTGATTTGCCGGATTGTTTCTTCCACCGAATTGTTTTAACAATTTTTAACTATAAAATCTTGACAATTTTCGCTGTATAATGCTATTTCTTTTTATGAGCATATCTTCCTTTCCGGGTATGCCGCAAACTGCCGAAACAATGTCTGTCCATGAAACTGATTTAACGTCAGCCAGAAAATCAAATTTTCCTGATGCCCGCGGGCAGGCGATTCTCTCGGCAATTATCAGCGAACATCTGGTGACGGGCGAGCCCGTCGGCTCGAAATCGGTCGCCGACAAGTTTGCCAATGCTTACGGCTGGAGCTCGGCAACCATCCGTAACGTGATGAGCGAGCTTGAAGACGCCGGTCTGGTCGAACAACCGCACACGTCCGCCGGTCGCGTTCCGACCGACAAGGGTTATCGCTTTTACGTAGACAACCTGCTCGGCGTTTTAAGTCTTTCGGACGAGGATTTGCGGCTCATTAACGGCGAATTCGGTTTGAACGAAACGCCCGACCGATTGATGGAACGCACTTCGCAGCTGCTCTCGGCTCTTTCTCAAAATGTCGGCATCGTCGTTTCGCCCAGTTTAGCGAACGACCGCCTGCAGCATATCGAATTCGTCAATCTTTCCGAAAAGCGAATCCTGGTGGTTTTGGTTTCCGCGCCGAATATCGTCCACAATAAAATTATCCGGCTCAGTGAAACCTTATCGCAGGAAGAGCTTGACCGCACGGCTCGTTATCTGAACGTGGAGTTTAGCGGCAAAAGCCTGGCGGTGATCAGAACGGAAATCCTGCGGCTGATGCACGAGGAAAAAACGCTTTTCGATAAATTGCTGCAAACGGCGATTATTCTTTGCTCGCAGAGCATCGAAAGCGAAGATTTGGGCGAGGTTTATGTCGACGGAACTTCAAACATCGTTTCAAAGCCGGATTTTTCCAACTTTGAGCGTCTGCGCGGACTTCTGCGAACGTTTGAAGAAAAATCGCGGCTCGTGCAAATCCTCAGCGAATGCATCGAGCGCGACGTTTCCGCCAAAGGCAACGTCCAGATTGTCATCGGCAGCGAAAATATCGCGCCGACCCTGCAAAACTGTTCTTTGATTACCGCTCCTTATCGCGTCGGCAACGGCGCGACCGCCGGAACGCTGAGCGTTTTGGGTCCGACCCGAATCGAATACGCGCGAATGATTTCGATTGTCAGCTATGTAGCGCGAATGCTCGAAAAAATGATGATAGACGACAAATCAAACTCCTGATTTTTCCAAACGAAAATAGTTTTACAAACCTAAAATGAATTCCAATAACGATTCACAAGAACAATTTATCGAAAATATCGAAGCTGACAATCTGACTTCGCTCGACGATTTTATCAAAGAGCTCGAGGCGAAGGAGAAAGACCTCAACATCACTTCCGAAATATTTGTCGAGATTGAAGAATACGACGAGTTTGAAAACTCGAATCAGCCGGGCACTGTCGATTTGGGGAAAATCTACGAATCGCGCAATCTTCAGGAAAATTCCGAGCCGCGGGCGTCCGCCGCGCAATCGCAGCAATTAAATAAAGAATTGGCGGAGCTTCGCCAGCAGGTGCGCCTGCTGGAAAAAGAGCGCGAAGATATGCGCGATGTTCTGACCCGCCGGCAGGTTGATTTTGAAAATTATCGCAAACGCATCGAGCGCGACCGTCACGAAACTTTTCGCACGCTGGTCGGCGATTTGGCGACGCAGATGCTGCCGGTCGTCGATAATCTGGAACGCGCGCTGGATTCGTCCGATGCGCTGGCGGACGGAAAATCGCCGGAATTTCAGCATTTTCTCGACGGAATCTTTCTGGTCAATCAACAGCTCGGCGAGGTTCTCGCGGAGATGGGCATCGAGCCGATTTATTCGGTCGGCAAAACGTTCGACCCGCATTTTCACGAAGCCGCGGCGACGGAAGAAACCGCCGAATACCCGCCGAACACGGTCACGAAAGAGCTTCTGCGCGGCTATCGGATGGACGAAAAAATCATTCGCGCCGCGATAGTCAAAGTTTCCGCCGCTGGCAGCAGCGGCAGCAATCGTCCAAGCCCGCCCGCATTTCAGGAAATAGATTTAAATTCTTTTGAAAACGAGTAGTCGCCCGCTGCTGCTGCTCCGCTTCGATTCTCCCGTCAATTAAAGGACTCAAAAAAAAACTATGAGTAAGGTCATCGGAATAGATTTAGGAACAACCAACTGCTGCGTTTCCGTTCTCGAAGGCGGCACGGTGCAGATTATCCCGAACAAGGAAGGCGGGCGAACGACGCCTTCCGTCGTCGGTTTTACGGAAAAGGGCGAGCGCCTGGTCGGTCAAATCGCCAAGCGGCAAGCCGTCACCAATCCGGCAAACACGCTTTACGCCGTCAAACGCTTAATCGGTCGCAAATTCAACTCGGCGGAAGTCGAGAAAATGCGCGAAACCGTGCCGTTTGAGCTGACGCAGGCGCCGAACGGCGACGCGCACATTCGCGTGCTCGACCGCGTTTACAGCCCGCCGGAAATCTCGGCAATCGTTCTTCAGCGCCTGAAGCTGGCGGCGGAAGAATTTTTGGGCGATAAAATCAGCGAAGCCATCGTCACCGTGCCCGCGTATTTCGACGACGCGCAGCGGCAGGCGACGCGCGACGCCGGAAAAATCGCCGGTCTGAACGTCGAGCGCATCATCAACGAGCCGACCGCCGCGGCGCTGGCTTACGGCTTCGGAAAAAACAAAACCGAAAGAGTCGCCGTTTACGACCTCGGCGGCGGCACGTTCGACATCACTATCCTGGAAATCAACGACGGCGTGTTTGAAGTCCTTTCCACGTCCGGCAACACGTTCTTAGGCGGCGAAGATTTTGACCAGCGCATCATCAACTGGCTGGTCGAAAGCTTTAAGCTGGAAAACGGCATTGATTTGAAAGAAGACCGGCTGGCTTTGCAGCGTTTGAAAGAAGCGGCGGAACGCGCCAAATGCGAGCTTTCGTCAGTGGCGGAAACGACCGTCAATCTGCCGTTTATCGCGGCGGACGGAAGCGGACCGAAACACATCAATACGGTTTTGACGCGCGTTAAATTCGAAGATTTGGTCAAGGATCTAGTCGAGCTTTCGGTCGAGCCTTGCCAGAAAGCGCTCTGGGACGCCAAACTCCAGCCCGGCGATAT
>DASVRL010000224.1:0-8802 GCA_036388635.1 Pyrinomonadaceae bacterium
AGACAAACCTGCGCCGGCGGATTTCGACGGCGATGGTAAAGCGGATGTGGTGGTGTTCAGACCTTCATCGGGAACCTGGTATTTATTGAGAACAACAGCCGGCTTTACCGGTTTCCAGTTCGGAGCAAACGGCGATATTCCCACTCCGAATGCTTTCGTCAGGTGAATCCAGTTTTATTCAAAGTAAAAAGGCTTCGTTCATATATGGACGAAGCCTTTTTTATTTGTAATTTCACCGAGTCTGGAAAACATCTCTTTTCGAGAAGCTTAAAACAGAGTAAAATGTGTCTTGAAAATCACCCTTTTTGAGACAGTTCCGACACATCTTATCAAATATGAAAAAAGTTTTTCTTCTGCCGATCCTTATCTATCGTTTCTTATTCTTAGCTCGGCGCATTCTATGACGCGGGAAATCTAGTGCTGTCTCAAAAATAAAATTTTATCGAATAGCGCTCTGCAGAGCGGCTCGCTTTGCTATTCAGCAAGAATCGAATAAATATCGCGCCGCGCCTTGTTGACGATTTCGCTGATGCGTTTCACCGTTTCCTCATCGCCGTCGCGCACGCCGTCCTTCACCGCCGCCACGAGCTTCATCATGGATTTGCGTATTTCAAGCGCCTGCGCCATTTTAGGATTCGCTTCAAACCGCGTCTGACCACGCGTCTCAAGCAGTTTTAATCCCTCTTCGGTAATCGTATAAACTTTTTTGCCGTCAATCTGCTCGCCGGTTAGAAAGCCGCCTTCTTCGAGCATTTGCAGCGTCGGGTAAACAGAGCCTGGGCTTGGGCGATAACCGCCCGATTGTTTTTCAAGCTCACTGATAACCTCGTAGCCGTGCCGCGGAGTTTCTTTCAAAATTTCCAGCAGATGAAACTTTATATCGCCTCTACGCATTCGCATAAATTCACCACTAAAACCCGGAGCGCATTCGCCGCGTCCGAATTTAAAACCTTTTCTTCCAAACATTTATTTTTACCTCACTTATTTTTAATTTTCAATGAAATCAAAATTTCACCGTAATATGAAATATGTATCACGATATATCGCAATAGGTCAAGTAATAAAAAAGCAAAGAAATAAGTCAAAATAAAAAATCACGTTTATATCGCAAAAACGCCCAAATTTGAGCTTTCCGATAAAGTGGGTTTTGTTGTCTCAGAAAGAATCGTTTTCGAACTACCGAACAAAATTGCCGTTTTCCAGATTAATCTTACGGGTTGGCAGAATATATTCTAAATCTATTAGAAATCCAGCTTGTTTCAGATTATCCTTACTTCGACAAAAGACGGATTGCTTGCCCGGCGAGCCGCTAAAAGCGGGAAAGTAGGACGAGAACTTTCAATCAAAGTCGGCGGTATCGTATCGAAACGATTGATTTAACGCGCAGGTTTTCGACGCGCTTTGCGGATTCGGATTGTTGGAAAAGGAAACATTTATTATGAAAAAGTTATTTATTTTATTACTCGCTTTTCAGCTTGCGTCAACTTCTTCGGTCAGGCTGTCGGATTAGGAAAAAGAGACACGGTTTTCACCGCATTTCACAATCTATAACAAGTTAATCGGCTCCGAGAAAGTTTGCGAGCGACGCGATATCGATAGCGCAATGTCCGCCGTAAAGCGGATGCCAGGTCGTTTTTACTCCTTTTTTCAGCGCGGTATCGGCGAGCGCTTCGGTGCCCTCGAAATTTCCGTATTTGTCGTACAGACCGCAGGAAAGATAGAGTTCCGGATAGTTTTGATCGGCGCGCTCGATTAATGAAATCGGGGAGATGGCGTTCCACTCTTCGTCATTGGAAACATATTTTTTCGCCAGCTGCGTCACTCCGTATATTATTTTGGGATCGGCGCCTGTTCGCTTGATACCTGCTCGCAAAGTGGAATAATCGGAGAACGGGGAGTCCAGATAAACGCCCGGACAGAGAGACGCCACTTTGGAAAACATTTCGGGACGGCTCAGACCGGCGATCAGGACATTTAAGCCGCCCATCGATTCGCCGAGCAGGATTCGGCGTTTCGGTTTGCCTAATTTCGATTCGATCTCCGGCAGGCGGGCGATAAAATCATCCAGTAAGCCGCTTTCCTCCTTAGAATTTTTCGGAGTCAGCAGCCAGACCGGTCCGTAGGAAACGACCACGACAGTCGGCGGTTTAATCGATAATCTCTGCCAGAAGGCTTGTACCTGCGAAGTAAAATAAGTGTCGTCGTTCCAAACGGAAGCGTCTAAATTTCTTCCGTGTAAATGATATATGACGTCGTCGCTCACGCCGTTTTCGGCGCGGTAGACGGTGTACTTCAATTTGCCCTCGCTAAACTGCTGCGGCTGCGCCGGAGTAAATTTTACCTTTTGATCCCAGTGCGGACTCGTAAAATAGTTCCAGACAAAATATCCGGCGACCGTCAGAGCGATCAAAAGTAAAAATGATATGATAATTTTTTTCTTCATAAATACGCTGTTTTCTTAACACGGTTCGAAAATGCTAATGCGACTGTAACTTTATTATTTTTCTCCGCTCTGATGTCCCAACTCTTTGTCGTTCGATTTGTGCAGATTCATTTCGGATATTAACTCTTTCCGGCAAAGTATTTATAAATTTGTGACTAATCCCGGGTTTTTCGGTATAAAGCCGTGAAAATCTGAAATGAACTCGAAATCGATTTTTTATGCGAAAAATTGATCGAAGTTTTTTGACGGCTAGAGAACTTTTTTTCTGAGAAAATCGTCGAAATTGTTGCGAAAGCGGTGCCCGACCGGAAAGACTTTATTTTCGCTCATCGCGACTTTGAATTCGCCGCGTCCCCAGTCTTCGATTCCTTTGATGAAATCGATATTGATGATCGTCGAGCGGTGAATGCGGATAAAGTTTCGCGGGTTCAGTTTTGATTCCAGAGTTCCGATTTGTTCTCTCATCAGATGCGTTAAATTATTGCCGAGATCCAGCAAAGCATAGTTGCCCTGCGCTTCGATCCAGCGGATTTTCTCAATCCTGAATAACGAGATAACGCCGTTTATTTTGACGGAAACCCATTCCAGATAATGTCTTTGTGGCTCTATGCGGCTGACGATTTGAAATAATTTCTCCTGATATTCAGCCTGCTCGCCGGCGGAAAGCTGTTTGACGGCGAGATCGAAAGTCTGCCGGAATCGAGCGGGATCGACCGGCTTGATCAAATAATCCAAAGCATAGAATTCAAAAGCTTTGAGCGCGTATTCGTCGTACGCCGTGACAAAGATGATGAGCGGCATTACCGCCGTTTTCAATTGTCGAATTTGGTCGAGCAATTCGAAGCCGTTGGCTCCCGGCATCTGGATGTCGAGATAAACGATATCGGGCGCAATCCTGCGAATCGTCTCAAGCGCCTCGTCGCCGTCTTCGGCTTCGGCGATTGACTGAATACGAGAATCGCCTTCGAGCATTCGACGAATAATCCCGCGCGCCAGAGGTTCGTCGTCGACAATTAAAATTTTCAGCGGTTTTATCATCACTATAAACTTTACGGGCGCGTCACAAATCGACCGGCAAAGCTACACTCGATACGGAATTTTGATGGTCGCGACCGTGTCCGATTCTTCATCTTTAATTAACGAAAAAAAATGATCGTTTCCGTAAGTTTGTTTTAATCTTTCGGCGGTGTTTTTTAATCCGACGCCGCTTTTTTCCTGCTCCATCCCGTTATAAGCTTTATCCGACCAGTCTCCGTTGTCGAGAACTTCGAGCACCAGAAAATCGCCGTCGCGAAACGCCGAGATTTTTATCCGACCGTCTTTTTTCTTACGACTGATGCCGTGTTTGATGGCGTTTTCGACGAGCGGCTGCAAGATCAAATTCGGAACTTTGGCGGAAAGGATGTTTTCATCGCAGCGGAATTCGACCGATAATCTTTTCTGAAACCGCACTTTTTCGATGTCGAGATAAGTTTTAATAAAAGAAAATTCCTGTTCCAGAGAAACCGTCATTTCACCCGAATTTTTCAGCGTAAGGCGCAGAAAATCCGACAATTTTCTGGTCATCGTTTCGGCGGAATCCTTGTCCGTCTGAATGAGCCCGACAATCGAGTTAAGCGTATTGAATAAAAAATGCGGATTAATCTGCATTTTCAGCGCCGACAGCTCTGCTGCGGAAAGCTGCGTCGAAAGCTGCGCGACGCGAATTTTTTCATCGTTCAGGCGACGAAAATATTCGACGCCCTGCCCGACCAGAATAATTCCCCAATAAATAATTATCACGCGCCGCAAATAATCGGGATTGAGAAGAACTTCCAACTTAAAGCAATCCAGACAGATTTCTCCCCGAATTATTCCAAAAACAAAATACTGAAGAAAAAAGCAGATTACCGCAAAGAAGAAGGCGGCGACCAGGTGAATAAAAAAATTGCGAAAAAACCGTTTGACCGATATCTGGAACTCAAACGGATAAACGCTTCCGAATTTTAACAGCAGCGGCGTGAAAACGGCGTAAGAAGAAATTTCCCATAAAAATCCGACGATAACATCCCCAAAAGAAATGAATTTGATCGACTTGTAATTGCTCAAATAAAACTCGAAAGCAAAAAGAAATCCGATTATGCCCCAAACGGCAAAACCGATTCCGACGCCTCTCCAGGGAATTTTCACTTTAACCCTTTCTTTTCTTTCGTTTCCTTTAACTGTTCGGGACATTGTAAAAAATGCTGTTTTCTTAATCGGATCGTCCATTCGGAATACTATACGAGATAGCTAATAATATTTCAGAATTTAGGATTATTGAAAGAAGAAACCGGAAAGTCATCTAAA
Organism: Pyrinomonadaceae bacterium; assembly: GCA_036388635.1. Lineage (GTDB taxonomy): Bacteria > Acidobacteriota > Blastocatellia > Pyrinomonadales > Pyrinomonadaceae > JALZHR01. Next base: position 4,772 of record DASVRL010000224.1, read on the forward strand.
GTATATGTATTGCGAAAAGAAAACTTATCCGCCTGGTTCTTCCTTCAACCGGAAACAAAAAGCAAAAGTACCGATGCTTAGATTCCGGACGACTATTTATCACTAATTAATTTAAATGAAGCTGCTCGAATCAATCATAAGGATATCAAAACCGATGGTGAAAATGCATATATTTCAGGCTGATATTTCCCGCCGAAATTTTGGAGCAAGCCAGCCGCCGAAAACAAAAAAGCCGTCCGGCATATCGTGAAAAATCGCGGCAGGTTAGCCGGACTCGGAAAATTCTCCTAAAAGAATGTGTCCAAAAAACCTCTGAAGTTTCCGCTCTCAAATATCAAATTTACCAGGCATTAGCTTTTCAATATAAATGTGTCCGAAAAATACAAGCTTTTGGACATTAGCGGATTTGGTTGGTTGTAAAATTTACGAGATAGCCTTGTAAATAGCTTATGATAATCGCCCTTCTCGAAAGCTATTTACACGAAGGGAAGTTTGTCCGATAAATTTTTTCTGTTTTGATTCGTTTTTGAATTTTTAGATTCTGATTTTTACTTTTTTGACACTTTATGAATAATTCGGTTGCCGTGGGCAAACAAAAACCGACTTCGGCTGAAAAGAAAATCATTGCAGGCGTTATTAAATCGCAAATAATTTTTTGCCGACCGGAACGCGCAGCACGATTTTCGCGCCTTTTGCGGGTTCCGAATTTATCGCGAGCGCGCCGCCGAGATTTTCCGCCCGCCGCCGGATATTGATTAAACCGTTGCCGCCGAAACCGTGCGAATTTCCGGTTGACTTAGCCGCCGGGTCAAATCCGTGACCATCGTCTGTAACTTCGACAACCAAATTTTCATTATCCAAATCTATTTTTATATAAGCTTCGGCGGCGCCGGAATGTTTCGCCAGATTGTTGATGCATTCTTTGAATATCAAATAAATCTCGCGCCGCTGGTCAGCGCCGAGCGCGATGTCTTTCAGATTTTCCGGAACGCGAAATTGATAACCGATGTCGCGCGCGTCAAGCAACTCTTCAGTAAAATGGCGCATACGCTGAATCAAATCCGAAAGATGGTCGCGTTCGGGATTTATCGCCCAGACGATGTCTGACATCGAATCGACCATCTCGCGCGAAGTGTTGGCGATGATTTCCAAAGGCTCGATTTTCGAGTCTTTCTCAGTTTGATTCGAGCCGTTTCGCTGCCTGACGACTTCCGATAAAATCGCAATCTTGGAAAGCGACGAGCCGATATCGTCGTGCAAATCGGTCGCGATGCGAGTGCGGACTCTTTCCAGCTTGATAACCTGCGCGATACGATAACGGTAAAGCGCGTAAATCAAAAAAGAAACGGCAACAGCGGCGAGCAGCATAAACCACCAGCGCTGCCACACCGGGCGCGCTATCGTGAACGAGACGCGCGCCGGATTTTCGCTCGCCACGCCTTCGGCGTTGACGGCGCGGACCAGAAAATTATAGCTGCCCGGCGCGAGATTCAAATTGACGGTGCGCTGCGCTGATGGCTCGCTCCAATCAGCCGCCTCGAGTTTGTATTGATAGCGCAGAGTTTCGCCGGTGCCGAAGCCGAGCGCGAAAAATCCGATTTGAATCTGCCGCTGTTCGGAATTAAAATCCAGCTGTTCGACTGCCGTTTCGCCGAGCTCCGACAATTTTTTTATCGTCTCGCCGTTGACGCGCAAATCGCCGATAAAAATGGGCGGCGGCGCAAAATTTTCGTCGGCTTGAATCTCGAGGCGCGCCAGGTTGAATTTTTGCGAAAACCATAAAGTGCCCGTTTCGTCGCGCGTGCAGCGGCTGACGGAGCTGCCGGGCAAACCGTCGGCTTGCGTGTAAAGCTTGATGCGTCCCGATTCCGGCTCGATGCGATTGATGCCGCGCGCCGTGCCGACATAGATGCGCCCGAAATTATCTTCCGTCAGGCAGTTTGCCTGATTGCTCGACAAACCGTTGCCGACATTCAAACTGACGAAACGCGGCTCGTCTGCCAGAGGATTGTCGACGCGAATGACGCCGCTGTTGCTGACGGCGAGCCATAAGCGCCCGCGCCGGTCGGCGTGAATCGAATTGACCAAGCCGACAGGAAAACCGTCGCGAGCCGAGAACATTTGAAACTTTCCGTTTCGCCAGCGCGCCGCGCCGCCAGCGTAAAAACCGAGCCAGACGCCGCCCTCGGAATCTTCGGCAAAAGCCGTCGCGGTGTTTTTTGCAGGTAGATTGTCGGCGGTCGTGTAGCCGTAAATTTTTCCGCTCTTTCGTTCCCAGCGCATGACCGTATCTTCGACCGCGCCCATCAAGCTAAACCACATATCGCCGCGCGAGTCTTCAAAAAGGCGAAAAATTTCGTCAGCAAATAAACCGTCGCGCTTGGTATAAATATTTTTCGGCGGCGTGTGCGCCAAATCTTCAATATTTTTAACCGCCGGATAACGAACCAGACCGAAAGAGGTCGGAAACCACCAATCGCCGTCCGCGCGCGAGCGCAAATCGAGCTGACCCCAGCCCCAGCTGCGGGATTTTATTTTATCGAGCGGGATTTCGGAAAATTTTTCGCCGTCGAAACGAAGCAAATTCTTGTGGCTGGAAGTGACGAAAACTTCATTTCCGCTGCCGGGAAAAATCGAAGTCACGCCGCCATAAGGCGGTTGTTCCTTAGCCTGATAAAGCACAAATCCGCGCCGGATCAATTTGAACGCGCCACGGGTTGCCGTGCCGACCCAAAGATTGCCGCCGCTGTCTTCCGCCAGCGAAACTATATCGGTCGTAAAAAGGGCGCGAAAAGGCAGTTCGCCCGCTTTCGCTTCGGGCAGAAACTCACATAAACCATTGGCTATCCCGACTAAAATCCGCCCGTCGGAAGTTTTCAGCATCGAGTTAAACCAGACGTTATCGGTCAAGCCGTCGGCGGTCGTAAAGCGCCGTTGCAGAACGGGACTCTCATTTGCGTTCGGAGCATCGAAAAGATATAGCCCCGGAACTTTATCTATGCCGCCGCCCGACCAAATTCGCCCCAGCTCGTCTTCGACCAGACTTAAGCCGGTTGTTTCCGGCAGCAGAAAAGTTTCGCCGCTGGCGGGATTAAAGACAAAAACTCCGAGGGCGCTTCCCAACCATAATCTCTCGAATCGGTCTTCTATAAGCCCGAGCGGTTCGATATTTTTGCCGCGCCAGGCGTCGCCCTCTATTTTTTCGAATCGCCATTCGCCGCTTTCTTCCCGCAAAAGACGGCAAAGCCCGAGGCTTGTTGTCGCCCAAATTTTTCCGTTGCGCGCTTTGAGTAAATTTGAAACGCTGCGTAAACGCTCGTCCGGCGCATCAAGCGAAACGCGGAACGTGCGAAACATAGACGGCGGCTCGGCGGATTGGGAATTTGCCGTGCCTTTCGGATCAAAAAACGCCAGCCCGTCATCGGTGGCGACCAGATACGTGCTGTCGCCGAGTTCGAGCAAATCATTGACGTTGCGGTGCGGAAGCCCATCCGCCTGCGTGTAATTTTTAAATTCGTAGCCGTCGAATCTGGACAAGCCTTCGCCGGTACAGAACCACAAAAAGCCGCGCGAATCGCGAACGATGCGATTGACGCGGTCGTGCGCCAAGCCTTCGGCGGTCGTGTAACTCTTGAAGGGTATTTTTCCCGCTCGGGTTTCGGTACCGAAAAGAAACGAAAGAAAAATCAAAAGAGCGGCACGAAACGAATTGATTAAAATTTTTTTTGCTTTAAGCTGCATTACGCGGCGATGTCAAGCGATCTCGGAAACTGGTTCGACTGGACTCCGACGAGCATCACCATTCCGCCGGCTTCGGCTTTTTCGATCATCTTCGCGATGCGCTGCTCGGGGCGGACGCGCGTGTGGGTCTCGTCGATCGGGTGGATTTCGATCTCGACGTTGTCGCCAAGCACTTTTCGCTCGGCGCAGTCAGTCGCTAGACCGTATATCGTCGCTAACGAATTCGATGGGACGGGCGACCGCAGCCACTGCAGGACGTAGCCGTCGTCGTCATAGTGTGACGGCTTGAT
>DASVRL010000225.1:0-4723 GCA_036388635.1 Pyrinomonadaceae bacterium
AACGCATCATTGTGTCAGCGTAATTAACTCCGGCGGCGGCAACTTTGATTAAAACCTCGTCCGCTTTCGGCGTCGGTTTTTCGATTTCTTCGAGCGTCAATTTTTCGGCGCCGCCCAATTCGTGAACTCTGATTGCTTTCATGATTTTTAAAGGTCAAAAGCGAAAGAGTGGAAAGGTGAAAAAATTTTGTTTGGCAAAAATACAACAACTTTTTCACTTTCACCTTTTTTCACTTTTTAACGTAATATTTCTCCGTTTTATCCTGCCAAACGTCGGCGATGATTTCGTACGAGCGCAGACGCGCCGCGTGGTCGTAAATCATCGCGTTTATCATCAGTTCGTCGGCGTTTGTTTCAGCTAAAATCTTCTCCAGTTTGTCTTTAACCGTCGCCGCGCTGCCGATTAGCGAGCCGCCGAGCTTTGATTCGACCGCGGCTTTTTCCTGCGGCGTCCAAAGCCCGTCCATATTTTCGACCGGCGGCTGAAGCTGTCCCGGCTTGCCGCGAATCAGATTCAAAAACGACTGAAACTGCGAGCTTGCCAGACGCCACGCTTCCTCATCCGTCTCGGCGGCGACGGCGTTTATCGCCAGCATCGCCTGCGGCTTTTCGAGCGCGTCCGAAGGCTCGAACGAGCGGCGATAAAGCTCCAGCGCGGGCAAAATATATTCCGGCGAAAAATGTCCGGCGAAAGCGAACGGCAAACCCAGTTCGCCCGCCAGACGCGCGCTGAAACCGCTCGAACCGAGCAGCCAGATCGGAACGTTCAAACCCGCGCCCGGAACGGCTCTGACTCTTTGATTCTCGACCGGCTCGCGCAGAAAAAATCTCAATTCTTCCAAAAGTTCGGGAAAATCATCGCCGCTCGTATGCAGCGTGCGGCGCAGGGCAAGCGCCGTCGCCTGGTCGCTGCCGGGCGCGCGTCCCAAACCCAGATCGATGCGATTCGGATAAAGCGATTCGAGCGTTCCGAATTGCTCGGCGATAACGATCGGCGCGTGATTCGGCAGCATGATGCCGCCTGCCCCGACGCGGATTTTCGACGTTCCGCCCGCCACGTAGCCGATAACGACCGACGTCGCCGCGCTCGCGATGCCCGTCATATTGTGGTGTTCGGCAAGCCAGAAACGCTTGTAGCCGAGCGCTTCGGCGTGCTGCGCCAGCGAAAGCGAATTGCGCAAAGCCTCGCCGATGCTGCCGCCTTTGACAACCGGCGCTAAATCCAAAACCGAAAATGGTATGTCTGAAAATCTGCTCATTCTTCCCTTACTCGTTAACTCGTCTTCTCTGGCGCGCTTTCTATTTTTTCAATAGCTTGAAAGCGTGCAGCCACGAATTGTGTTTAAAAGCGTAATTAACCCACAAGGAGGCGAACGCTTCGAGAAAAAACGCCTGGCTAATATCGCCCAAATCTTCGACCTCCCAGCCGAATTCTTTCGCCAGTTTAACGGTTTCCGCTTTGGCGTTTTCGTCGTTTCCGGCGATAAACAGCGTCGCCGTCTCGCCGGCGCCGAAATGCGGGTCAATCATCGTCGTCCGGTTGATTGTGTTAAACGCTTTGACGACGTTTGCTTCGGGCAGAGCCTTTTGTATCCGCTCGCCGAGCGAATCGCCGACCGTCGCCGTAAACCTCGGCGGAACGCCTTCGGAAAAATCCAGCGGATTGGTCACGTCAATCACGGTTTTTCCCTTAAAATTTTCCGCGCCCGCCATCTCGACGGCGCTCAACGCCGCCGCGCCCGAAGCGCAAATAAAAGCGACTTCGCCAAACTCAGCCGCCTCCGTAAAGCTTCCGACCGAAGCGTTTTCGCCTGCCGCCGCCAGCCAGTCATTAAGCTTTTCGGGACTGCGCGTGCCGAGCTTTACTTCATAACCTTTCGCCAGGTAACCGCTCGCCAGAGTCTGCGCCACGTCGCCCGAACCGATAATTCCGATTTTCATATTTTTAAATTGTGCGCGAATCAAGACGGATAGACACGAGATAATTATTCGTGAAAATTCGTGTTTATTCGCGGCTTAAATCTATTTCTTGTCCGCCTCCATCTCTGTGTGTCTATGCGTAGATTATTTTCCTAATTCTTCCTCTATTTTTGCCACTAAGCGCTCGTCTTCCGCCGTTACGTCGGGCGCGAAACGCGCGACGATTTCGCCGTTTTTGCCCACCAGGAATTTTTCGAAATTCCACAAAATCTCGCCCGGCGTCGAGCGATTGTGACCGTAGCCTTTCAGATTGTTTTCCAGCCCGCCGTCGTTGACGTCGGTTTCGGATTTGGTTTCGGTCAAATATTTATAAAGCCCGTGCTGGTCGTCGCCCTTGACGGAAATTTTTGAGAAAAGCGGAAACTGCACGTCGAAATTCGTCGAGCAGAAATCCTTGATTTCATCTTCCGTTCCCGGTTCCTGTCCCATAAAATTGTTGGCAGGGAAGCCCAGAATCTCAAAACCTTTGGCGCGATAATTTTCGTAAAGCTTCTCCAAGCCTTCATATTGCGGCGTCAGACCGCATTTCGAGGCGACGTTGACGATCAATAAAACCTTGTCTTTGTATTCGCCCAAGCTCGTTTCCGCGCCGTCAATCGTTTTTAAGGGAATTTCGTAAAGTTCGTTTGCCATAAAATTTTCCTCGTGTGTTTTTAATTTATTTTCCGCTGTTCGCCGCCGCCGCTTGTTCAATCAGTTCCTGCAAAACGTTTTCGTCGATGTCGCTCAGGCGCTTGACGTATAAACAGCCCATTCCGGTTTTGTGTTTGCCGAGCCGCGACAATAAATCCTCGTCCCAGGTCTCGCCGATGGATAAATAAAGCGTGATGTTTGCTTTGCGCGGCGCAAGTCCGATTTTCATCCAATCCACTTCGCGCCCCGACGGCGATTTGATACGACGATAGCCGAAACCGACGATGCTCTCGCCCCACATTTTCGGCTCGTCGCCCGTCGCTTTCTGCATCAGCGCGGCAATTTTCCGCGTATCGCGCCGCACGTTTTCGTCCTTGATTTTGTTAAAAAAATCTTCGACGCTCGCTTCCGTCTGTTTCGTTTTTATTTCCGCTACCGCCATATATCCTCCAAAAAAGATTTATCCGATTTACTTTTGCCTTTTACCTTTTGCCTTAATCTGTTTCTTTTCTGATAACCATCAAGCCGTCGCGGACGGCAAACAGAATGTTGCTGACTCTTTCGTCGGCTTGGATTTTCCGGCTGAATTCGTGCAGCGCGACCGTGTTTTCGTCGTTGTTCGTCTCAATGTCCAGAACTTTTCCGCTCCATAAAACATTGTCCGCCAGGATGATTCCGCCCGTGCGGAGTTTCGGAAAAACCAAATCGAAATAGTTGGCGTAATTCGGTTTGTCGGCGTCGATAAAAACCAAATCGAAAGTTTCATCGAGCGCCGGAATAATTTCCGTAGCGTCGCCCAGAAAAGGCTCGATTTTGTCTTTAAATTCAGACTGCGCCCAAAATTCTCTGGCAATCAGGTTGGTTTCCTCTTCAACGTCGAGCGTGATGATTTTTCCGTCCGCGCTTAAACCTTCCGCTAAACAAAGCGCGGAATAGCCCATATAAGTGCCGATTTCCAGAACGCGGCGCGGCGCGAGCATCTTGCTGAACATCGCGAGCAACCGACCTTGATAAAAGCCGGAAAGCATCGATTTATCGTCGCGCTCGCCGAAAGTTTTTTCGCGCAGGCGGCGCAGCAGTTCGCTTTCTTGCGAAGTGTAATTTTCCGCGTAAGTTTGTATTTCCGGTTGAATCATAATTTTAAAGTTTCGGCGCTATTCGCCGGACGGCTTCGGCGGAAGTCAGTACGGGAAAAACCTCGAATTCGACAATATCGCTCCAGTTGGCAATCCATTCTTCCAACAATTTCGGGTCGTCCGTTTCCATCAGCTGAAAACATCTCTGAAAATCCGCGTCGACCCAGCTGGAATGATAATTCAATCCCGCCGGCGCGAGCCTGCCCTGGTCGCGAAAACGCCGGTAAACCCGCGCGGCGTCTTTATCTTTAAATCGTTCGACGACCATAAAAAGCATATTAAAACCGCACGACAATCTTGCCGAAATGCGAGCCGCTTTCCATATATTTCAAAGCGTCTTTCGCTTCATTGAATGCAAAAACCTTATCAATCACCGGCTTCAAATGATTGTGCAGGCAGAGCAGTTGATTCATATGCTCGAACATCTGCCGCGAGCCGACAAAAATTCCGTGCAGCTTCGCGGATTTCATAAAAACCGAAACCGGACTGATTTCGCCGCCCGCGCCGCCGGAAAGCGCGCCGATGAGCGCGATGTGCCCGCCCATTTTGACGGCTTTCAGAGATTTCTGAATCGTGCCCGCGCCGCCGACTTCGACCACGTGGTCGACGCCGCGTTTGTCCGTCAAATCCAGCACGGCTCGGTCCCAATCGGGCGTTTCGTCGTAATTTATTAAATCGTCCGCGCCCACATCTTTGGCGCGCTCCAGTTTCTCGTCGCTCGACGAAGTGATAATCGTCCGCGAGCCGTAAACGCTGGCAAATTGCAGCGCGAAAATCGAGACGCCGCCCGTGCCTTGCAGCAAAACCGTCTCGCCCGGCTTCAAACTCCCCGAATGATAAAGCGCGTTATAAGCCGTCACCGCCGCACATGGCAGCGTCGCCGCTTCCTCATAATTCAAATGGTCTGGAATTTTGACCAAACCGTTTTCGTCAAATGCTCCGAATTCGCGCAGACAGCCGTCCAAATCGCCGCC
>DASVRL010000226.1:0-4764 GCA_036388635.1 Pyrinomonadaceae bacterium
GGCGGAGACGGTCGTCGGCGAATTGGGTCACATCGCGGCGGTTTCCATCGGCTGGCACGACGACGTCGAAACGGCGAAAGACGAAATCGCCCGCGCCATCAAAAAAGTCTCCGACGGCAAAGGCGTTTTGCTTTTAACCGATATGTTCGGCGGTACGCCCACGAATATTTCCGCGATGTTTATCAATGAGGGCGAAATCGAAATCGTCACGGGCGTTAATCTGCCGATGGTCATTAAGCTGGCTTCGCAAAACAGAGACGACGTGCCGTTGCAGGAAATGGCAAAGGAAGTCGAGGCGCAGGGAAAGCAGTCGATTTATTGCGCCGGCGAGCTGCTCGCGCCGCAAAAAATGAAATAAGATGCCCGAAGCGAACATCAAAATCATCAATCTGCTCGGGCTTCACGCCCGCGCCGCCGCCCAGCTGGTAAGGCTTGCCGGGGGGTTTAAAAGCCGAGTGATGCTGATGAGACTGGATAATCAGGTGGTCGCCGACGCGAAATCGATCCTCAGCGTTCTGACGCTGGCGGCGAGCAAAGGCACGGAATTAAAATTAACCGTCGAAGGCGCTGACGAACAGGAAGCCTTCGACGCGGTGAAAGAAATATTTGCAAACGGGTTTGGTGAAATTTAATTTATGCAGTCAACTAACCGGGATTTTCCGGGAAAAGGTAAAAAAATCGGCATCGTCGGCATTCCGCTCGGTTTTTGCGCCGGGCAAGCCGGCAGCGAATTGGGCGCGATGGCGATTCGCCTGGCAGACATTCGCGGCAAACGACTCGTCGAACACATCCGGGATTTGGGCTACGAGGTCAACGATTATAATAATTTATCGGTTGTTTGCCCGGAAGGCGCGGCGAATATAGAGGACAATCCGAAATATCTGCCGGAAATGCTTGCCGCCTGCGAAACGATGTCGGAAGCGGTCAGGAAAATTTTTCAAGCCGGCGAGTTTCCGGTCATTCTCGGCGGCGACCATTCGATTGCGATGGGAACTTTTTCGGGCGTTTCTTCATTTTTTCGCGACGAAGGCAAAGAAATCGGCTTGATCTGGTTTGACGCGCACGCGGATATGAACACGCCGGAAACATCGCCGTCGGGAAATCTGCACGGAATGCCGCTGTCGACGCTTTTAGGACGCGGCGAGGAAAAACTGGTCAATCTCGGCGGCTTTGCGCCGAAGCTCAAACCGGAATTTCTGGCGCACGTAGGCGCGCGCGATTTGGATTTGGGCGAAAGACAGTTGATTCGCGAGCTCGGCATCCGCGAGCAGTTTTTTACGATGAGCGATATTGATAAACGCGGAATGACCGAATGCGTCAAAGACGCGATTGCGGTCGCCTCGCGGGCGAAAGACGGATTCGTCGTGACGTTTGACGTGGACGTCATCGACCCGCGTTTTGCGCCCGGCTCCGGAACGCTGGTGCGCGGCGGCATCACTTATCGCGAGGCGCATCTGGCGCTGGAAATTATCGCCGAGCGCGGCGGAATGCGCTCGTTTGAAATCGTCGAGGTCAATCCGACTCTGGACACGGCGAACATCACGGTCGAGCTAGCCGGAGAACTGATTCTTTCGGCGCTGGGGAAAACTATTTTATAATCGCGTCCTGCGTCTTTTGTCCTTCGTTCTTCGGAAATTGAGCAAAGTCTGAAAACTAAATTAAAATTCAAGCGGCAGGGAACAAAGGACAAAGCACTAATGACTAAATAATATGAAGACTCGTATCGGTGTAATTTTTGGCGGTCGTTCGGGCGAACACGAAATCTCGATTCGCTCGGCGCGCACGGTGATTGAACAGATTGATAAAGACAAGTATGAAGTCGTGCCGATTGCCATCTCCAAAGAAGGAAAATGGCTCAATCCGGTCGAGGCGCTGGCGCTGCTGCCGACGCCGACGCAGGAATTTTTGACCGGACAAGCCGACAGTTTCTCGCGCGAAACAATCGCTTTGCTCGGCGATACGAGCTTTAAAGGCTTGACCAGAATAGAAGCCGCCGACGGCGAAGAAAGAAGCACGGCGCTGGACGTTGTTTTTCCGGTTTTGCACGGAACCTTCGGCGAGGATGGCACGATTCAGGGCTTGTTCGAGATGGCTGATATTCCGTATGTCGGCTGCGGCGTGCTGGCGTCGGCTTGCGGAATGGACAAGGTCGTAATGAAAACGCTTTTTCGCGACGCAGGACTTCCGATTTGCCGCTACGTCTGGTTTTTGCGCAGCGAATGGGAGCGCGCCGGCGAAGCGGCGGTCGAACAGGTCAAGGCAAAACTGGGTTTTCCTTGTTTCGTCAAACCCGCCAATCTCGGCTCGTCGGTCGGCGTCTCGCGCGCGGACAACGAAATTTCTCTGCGCGATGCCGTCGAGATTGCCGCCCGGTACGACCGTAAAATTATCGTCGAAGAAGCTCTGGAGATGCGCGAAATCGAATGCGCCGTGATGGGCAACGACGAGCCGCGCGCCAGCCTGCCGGGCGAATACATCATCAAGGACGAATCGAAAAAATTTCTCGATTACACGGAAAAATACGACGGCACGGGCAATAACGATTTTGTCGTGCCGGCGCCGATTTCCGACGAGCTGACCAAAAAAATTCAGGAAATGGCGATTCGCGCTTTCAAAGCGATTGACGGCTCCGGATTGGCGCGCGTCGATTTCTTTCTGCGAAAAGATAACGGCGCGCTGCTCGTCAACGAAATCAATACGCTGCCGGGAATGACCGATTCTTCGGGTTTTCCGAAAATGTGGGAAGGCACCGGACTGAACTTTTCGCAGGTAATTGACGCGCTTGTCACGCTTGCCGTCGACAGGCATAATGATAAATCCAGAAACAAAACAAATCGCTAATTTTCGAGGAGGAAATTTATGTCCGTAGCCAAAAACATCGAGATTACGTCGTCTTCGACCGAAAGCTTCGAAGACGCCATCAATACGGGAATCGCCCGCGCGTCGAAATCGCTGAACAACGTGCGCGGCGCGTGGATAAAAGAGCAGAAAATCAGCATCGCCAACGGAAAAGTTTCGGAATACCGCGTGATGATGATTCTGACTTTCGTGCTGGACGGCGATGAAGCGGTCGAAGAAGAGGTCAAAACCGCCGAAACGAGAAAATCAGGAAAATCCGGCAAGGGAAAGAAAAAATAGTAATTGACGCAAAACGAAAAACGCCAAAGGCAAAGGCAGAATAAAAATATTTTTTAAATTTTGCCCTTTGCATTCGGCGTTTTGACCTATTTTTTCGGCGCGTTGTAGCCTTTGCGCGTGCGGATGGTTAATTCGGGATTGGAATGTTTGAGTTCAATCGTGTGCCATTTGCCGTCCGATTTCGATTCGGGCGGCTGAAAAGATAAGGTATATTGACGTCCGAGTTCGGCGACGATATTTTTGAAAGCCTCGCGCATCGCGATGCCGCCCGGCGTCGGGATAAATCTGCCGCCGCTTTTCTCCGCAAAATTTTTCAAAACGCCCTGATTTTGCATTCTATCTTTACTATTCGATTCGACCGACGACATATCGACCGTGTAAATCGTGGCGTTGGCGGCAAGAGCCACTTTCAGCGCCTTGTCGGCTGACCGCGCGCTTTTCGTGTCCGCGCCGTCGGACAGAACGATGACGGCGCGCCGTTTTTCGGGGCGGTTTTGCAATTCCTGCGCGGCTTTATAAATCGCGTCGTTTAAAACGGTCATCCCGTAAGCCTTCAAATCGAAAACGGTCGGCGCGATGTCGCGGCTGTTGGAAAAATCCTGCACGAGCGAAACTTTCGAATCGAAATTGTAAATGGCGGTCAAATCGTCGGCGCGAAGCCCGTCGAGAAACTGCATCGCGGCTGACCGCGCCAGACTGACGCGCTGTTCCATACTGCCGGAAGTATCCAGCAAAATGACCGCGGCAAAAGGCGTCGCTTCGGTGGTGAAAGAAATGATTTCCTGTTCCGCGCCGTCGACGAAAAGCTTGAATTGATTTTGTTTTAAGCCTACGGCGGGTTTGCCTTTGGCGTCGGTAATGGTCGCGTTGACGAGGACGTTTGACGAATCTACTTTGATTACGTCGTCATCGTTCTGCGCGGTTATTGAAATGCCGAGCGCAAAAAACAAAAGGGAAAATAAAAGACCGCGTCCCGAATTTTGCATTTTGCTTTTCACGCTCGGCATTTTCGATTTAGTTTTTGTAAAAGCGGATAAACCTGACCAGTTTCAAAACCGCGTTGGAACTTTCGATGGCGACCGCCGAAATCGTCAGCCGCGTGGTTTTTTTTAAAGCCGATAACAGACTCGACGCGTTTTCCTGCACGGATTTGAGCGCGGTCGTCAGCGAAGAAGGTTTGCTGGCATCGGCTTCGCTGTCGTCTTCGCCGCCCAAATCGTCGCGAATTTTCTTGACCAGTTTTTCCAGACGCGCCAGCTTTTTGACGTCTTCCGCCGAAAGAGCCTGGTTTTGTTCAAAAGATTTGCTTAATTCCTCGCTGAGCTTGGCGGCTTCTTCGCCGCGTTTTATCATCGCTTCGTATTCTTTTTTTTCTTCCTCGATGCGACCTTTCTGCATACTTTCCTTCAGAGCTTTCGGCAGCTCTTCCGGTCTGCCCGACCTGGAATCTCGTCCCGAAGCATCAGGCATCTGCGCGCTGACGCCGAGCGCCGCGAAACCGAGCACGAAAAAAAAGAAAATTAATTGTGAAAATCTGATAGCCATCTGCTTTACTTGCTGCTACTGGTCGACCGTCTCCGTCTCAAGTGATTTGCCGGTCACGTTTTCAACCAGTTTGGATAAAAA
>DASVRL010000227.1:0-50972 GCA_036388635.1 Pyrinomonadaceae bacterium
CGCCCTCGCTGCCGGCGCCGTCATACGGCAATTCGCCTTCGCCGGTGCGCCGAATCGGGATTCTGCCCGCCGCATACCAGCCGATATTTCCCGCCACGTCGGCGTAAACAAAATTCTGCGTCGCGCCGCCGTACTTGCGCAGAGCGTTTTTGAAATCTTCCCAATTGCGCGCGCGATTGAGAATAAAAAACGCTTCGAACTCTTGATTTTTCGGGTCGAGCGCCGTCCATTTTAAAGCCAGTTTCCGCCCCGCTTCTTCGGTGATGACGACGCCGTTGCGCGTTTCAAAGACCTCTAAAATCTCTGTTTCGGTGGCGGGCGAAAGCGGATTCGAGCGAACTTTTATTTCTTCGCGGCGCGTTTTCGCATTCTCCCAGCCGCTCGGAGTTTTCACGCGATTCTGCGCGTCGAACTGCTCGCGGTATAAATCCTGCACGTCCGGTCCGACGTTGGTCGCGCCCCACGCGATAAATTCGTTGTGTCCGAGCACGATGCCAGGCACGCCCGGAAAAGTCACGCCCGACACGCGCACATTCGGCGCGGCGAGATGCGACAGATACCAGATGCCCGGCGCCGACGAGAGCAGATGCGGGTCGTTTGCCAGAATCGGTTTGCCGTCCAGCGTTCGTTTGCCGGAAATCACCCAATTGTTGCTCGCCGCCAGCCCTTCGGCATAGAAACCGATTCTTTCCAGAGACTTTCGACGAATTTCCGCTTGCGATTCCGCGATTTGAAGCGCCGTAGAGACGCCGGGACGCGGCGAATTTAATGAAAAAGATGATTCCGAACTTTTGCCTTTTACCTTTTGCCTTTCGTCCCACGCGTCTCTGAGTCTTCGCGTCTGCGAGGTTTGTTTTTCCGCATCTTTATCTTTGCCGAACAGCACGACGTCAGAAGGCGTGACGTTGTTCGTCAAATCGGCAAGCTTTTCCTTCGGTAAACTTTGCAGCGAGGCGCGCAGCAAATCCGTCTGCCAGGTCGAGCTGAGCGCGTCCGCCAGAATTTTTCCGATGATCAGCGAATCGGTCGTCCGCCACTCGCGCGGCTTGTATTGCAGAATCCGGAATTCGACCGGCAGAGTTTTATCGTCCAAAGTCGCGATGTAAGCGTTGACGCCGCGCGTATAACTTTCCAGAGCGGCGCGCAGCTCGGGCGAAAGCGACGGCACGCTGTCCTCGACAATCTTTGCAAAACCGAATCTGCGCCAGCGTTTGTCTTCTTCCAAAACTTGTCTGCCGAAGATTTCGGAAAGCTCGCCGCGCGCGACGCGCCGGTAAACGTCCATCTGCCACAACCGGTCCTGCGCCGTCACAAATCCCTGCGCGAAATACAAATCCGCGTCGTTTGCCGCCTCGATATAAGGAATCCCGCGTTCGTCGCGCCGGACGGTGACGCTTTCCTTCAAACCCGCCGCCGTCAAACTCTGCGGCGCGGTCTGCGCCGGACAAACCGTCGCCGCCGTCAACAAACAAAAGACAATCATCAAAATTCGATTCAAACCGTTTCCCATGGTTACGAACATACAAAATTTTATCCGATAGATAAAGGCGAGACTCAAAGCCGAACGAAAAACGGAAAACCGAACGAAAGTTTCCTTTTCGTTTCCCGTTTCGATATAAAAACGGCGTGCCAGATAAGGCTTTCCTGCCGGTCGAGCATCTATAAAAACGATAAAAGCGCCCGCGCGACGGAAATTTAAAATACTTTACCTTCAATTCAGCATTTCCAGTAAAGCACCAGCGATTCTAATTGAATTTATATAGAAAGAAAATAAAAATAATTTGCTTATTTAATCGTCCGGTTGTTACGATAAAAATCTGCGCCGGTGCTTTCGGGCGTAAATTTTACGAACTGAGGGAGAAACAATGAAAGGGAAAATTTTTGTTTTAGTCTTGATGTGGGCTTCGATGCTTATCTTTTTGCCCGCCGAAAGTCGTGCTGCCGAGGCGAGCGGCGCGGTCGCCGACAATGCCGAATACAATCTGTTTTTGCAGAACGGGCGCGGCAGAGGGCGCGGCAGAGGACGCGGGCGCGGCTGGGATGACGACGACCGGCGGCGCGGCAGTCGCAGCAGGTGGGACGATGACGACCGGCGGCGCAGCGGTCGCAGTTGGAATCGCAGTTGGAATCGCAACAATTCGAGAGTTGTACGCAGTCGCGGCTTTCGGCTGGTGAGACAGACTTTCTGGCGCAATGGTCGGCGTCACACGCGTATGGTTCGCGTTTATTAATTTAAAGTAAATGAAAAAGCGTGGCTCTTAACCGCGCTTTTTCATTTACTAAAACAATTTTCAGGCGGCGGGCGCCGGTTTACGGATTCAGACGCGCCAAGCCGAGCCGGCGGACGCCTTTGACCGTCCTAAACGAGTTGCTATTGATTAATGACGATTAGTTTTATTTCGCTCATTTCCTCCATCGCGTAGCGCGTGCCTTCGCGCCCGAAGCCGGATTGCTTGACGCCGCCGTACGGCATATTGTCGACGCGAAAGGTCGGCACGTCGTTGATAATCACGCCGCCGTATTCGAGATTTTGCGCGGCGTATTGCGAATTGGCGAGGTTTTGCGTAAAAACTCCGGCTTGCAAGCCGTATTTTGTTTGATTGGACATTTCGACGGCTTCGCCGAAATCCGAAAATTTTTCGACGACGGCGACCGGCGCGAAAATTTCTTCGGCGACGACGCGCATTTCCGAACTCGTGCCGGTAATGACGGCGGCATCGAGCATCGCGCCCCGCCGCCCGCCGCCGCACAAAAATTCCGCGCCGCCCTCTCCGGCTTCGTTCAGAATTGTTTCGGCTTTTTTCGCCGCTTCTTCGTCAATCATTACCGATAATTCGGTCGCGTCGTCGAGCGGATTTCCGACTTTTAATTTTTTCGCGCGCTCGACAAATTTTTCCGTCCATTCGGAAAAGATTTTTTCGTGTATGTAAACGCGCTGAACCGAGATGCAGGTTTGTCCGGCGTAGGCGAAAGCGCCCATCACGTTTCTGTCCAGAGATTTATTGACGTCAGCTGATTCGTCGATGATGACGGGCGCGTTGCCGCCGAGTTCGAGCGTAATCATTTTGCGACCGGCTTGCGTCTTTAATTTCCAGCCGACCGCCGCGCTGCCCGTAAAAGTTATCATCGCGACGCGCTCGTCTTTTAAAACCGTGTCGATGTATTTGACGTCCATCGGCACGATTTGCAGCGCCGCTTTCGGCAAGCCGCCGGCGAGAAAAACCTCGCCGAGCAGCAGCGATGTGAGAGGCGTTTTCGAACTCGGCTTGATGATGATTGCGTTTCCCGAAGCGAGCGCGGGCGCGACTTTGTGACCGACCAGATTCAGTGGAAAATTAAACGGCGTGATGCCGTAAATGACGCCGCGCGGAACTCTTTCGGTAAACGCCTTTCTGCCCTTTCCGGTCGCGATCGTGTCAACGGGCACGACTTCGCCGGTGAATCTTTCGGCTTCGCCCGCCGCCCAGTTGAAGGTGGCGATGCCGCGCTCGACTTCGCCGCGCGCCGCCGCCATCGGTTTCGCCGCTTCGAGCGCAATCGTGCGCGCAAATTCCTCTTTGCGTTTTTCGATTCCGGCGGCGATTTTTCGCAAGCCCAAGGCGATTTCGTAGCGCGGCAGATTTCGCATTTCCTTCGCCGCGCTTTCGGCGATGGCGACGGCTTCTTCCGTTTCCGAAGCGTCAGCCGAAAAAACTCTGGCGACGGATTCGTTCGTAAACGGATTTTTGACTTCGAAATCCTCTTTCGCCTCGCGCCACGCGCCGCCGATTAAGATTTTCTTCGTGTTCATATATTTTAGGAAAACCAAAACGCTGATTTTTTTAGGCTTTAATAAGATTGCATCGTATTTTATTTGAATTTTTCCTGACTAATTCTTTTCAATCTTATTAAATCGGCGTTTCATTTCTTGGCGTGTTTTCCGAAGCCGGTTTTATAAAAAAAATAATTGCGTTTGCTTTTTATTTTACGTTAAACTTTCCAATCGTTGTTATCAAATTTTTATCGAGGAGAATCTATGAATCTTTTGAAAATCGGTTTGCTTTTAGCGGCGCTGGCGCTTTTTATCGTCGCCTGCACGCAAACGCGTCCGAACAATAATGCGGCGCGGACGACGGCGAATAATCAAGCCGCCGTCGTCGCCAACACAACGCCGGCGGCAAATCAATCGCCGGGAAATTCCGGCAAACAAACCGAATCGGTATCGGCAGGTCAGGCGACCGAACTGGCTTCGGCGAGCGAAACCTATAAAACCATCTGCGCGAAATGTCATAAGGAAACCGGCGAGGGCGGCGAGGTTACGATTGACGGCAAGAAATTAAAAGTGCCGAACTTCAAAAGCGAGCGGATGAAAAACGACGAAGACGAAGATTTTATCGACGCCATCGCCAACGGGATTCCCGAAGACGGAATGCCCGCTTTTAAAGACCGCTTAAACGAAGCGCAGATAAAAAATCTGGTTCAATATATCCGCAAGGACATACAGGGAAAATAATCGCGGAAGACGAAAGCGATTGCCGCGTCAATCTCAAGTTTTCGCACGGCAAATTTGCAAATGCCGAGGCGAGCATCTAAAATTTAAAACTCAGGACGCACCCGTAGCTCAGCTGGATAGAGTATCTGACTTCGAATCAGAGGGTCGCAAGTTCGAATCTTGCCGGGTGTACCAATTTTTTACCCTGATAAACAGGGGTTTTTCGGTAAAATCACTTTTTTAAGCCGCCTTTTGCCAGTGCCTTAAAAGTGGAAAAATGAGCAAAAAACCGAAAGAAAATGTAGACAAAAATGTAGATTCGGCGAAAACCTCGATTCCCAAAAAGAAGCCGAAATACAAAAAGGGTCCGTTTCCCTACACGGTCAAAAACACTTCCAGCGGCGCGCTCTACGTCCGCAAATCCGTCACGGTCAAAAAATGGAAACTCGATAAAGCTTCGGGCGAACGGGCTTTAGTCAAAGCTCAGGACCAGATTTGGCGCGTCGTCGAACCGCCGACCGCCGAACAGGCGAAAGCCGTTTTGCAGGACATTCTGGACGAGATAAACAACGCCCGGCTCGGCAGGGCGAAACCAATCACGAATTTTGCCGAAGTCGCGCGCCGCTTTCGCGAGCTGGAAGCCGTACCCGCCGTTTACGACGGCGACGGACGCAAGATTGCCGGCAGACGCTCGATTCAAACTTTCAAACACATCATCGAGCTTTTGACCGAAGCCTTCGGGCATCTCGACGTGCATACGATTACCTACGGCGATTTGGAAGATTACAAAGCGCTGCGTCTGAAAACTCCGATTAAATTTAAAAACAGTCAGCGTCAGCGCAGCATCCGTTCGGTCAATTACGAGCTGGCGGTTTTAAAGCAGATTTTCAATTTCGCCTATCGCCGGCGCTGGCTCGACCGGAGCCCGTTCGACGACGGAAAGCCGTTGATAGACAAAAACGCCGAGCGGCGCCGCAATAAAATCTGGACGCGCGCCGAAGAAACGAAAGCGCTCTCTTTGTGCTCGGGCAAAAAATACGCGCATATGAAACCGGCAATCATCTGCGCCGTCGACGGCGGCTTTCGTCGAGGCGAGCTTTTGCACTCGAAATGGAGCGAAGTCAATTTCGAAACCGGCACGATGGTCGCTCGCAGCTACAAGGGCAAAACGCTGCACAAGCGCACCGTGCATTTGACGCGCCGGATGATGGCGGCGCTTATCGAGTGGAAGCTGGCGCAAAGAAATATCAAAACCATTCCCGATAAATCTTTGGTCATCGGCTACGCGAACCTGCAAAACGCCTGGGAGACGATTCGAAAAAAAATCAATCGCGAAGATTTGCGCCTCCACGATTTGCGCCACGTCTTCGGCACGCGGCTCGACCAGAGCAAAAAAGTCAGTTTGCGGGAAATTCAATTGCTGCTCGGGCATTCCGACATCCGCACGACGCAGATTTATTTGAATCCTTCGGAAGAAAATCTCAAAGAATCCATCAAAGTTCTCGAAGACGATTAACGCTTCGAATAAAATCTATAAACTGAAAGAGGCTCGCCAAAACAGGTCGAGCCTCTTTCCTTTTATTTTATATTTCACCTTACCTCACAAAAGTTTATGGATGTTCTCGCTGTTGAATTAATCATCGACGACCAGAAAGGCACTGTCAGAATCGATAATTTCGGTCAAAAAATCACGCTGCTGAATAAGAATATTAACCAGCTCGGCGGGCAAAGCGTTTTCGCCGGAAAATTTACCACCGATTTGGACGCGGTCTCCAAACGCGCCGACGCGCTTTATAAATCGTTTCAGGACGTCGGACGGGTTCGTCTCGACGCCGGGCAATTGGGCGTCTTCACCAAAGAAGTCATTCGCGCCCAGCAGACGAGTCGCCAGCTGGCGGCTGACATCATCAACATCCGCAAAGAGCTGGCGAATCCGAACCGTCAAAGCTCGATTAAATTTCTGACGGAAGAATTACACCTGGCGGAACAGCAGCTCGATAAACTAACGCGCAAACTGCAAACCGTCAGACAATCGCCTGCCGGAACGAACGCGGCGGCGAATCGAAATTCCGGTTTAAATAATTTCGGCGAAGGGCTGGTCAACGGCTCCGGTCTGCCCGTCGGCGGTCTCGCCATCGGCGGCGCGGTCGCTTACGGCGTCGGCAAATTCTCCAGCGAAATCGTCGACGCGTCGCGCAAAGCCGAAGACGCGAACCGCGTTTTAAAAGCGACGGCGCTCGAAGCCGGACTCGCTTATGAAAAAGCCGCTTTCCAGGCGCAGAAATTCGGCGAGCGCGCGGCGCTGAGCGAATCCAAAGCAAAGGAAACCTTCGCCGGATTAGTATTGTTTTCCAATCAAGCCGGGCGCGGCGATCAGCTCGAATTATTCACCCGCCGTTTTGCCGATTTAGCGGCGGCGCGCGGCATCCGTTCCGATAAGCTCGGCGACATCGCGACGCAATTAAATTCGCTGGTTGACGAAGGCACGAAAAAGCTGCTCCAGGGCAACCCTTCGACTTTCTTCGAGAAATATGCGATATCGGTCGGAAAAACGGCTGCCGCCCTGAGCGACGCCGAAAAACGCGCGGCAATCTTCGACGAGGTTATCCGTCGCGGCGCGGTCTTCGACGGCGAAGCGGAAAAGCGTCTGGACGGGCTTTCCGGAAAACTCGACACCTTTTCGGCGAAGCTCGAGAACTTTTACACCAAGCTCGGCAACGGCGGCAAACCCTTTATTAATGCCCAGCTCGACAACGCCAACAATTTTCTCGATTACCTGGGCGGCAAAGGTCTGTTCGCCGACAAGTCGAACTCGTTTTACGACGAAAGAAATCGCCAGATCCTGAAATCAATCGAGCTCTCGAAGCAATTGAGCGAGCAGGACGAAAAAATCCGCGCGGCGCAAAAAAATCCCTTCGGCAGCCTGGAAAATCTCGCGCTCTCGAAACTGAACATTTCCGATAATTTTTTCGACCCGGTCAAACGCCAGCAGGCGATTGACAAAGCGATTGAAACGGCGCAGGGCGTGGCGGAAGCATATAAAAAAGCCTTCAAGTCGGTTCTGGCGGACGACCGCGCGAGCGTCGATTTATTAAAGCTCGGGCAAAAGCAATTCGGCGAAGTTCGGAATTTGTTCGACGATAAAACGCGCGAGGAAATCAGCAACGCTTTCGCCAGAAATATTTCGGCGGCGACCGCCAAGGGCTTCCAGCGCGCTCTTTCCGACGACAAGACGACGCTTGCCGGGCTGCGTAAAAATCTGACCGGCATTTTGAATTCCAGAGATTTGCTCTCCGACACGCGCGAAAGTCTTGCCAATCAGTTCGAACAAAAAATCAAACAATCGGTCGACGCCGGAAATAACAAAGTTAAAGAACTCGAAAAAACGTATATTTCAGTTTTGGACAATCTTTCCGCCAGAGCCGGCACGAATAATCCTTTCGTTTCTCTTTTTTCGGAAGCCGATAAATCTTTGCGAGCGTTGCGCGAAAATCTGCGCGGGCTTTCGCCTGAAGTAATCAACGCTTTCGAGCAAATGGAGGCAAAAGCCAACGCGACGAAACTTTTTGAGGCGCGGCTCGATAATCGACTAAATGTTTTCGATTTGCGCGAACAGTCTTCCGCTTTCAGAAATTTCCGCGAACCTCAAATCAAAATCGAAAACCCGGGCGAATTTTTCGAGAAATTCATCGACGCCGGGCTCAAGCAAATCGAAAAAGCGAACGGCGGCGGCAAGCGCTTTAACGCGTCGTTCACGCCGGACGGAAGCGGATTTCTCGGATACTCGCAGACGGAAAACAATCCGTACACCAGATTTCACTCGAATATTTTCACCGACGCCGGCGGAAGGAAATACACCAACGGTTTTTCGCAAAGCGACGCGCGCAACGATTTGCTGAACGCTTACGACCGCGTTTCAAACAAAGACGGCGGATTTGGCGGCTTTTCGGTTCGCCAGCGCACTTTCGACGATTTGAGCGATTTTGAAAAACAAAGCTATCTGCGCAGCCTGCAAAAACAGGACGATTCGGGCTTGCGTCTACAGGATAAGCTTGAACGCCAGCTCAAAATCATCCAGGGCAGAAACGTCCTTAACGGCGACGAGCAATCAATCGCCGACAAGCGTTTTATCGCTCTTACTTCGGGTTTGAATCCGAATCAACTCACCGACCGGCTCAGAGAGGAAGCGGCGGCTGCCAGAGAGCGCGAAGCCGTCCGGTCAGAACGCGGCGAGCAGGACGCGAAAGCCGAGCGCGCCAAGCAAATCGAGCTGCAGCAGAAAGTTTACGAAGAAACCAAAAAACTGCGCGAGCTGGTCGAAAAAGAAGGCTTGCAGGGCGTCATCCGGATTATCGACGAATCGAACGGCAAAGCGGACGTGAAATCGCGCTCCGTCAAGACGCCGACGCCGCGCGATACGCAGGACGCCTACAATCAGGAATAATGCCGGTTAAAGATTTCAAATTACAAAAAGGCGACGAACTAATCGTCTCGATTAGAAAAAACTCGCGAACGGGCGTTAATCGCTCGCAAACCGGAAATCCGAAAGCCGTTCTCAACGCGCGGCGCGAAGATGATTATTTGGCGCGCCGCCGCGTCCGGAGCGGCATTCAATTTTACGATTTGGGTTATTTACTGACGGACGGCGCCTATCAGGAGCTGGTTTACAATCTGGCGGTCACGTACACGACGCTTTCCGGCGGCGGCTATACGATAAACGAGCCGGCGCTCGCCGACTGGCAGGCGCTGGAGGCGGCGATTCTCGCCGTCGCGATAGGCGAACTCGAGCAAAATTATTTCCGCGTGAATCTCGACGCCGGGCGTTATTACACTTTTATCACGCGCACCGAAGCGGGCGGCTTTATTCACTCGACCGGCGACGAGGAAGATGCCAGCTGGACGGACAAAGGTCTGAAGCTGACGGCTGACGAACTCGCGGCGGACGGCTTTCGCTTTTTGATGGGCAACGGTCATTTTTACGATTTGAATTTGACCGGCTCGGGCAAACACAAAATCACGAGCGTTTACGATTACGACGGCGACGAGGTCGATTTCGCGCCCGGCAAAAGCGATAAGATATTTCTATTTCCTGCGCTGGCGCGCATTCTCGGCGAGGCGAATTACAATTCTTCCGGCAAGGCTCATTATCTGGTCGCCAACTGGCGCGTCAAGCCGCGCGCGGCGGTGCTCGACGCGGAAAGCGATTTATACCACGATCCGCTGCTGGCGACGTGGGACGCCGTCGGCGGCGACGCCGGCGATTACGCGCTCGCGCACCGCGTCATCGATTTGATGCAGCAGTTTTCGGTTAATCAGCAGAGTTTCTCGCGGATTTTGTCGGGCGGCTCCTACACCTGGACGGCGGAAACCGCGGCGGCTTTCCCGCCTGTCGATGAGTTTCCCGCGCCGCCGTCGTCGCCCGGTTCCGGCGCTTTTTCTCTCGTCGCGCAGTTTAACGCGCAGACGCCGGCGAGCGGCGTTTTGCGGGCAATCATCAAACAGGGCGGAAATGTGTTTTACGTCTGGACCTAGCGTTCGCGGAAGTCGAAGGAATAATGTTTACGCTTTCACACGACGGGCAAACTTTCTTTTTCCCGCCGTTTCGTGAAACGAGGACGATGACGAAGGCGACGAAAAGAATCGCGCCCAGGAAAAGATTAACGCAAAAAGCGCCGAGGCTCGCCAGCAATAAAACGCCTTCGAGCAGTCCGGCGGACGCATTTTTTTCAAACGGAATGATTGTTTGACCGCACTGGAGACAATGCCAGGCTTTTTCGATTTCAGTTTTTACCGAGCGAATTGATGAATTCATTTGACGACGGCTCCGGTTAATTTGTCTTTGGCTGAGAGAAAAATTTTTTCGACTAAATAATAGCTGACGGACGCGGCGGCAAAAGCCAAAAATATACCGATAAAAACGCGAACGCCCGGCGCGCTGGAGGCGAAAAATTTCCCGCTCGCTTCATACATCACCGAATGCCACAAATACAAGCCGTAAGAAATTCTGCCGGTCCAACCCATCGCTTTGATTTCGAGCACCGAATGAAACACGCTTGTTTCTCTCGTCGCCAGCCAGAGCACGATGACGGCGATTGACGCGGTAAACACGGGAAGCGCAAAACTGTAATAATTAACGTCCGAGTAAGGACAGCCGGCGAAAACGAAAATCGCCGCCCCCGCGGACCCGAGCGCGAGCGCGTCAAAACAAAACGATTTGTAAAACGTCTTCGGAAGCAATTTCCACATATAAACCATCGCCGCCGCGCAGCCTATCAGCATCGCGTCGATTCGCGTTTCGGTGGAAAAGTAAAGCACGCTGCCGGGCGCGCCCCCCGTCGACGCCCTCCGCGCCCGACCGAAAGCCAATGCGCCGACGGCAAACAAAGTCAGGTAAAACAACTGCGAGCGCGTCATCTTTTGCCGGAAGAAAACAAACAGCAGCAGCGACCAAAGGACGTAGAACTGCTCCTCGACGGCGAGCGACCAGGTATGCGTCAATGCGCCCGTCACATTGTCCGGCGCCGCGGCTGAAATCCAGTTCGTCAGATAAAAAAACGAGTAAATGAAATTGCCGCCGGCGTAAGTCGTATTTGCCCTCTCTGCGGAGAGCAGCAGCGAGCCGCTCGTATATAAAACGATGAGAAAAAACCAATATGCCGGCATTAATCTCAAGCCGCGCCGGACGTAAAAGTTTTTCAGGCTGATGCCGCCCGTTTTATTGTGTTCTTTGAGTAAAACGCAGGTGATCAGAAATCCGCTCAGGACGAAAAAAATATCGACGCCCATTCCGCCGAATTTGGCGAAACCCGCGAATTCCGGAAAGAACGCGCCGACGTGCAGAAGCATCACCAGCAGCACGGCGACGGCGCGCAGACCGTCGAGCGCCGGGACGTGTTTAAAAACGGCGATTTCAGTTGATGCCGAAACGCATGATTCAGGCGAAAAAGTTTGTTTGGCAAAAGGTTCATCAAAATAAAACGATGATGGCATTGTGGGCGTCCTTTTTGAGAGGCATTAAAGAAACCGCTCGGGAATAAAGCGGCTTTTTAACTATAGCAGTTGCGTTATGGCTGTGTAAACAAGTTTTTACATCAACGTTAAATTTGCCCGGCATCAATCGTCGTCGTAATGGGCGCGCCGTACGCGCCGGAAACGTTTAAGCCTTCCGTCAGATAAATTCCCAAATCCGCGCCGCCGCGTCCCTCGACCGCGAAAAATACGCCGCGCTCGCAGGATTCGTCGAAACCTAAAATCTCGATGGAAGCGTTGTCCGGCTGGTCGGTTTCGCGCGCGAGTTTGCGCTCGACCAGCGGCAAAGCGAACCGGAAGGGCAGATCGCCCGCGTTGAACGCCGCGAGACGCGCGCCGCGTTTCGCCGTCAAATCGACGCCCTCGCGCCAGACGACGAGCTTTCTCTGCTTTGGCACCGAAGCATTCAAACCGACGTCGCCGGTTTTAATTTCCGAAATGGAATTAACGGTAGTTCCGCGCACGTGGTCGACGGTGTTGACTTTTATCTGCACCTGCCCGCCGCCGAGCGTGAGCAGGCTTTCGGTGACGGTTTTTATCGCGCCGAAGCTCGATGTCATATCGACGTTCAAGTTTCCGGCTTTGTGCGCTTCTAAAAAATCCTGTTTGAAATCGGCTCCGAAATACGGATTTTCGGCGTCGGTCGCAATCAGCCCGCGCGTTTGCGTGACCTGCCTGTCCTGCAAAAGCCTCCGGATATTGCGCGAATCGGTTTTGTAATAAATCTGCTGCACCTCGTCGCGCACGGTAAGCAGCGAAGGATTGCCGGCGTTCGCCAAATCCGGCACCAGGGCTTCGATGACGCGCCGCGACGATTTTCTTTTGCCCGCGGCGTCAAAAGTATGCGTTTCCGTATCACGCCCGATGAGCGTCACTCCGTCGCGCGTTTCGCGAACTTCGGAAATGAGCGCCGATTTTAAAATGACGTCCGGATTGTCGGTGTGCCGCCATTCTTTATAGGTTCTCGTCGTGTCGGTCTGCGTAAAATTATCGTCGCCGAATTGTCCGGTCTCTTCGGTCGGCAGCTGCTCGATGCGCGTCGTGTAGTAATTGGCTTCCGAAGAGCTTTGCACGAATTCGAGCACGTAGCCGTCCAGCGGCGCGCGCGACGGCTGCGATGATTGAAAGCTCGTAAAGCGCGCAGGGCTGATGGCGTTCGGCGTGAAATCATCCGGAATCGCCGCCGTTTTATCCAGGATCCACAGGACATTGCCGACGGCGAAGAAAACCGGCTCGAAAACGCCGATTAAAGGCGCGACCGAATCGAGATAAGAAGACGTTATCGACAGTTCGCAGCGCGAAACTTCGAAATTCGGAATGTTCGTCTCGAACGAATCGAAACCGCAGCCTTTGACGAAAGCTTCATTAAATAAAAAGTAAAGCGATAAAACGCTTTTATAGACGAACTTGGTCTTGATTTGATTGCCGAGATTGTCGTAGAGCGGTTCTTCCAATTCGGGACGCGAAGCCTGCGCCGAATCGATTTCGCTGGAGCCGCCGCCGTAATAAACGCAATTGCTGCGCGGGCAAAGTGAAAGTTTATCGTCGAGCGGCGCGACCGTCGAAAACGACAGCCGGTCGTTTAAATAAGCGAGCGCGTAGCTGCGCGAATCGAGCGCGGCGTTTTCGATTAAGGGATGCCACTCGTAAACGCCCGCGACTTTTTTGCCGATTTGAAACGTGAATGACGCGCCTTCGGGCAAAAGCGACAAATCGGCGCGTGCCATTTCGACGGAGAGCGAAGCGCCGCTCGCGCCGCGCGGTTTTTGATAATTGAAAGATTTGTATTTTGTTTCGACGCCGTTTACCAGAAGGCGGGCTTTGAGCTTTTGATTTTGAAAAGCGGTCGGGCTGATTTCGTTTAAAATCGGCTCCGGCTCTTCCAGATAAAGCCGGACGCGCGGGATGATTTCGCCTGCCGATTGAACGCGAAAATTCAATCGCCGGCTGCCGCCGACTTGCGGGCGGAATTCGCCCGCAAAAACCGCCTGAAAATCGGCTGCGCCCGCCACGGACGGCGAGTAAACCTGCGGCGAGAGACTGCCGCCGAAAGCTGCTTCAAAAGTCAATTCACCGCGCGGATTGGTGACATATCGCTGATTGGACGCATTGATGAAGCTCATTTATCAGGTGAACAAACGCCAGTTGCGGCGAATCCAGTCAATCGTTCCGACGACCTTTTCCGGCTGCGTTCCGGTCTGAAAATCTATCTCGACGTGGTGAACCGTCAGCAATTTATTGATAAACGAGGAACCGGCGCGCAGAAAGGTTTTTCCGCCGTCGAGCGAAAACCAAGTCGTCCACGAATCCGAAGCGCGCTGCAGGTGCAGCACGATTTCCGTGACGTTCGCCGAGACGATTTCGCTGACGGCGAAAAAAGACCAGCTTCCGGAGTCCTGATTGTCGACGCCGATAATCGGATTGTTGTTGTTCTGCCAGAAAGCTCGGACGGCGTTCAGCTCGTCCGAGCTGTAGGCGCTGATGATAAACCCGGCGTAGCTCGCCGCCGTGCGGCATTGAAAGCTGACTTTCGCCGTCAGCGAAAAATCGCCGACCGGCGCGTAATTAAACTCCAGATGCAGCGTTTTGCTCGCGCCCGGAAAATAAGCGTAAAGATGCGAAGGAATGGTCGTATTGACATCATAAGAGACGCCTGAGCCGGGCGTGATGGTATACAGCGCGTTGACCGCTCCTGCATCGTCGAATTCTTCGTCCTGAACCGTCGGCGACGACGGCGGCACGTCCACGCCGTAAGCGGCTGAAGCGATGCCCGCCGTTTCCCCGTCGTCTACGTCGAGATTCAGCGTGACGGGGCTGGAGACGCCGCCCGAGACGAGATTCAAAACAATCTCGTCGCCTTTGACGAGCGCCACGTTCAAGCCGGTGGTCGTGCCGATTTTCGAGCCGATGTTAATCGTCACGCCCGCGCCCGAAATTTCGACGCCGTTTTTATATAAGGCAAAAACGGCATTCGCGCCCACAACGTTCTCGTCCGTTTTAACGTCCACCGCTTTGAGCGTGCCGTCCTTCATAATCGGCACATAGATAACGCCGCTCGTCGCGCCGGAAAGACTGCCGCCCGTATAAACTAAGGTGAGTTGATTAATCATTGCTCTTTACTCAAGCGAGAAGCTGATGTCGCCGATGTCGAAATAAAGATTCTGCTCGTCGTCGATTTGGAGCGCGTCGTCGAGGTTTTGATAAAAATAGAGATTTCCGCCACTCGAAGCGTCGAATAAGCCGACGGCGAGAACCGGGTCCCAATCTTCCTCCGCCGGGTCGAAATCGAAACGCACGGCGTTTTCTTTCGCGCCCGCGCTCGCTGCCGGAAAGTTCGTCAGGTTATTCGTCACCTGAAGCGGCGTATAACCCAGATTGTCCAGTTCCGTGCCCACCGCGTCGCGGTCGAGCGTCGTCGTGAAAAGCCGAATAAAAAGATTCGTCGCCGGCGTGAAATTCGTCCCGGAAACGGCTTTGTCGAGCAGCTTGTTGCGGAGGAAATTGCTGATATTTAACATAGGGTTAGCGGTGTTTGTTGCGCGTCATTTTCGAGATTCTGAGACGGTTCGATTTGCGCCGACGCGAAGCGCCGTTCGAGCGATACGGAACTCTGAACGAATGCGCGCCGCCGTACGCCAGATGCGGAAACATTCCTTTAAGGTCGTCGAGGGAAAGCCGGTAACCGGCGGGCGCACGATACAGCGGTGAAAGTTGTGAAGCGAAAAGAAACGGAAAAAGAGCTCTGAAAAAATTAACGAAGCGTTTGAACATTTTCTTGAAAATTCCTTTTTTGTGATTTTTAAGCGGTCATAAAGCGCAGCGTGATGCCCTTGATCCGGTCGTTGATAAACGAGTCAAAAGCGAAAGGCTGCGGCAGAACCGGCTCTGCCGAAACGGTAAAGTCTCCGGCGTCTCCGGCGGCTGCAATTTCAATTGTGTCGGAATTTTCCAAAGCGGTGATGATGAGCGATTTCACGTCTTCCCAGACGTCCGCCGTCAGGACGTTGATTTTGATTTCAAACGGGATTCCTTTGTCGGATTCGAGTATTTGCGTGACGGGCGTGCCGTCGGCTGCCGGAATGGTTACGCCCGTGAATGGAAGCATTAAAGCGGCGGCGTTCGTTACTTGCAGTTTGCAGGCGTCGCCCATCGCCGTGCCGTCCGAGGTGAGATAAATCGAATCGAGTTGAATTCCGTAAAATCGCGACATAGTAATTTATTCCTGGCTCGTCAAATGAAACTCGCCGCAAAAATTCACGCACGGGTAAACAAAGAACGGCTTATCGTAAACAGACGAAAAATAATCCGCATACCACAAAGCACAAAGCTCCGACGGATACGAGCGTTTGCGCGAGCACGAGCGTTGGCGTCGATATTCATCATTGGTTTTCGGGCTTCTTTTTGTTGAATCTTTCGATTCTCTCGATTCTGGCACGTTCGCTTTTGAGGATTTTGACCAGCCGGTCCGTCGTGATTGTCCAGTCGCGTGAATCGGTCGATTCGATTTCCGAAACGTCGATGACGGTCTGCTTCAGACTTTCCAGCGAGTATTTGTTCCAATTGCCCGCGAGACGCGTCCGGAGATTTTCTTTTAAGTTTTCCTCAAAAGTTTCTCTTTCGGCTTTGACCGGGCAGTTGCGGCAGGATTTGGCTTCGCCGAAAGCGCAAACCGAAGGGCATTCGTCGTATTCGGGCGGCAGCGTCGATTCGGCAATCGAGTTATAGAGAAACGCGCTGCAGGTTTCTCTAAAAGCTATAAAAAACTTTCTTCGGGCTGGAGACGGACAAGATATGCGTTGACGGCGAAATAAGCCGTGCGCTCTTTAGTGACGCTTTGCTCTTCAAAAAAAGCTCTGACTGCTTCCGCCGGCGTCGAAAAATTCTCGATGTAAGTCGGCTGAGTTCCTGGACCTAATTCTTTAGGTTTGTTTGGAAACATCCCGTCCGGCATTTGAACCGATAAATCAGCGAGCATATCGACGTTTAATTGATATTGCTTTTCCGCTTTTTCCGCTTCGGTGAGTCCAAACATTTTTTGCCGAAGCTGTGACTCTTCGGCAATGCCAATCATCCGTAAAAAGAATGTAATCGTGTTTCCGTAGGTAACTGAAACTTTAATCGTTTCTGAGGTCATTAAAAAAAATTCTCCTTTTGAGGTTGTTGAGTGACCGATATTAGACAGCGTCGGTCAAGCGCCGTTTCACCTACCCAGATGAAATTAAGTGGTTAAAAACGCGCTGGTCTGGTCGAGATAGCCTTCGGCTTTCAAAGGCGTTCCGAGCGTCGCATCTTTGTGCGGGTTCGCGTCGATGGCGATTGCCGAGCGGCGCAGCTCGCCGACGTAGACTTTCGGATTCGAGGCGAATTTCAGCAGCACGTTCGGGAAAATCAAACTGGCGCGATTGCCCGGCAAGCCCAGCAAAAACTCAATCGGCGCTTTCGTGCCGTCTTTGCAGAGCGTGTGCACGGCGTCGCCTTCCGAGCCTAAAACCTGCATCGAAATAGGATAAGTCGGCTTGTCGCCGCGCTCCAGAGTGGCGACTTCGGTGCCGGAAAACGGAAAAGCGTCGTCGCCGGTCGGAACCTGGTTGTTGAGCGTAATCGTCGCGTTCCAGAATTCCTCGCGCAAGAATTCGCCATCGACTTTGACGAGGCATTCCGCGCCTTTCAGAGCGGGCAGATTTTCGCAGTCCGGAACGTCGAAGCTGTCCATATCCGACGGCGTGAAGCGTCCCAATAGAACGACTTCGACCGTCACGACTTTGCGGCGGTTTAACGTGATGACAATCGATTCGACGACGCAGTTATAAAATTTCTCCGGGTCGACCGTATTGCCTTCGTAGCCGCAGCCGATTGAAGTTTTCGCCAGCGCGTCGTCGGTCGAGCGCGTCGCGGCGTGAAACTTGTTCGCGCCGGGCGTCGTCACGGCGACGGCTGCCGTCGAAGTTCCGCCCGTGAGCGCGCCGGGCGTCGTGGTAACAACCGGCAGATTGGTTTTCGCCAAATCGTTGACGAAAGTCAGCGTGTAAACCAAAGTGGCGAGACCGACCGTAATGTTTCCGGCGAGCCAGTCGCACGCCTCCAGCGCGGATTGCACCGTCGCTGCCGAAGCGTTCCAGGCTAATGCGGAAGTCGTAAAAGTGAGACCTTCGAGCGTGACGGTAATCGTAAAGGTTCCGCCGGTCGCGTTAATCGTCACGGTGACGACTTTATTGGCGGGAGTTCCGGTCGGCGCGGCGACGGCGCTCAGCAGCATACAAATCCAGCCGAACAGGCGCTGCGGCGTAATCGAAGCATACGAGAGGCGAATGCGCTTGAGCTGCGCGGTCGTTTCCTCGTCGAAAACGTCTTCTTCGCCGCAGTCGTAAATCGTGTCGCGCTCGACGACGTCTTCAAACGTCACCGTGCAGTTGTGGCGCGAATCCAAATCGGCGTCGGCGAGCGATGTTCCGAAAGCGGGCTGGCGCTTGAAAATCGAGGAAAAAGCGTAATAGGCTTTTTTGAGGCGTTGAGTGTTGAATGCCATAAGTTTGAGGTAAATGGTAAGAGGTAAGAGGTGAGGACTAAAAAACGAATCGGCGCGCCGCAGAGCATCATCAGCCGAAAAGATAACTGCTTCCGGTTATGTCACGAGGAGAAAGATGAGTAAAAAACCCCGTTCGGCTTCTCTCCGGAAGCGCGCGCCGAATTTTGAAAGAACTTGACTATTTATCGACGATTGGCACATTTTCAAAAGCAAATGCGCGCGCCGCGCGGCGAACTGCCCGACGAGCGCCGGAACGGGTTTTGTAGCCTTCGCCGCCGTCCGCGATTTTGCGTCCGTTGCGAGCTTTTAAGTGCCAGCGAAACTCGCCGGCTGAATCTTCGAAAATTACAACTTTCATTATCTTTGGCGGACCGGTTTATAGAGCTCCGGGAAAAGACGAACAATCGTTTTCGCGTTCGGGTGATAAAACGGCTTTGACTGCGCGTTCGCCGTCGGCAAAACAATAACGGTTTCGCCGTTGGTAATTGAAAGAATCGGCTCTCTGCCGTCTTTTTTTCCGACGAAGGCGATATTCGATTGAGGTGAGGACTTTTCAGGTTTCATAAAGAGCGTTTAAGTGATTTCCACTTTGATTTGCAAATCGACGTAATAACCTTCGACGTCCGTCAGCGGGTCATCTCCGAGAATTATAAAATTATTCTGTTTGAGCGGTAGGTGTTCGCAATTTTCGGCGAGCGTGCGGTTCTTTTGCAGGAACTTATTCCTGAGATTGATGACGAGCCTTTTGAGGTCTTTCTGCGGCGTCGAGCCGTCCGACCGCGCCGGCTTGTATTGCCACATCAAATGAGCGTTGTAAACCAGAAACACGACCGGATTATCATCGCAGCCGTCGGTCGTCGAATCTTCGAAGCTCTGAAAGGTCAGATAGCAGTACTTGATTTCCGTTTCGTCGTCCGAGTTCTGCACCGTCAGCCGGTCGAGCACGTCGTGTTTCGAATCGGTATAAAAATCGTCCGTGACGATATTGTCGATGCCTTCGATGGCGGCGAGCTTCGCCGCCAGAGCGTCGAGAATTTCCTGTTCTTTTTCGGGCGTGAGATTAGGCATCGATATTTATTCGCCGGCGTCGCGAATAGACTTTAATAATTCACTGACAACAAATCGCGCAAATCGAAACAGTTGGCTGACTACAAATCCGGCGAAAATTAAAAATGCTATAACGACAACGGCTTCCTGAGTGGTTAATTTTTCCATCAGATTTCAAACTCCCTGCGCTTGTAGCGGTCTAAAATTTCCTTCGCCAAGGGCGGCATCGCGCGCTCGACGACAAACCCGCCCGGCGTGATTTGCCCGAGCGTGCCTTTCTGCGTCTCCCAGACGCGCAAAACCGTCAGGCGGACGGCTTCGGCTAAATCGAGCGGCGTCACCGCATAGCCCCATCGAGCGGTGATTTTGAAAACGGCATTTGCAGTCCAGCGCCGGCACTCGAAAGGCAAATCGGAAAAGCTGCTTTCGTTCCCGAATTCTTCCGTCTCGAAATAAAGCCAGCCGTTTTTCTCGGACTCGTAAATCGAAGTAGAAAGCGATTCAAAGGAATTGCCGTTAATTTCGGTAATCGAATCGAAGACGTGAACCGGCAGGCGCAGGAAATGCTCGCCTTCGCCGCGCACGCGCTTCATCGAAGGCTCAGCCGGCGACGGCGAAAAATAACCCGGCGTCCGCTTTGTATAAGTGTCGACAAACACGGAAACGCTGTCTAAAATGCGTCCAATCGCATCTTTTTCAGCGTTCGATTTTGCCTCGGGAATGAAATCGGCAATGAGTAAATCTTTGTCTGCGTATCTTGCCATCAGGAATTTTCCTTTATCGTGTCCGAAAGATTCTGCTTAAATTTTTCCTTGAATTTTTCGACGGTCGATTTAAAAAAAGGACGGTCGAGCTTTTCCGGATTGTCGAGCAGTTCACCGTAACCCTTGCCGTTGGCGACGGTCGCGCGCCCTTCGCCCGTTTTCTGCGCCCTGGTCGCGTTGACCAAAGCGCCGGTGTCGGGAGCCGGGCTTTCGCCCTTTTTACTGGCGCGGTGAAAACCGAATCCGACGACGAATCTTTCATCCGTCAAACTTTTAAAAACCCGTTTAAAGCGCGAGCTGGTTTTTTCACCGCGATAAAAGCCGCGATTTTTCGCCGCCGCTTTTTTCAGAATCCGTCCGCGGCGATAGGTTCTGCCGGTTTTAGGTCCCTTGAGAATCGCCTGCTTTATTTCGCTTTCGAGTTCCAGCGCGCTTTGCTGCACCGTTTTGTCCAGCAGCGCCCGCCTCTCCGGCGTTTTCCACAGAGGACTGTTGAGAATCAGATTCGATTTCATCGTTAGGATTGAAGCCTTCCGGCAGCTGCTCAAATTCGCCGCTTTTCGACATCATTTTGAACTCTGCGCTCGATTCGTCGGCTTCAAATAATTGTTCGTCGTTTCGTCTAAACCACATAAAATTTAAGTGAAAAGTGATAAGTGATAAATGATAAATAGCAGGAAAAATCCCTATTCACTTATCACTTATCACTGTTTGTTAAAGGTTAGATTTGCCGGGGCAGACGATACACGCGAACCGAAGCCGCGGGCGAACCGGTTGCCGCCTGGAACTGAACGTCAATCGAGCCGTCCGCTTTGACGAAGCGAGCCGATTCAAAAGGTCCAATCATTCTGCTTGCCGTCGCGCCGCCTCCGGAGGCTGCCAGAGCAACCGCCAAATCGCGCGCCGTGTGAGCGACTGCCGAAGTTCCGGCTTTCACGGTGACGGTCAGAGCTGCGTCGTCGGTGTTGACGACTTCGATGAGCAGGCGATCCGTGAGCGAGTTCGCCGGAAGATTAATCGTTCCGTTGGTATCGACGCTTTGCGCCGTCGGCAGGCTGACGGCAGCGTTCGCCGATAATTCGTTGATAGTGAGACTTACAGGATTAGCCATAATTTTTAGTTCTGAATGAAAATTTAAATGTGAGGCGAGAGGAATATCGTTTTCATTAACAAAGATACGAACTCTCGCCATATGCAAATGAAAAATTCAGGGCGGAGAGCGTCCGCCCCGTTAACTAGCTTTTGTTACCGGTCAAGACAGCCCAGGCGTAAGGTCTGATGAGCTTTCCGCCGTAAACGTGAAGTCCGATTGACTTGCAACAATTCCGTTTTTGGATTTTCAAAGGTGATTTGGAGACGTTATTTCGCATCCATTTAGAATTTATCAGAAATAAAATTAGCGGTAAGGTATGCCGATTTAATGAACGATTTGCCGTTTATCCGTGACTTGGTTCGGCGGCGTTTCTTCGGATTGATTCAGAATCGAATTTCCGACTGCCGACAGATTTTTCACTGATTCAAAAAGCGTCATAGCGTTATTGCGGCAATATTCGATTTGCTCTGCGCTCAAATCATTTTCGCTTTCTAGCTGATTTTTAATGATGTTTCCGACGCTCAAAAGTGCTTCGGATTCGATTAGAAGCAGAGATAAAAAAGTCTGAGATTTCTTTTTGATTGACATAGATTACCTGTTAAAAATTCGGTTCATAGTATTCTTGTGTGTGTCGCGGCGTCGGCGTTTTGACCGAGCGAGACCGCACGTCCGCTTTGCCGTTCGATTCGTCGATAATTCGGATGACGCCCTGCAATCCTTCTTTTTCCGCTATTTCTTTTAATTTATCCAAGCTTTCGGCGATTCGGTTTTGCAGTGCAATTTGTTTTTTACGGTCTGCGGTTGCGTCCTGCTCGTATCGCTCGATGCGGACGGCATCGCGTTCTCTGGCTGCCGCAAACTTTTCGCGCAAATCGTAAGTTAACTGGCTAGGATTTAAACCCGACGAAAGAGCGATTAATTTTTTATCATTAATCGCCTGTTCGTTTTCGCTCAAAAACCCTTTGCCCTGTATCAGTGAAATTTGTCTCTGCAAGCGGTCTTGAAGCCGCAGGTCGGAATCATCTTGTTTTTGCAGGCTTTGGATATAACTTTGCTTTTCAAAATCGGATAAATCGCCGAATGTGCGCTGGCGAACCGAAAAGCCGCCAAAGCCGCCGTCTTTATTTGAAACGCGGTCGTAAGCGTTCAGTAAATCGTTGCGCGCGTCGGATTGAGAAAAACCGTTGGTAAATAATTTATCCGAGCCGTCCGCGTTTTTGCCGTTGGCGAATATATTTGAATGGTAACGGGTGAACGGGTCGTTTTCCGATTGTGAAAACCCCAGAAAGCCTTTGCCGTCCGGCGTGAAAGAAGCGTTAAAGTTTTTGCCGCCGCGCCCTTTTTCGATTTGCTTGAGTCCGGCTTGAATGAAATCATCAAAGAACTTAGTCGGGTCTTCGATTTTAAACTCCGGCTTTTGATAATTTCTTAAATCCTTTGCCTGTTCGCGCAAGTCGAAAACGCCTAAATTATTATCAATTCGCGCCTCGTACAATTTCAGCGCGTTTTGATTTTTTTGCATCGTTTCAAAAGTAGAAATCAAATCCGCAGACAAGCCTTTCGTATTTTCCCGCAAAGTTTTTAAGGCTTTATCGCCGTCACTGAAAATTGAAACAAGCGGATTATTCGCGCCTTGTTTTTGATAAAGATTATCTAAAACGTCAGTGTAAGTTTTACCGAGTTCTCTGACTTTCGCTTTGCCTTTTTCGATTGATTCATTCTGTTGCTTTAGCCGTCTCTGCTCTGCTTCCCTTGCATCGTCTTGTGATTTGGCGTAGCTTTTCCAGCGATTATCAAAAGCTTCGTTCGATGCGCGAATTTTATTCTGCTGAGACGAATCAATTTGAGCGTCAAGGGTAAGAAGCTGTCGGGAAAGTTTCTCGAAATCTTCGTTCGGTTTGGAAATCACTTTACCGTTTTCTATGACCGGCAGAGTAGCGGGCGTCAGGTTTTTAAGCTGTTCCAGATTGGCGCGACGGCGCGTAAGGGCTTCAATCGAGCCAGCATCCAAAAACCGTTCAAACGTGCGTAGTTCGGCGGCTTCCTCGCGCATTTTTTGCAGATTTTTTAATCCTTCTTTCTGCGATAAGATTTGATTATTGATTGCGCCTTGAATTTGAAATTCAACCTGTAAACGGCGTTCGGCTTCATTGCGAATGTTTTCCGTCACTTTGACGATTCCGTATCCGGCGACGGCAACCGCGCCGAAAATGCCGAGCGAAGTCATCGAGAGAGCGTTGACGGCAAGCATCCCTCTACTAACGGCATTATAAGCGCGGTTTAAACCTTCCGGCGCGAAATCGTCGGTTAATTCCAAAGTGGTCGCTTGAAAGTCCGTAATACGCCCGCGCTTTCCGCTTTTGCCGGAAATACCTTTTGCGGTTGATGAATTAGCCGAAGGCAGTGCGCTTAGTTTTCTGTTTAAATTATCGGCTTCTTTTTCGGCGGCGCGGAGTTCGTCGGTCAAAAAAGCGATTGACGATTTTCGATTCGGGTTAAGTAACTCTTTTCTGATATTGGAAATATCATTTTGAAGCTGTCGCGCCCGTTCGGAAGTCCTGACTATCTCTCTCGTTAAGCCGCCGACATTTCCAGCGTCGAGGCGAGTAGCGGTAATCTGTTGAAACTGCTTCCGCGTTTCGGCAGCTTTTTTTTCGAGCCTGTCCAAATCAATAAAATTCTCGTTCGGGATTTTGAATTTTATGTTCGGCTGTATTTTTTCGGCATCGCGGGCAAAGTCCTGCAAACGCTGTTTATTTTTGCCGATAACAACTTCGGCTTTATCATCTAAAAAAACCAATTCGACGGTAAGAACATCCATAATAATTGAGGTTAAAAGGTGAGAAAATAAAGAAAGGTTTGGCATTTCACCAAACCTTTAAAGTTTACAGTTTTAAACGAAAGCGGTAACTAAAGCTAAATTTCGATGTATTCCAGATACGAGCCAGCCAGAATATTCGTCTGGTCGGCGCTGGAAGTGCCTTGCGCGAACTGAAAAGCGAACGTGCCGCCACCCGCGCCGCAACGAACCGTTATTTTATATTCAATAAATCCGAGCGGGCTGGCGCTTAAACTTTGATTCGTCGGCAAGGTGGAAAAATCGGCAATCGTCGTCGCGCTGGACGGCGCGAAGTTCGCCGCGCCGGTTCTCTGCTCGCCGCAGACTAAAGTAACGGCTGGCGCGGCGAGTCCGAATTTTATATTCGGCGTTGCGCTCGCCGTGTAGATGAACGCTAAAAGACGAATGACGTAAGTTTTATTAGCCGCTATCGGAAAATGCAATTCAGCGTCATTTGATAAAACCGTGTTGCTTACTCGCTGTTCGTCAGCCGTTTTCTTAACGGTCGTCCACGCGCCCGCGCCGCCAGCCGTTTCGCCGTCGTCAACTGAAAGATTGAGCGTAATAGGGCTGGAAATACTGCCGCTGACGAGATTCAAAAGAATTTCGTCGCCTTTGGTAAGTTCAACGTCCAAGCCAGTGATTGAGCCTATGCGCGAACCGGCATTAACCGTCACGCCCGCGCCCGCGATTTCCACGCCGTTTAAATGCAAATTAAAAATCGCGTTCGCGCCCGAAACGCTTTCATCGGTCATTACGTCAACCGCTTTGAGAGTTCCGTTTTTTAAGATTGGTAAGTAAATAACGCCGCTTTTCGCGCCGCTAAGATTTCTGCCTTCGTAAAGTTTGGTAAGTTCGTTAATCATAACTAAAAAGACTTGGTGAAAATTCCAAGTCTTTTTAGTGTATAGATTTATTTGGTAGCGGTGATTACTTCAATTCTTCTACGCCTAAAAAGCGTTTAAATTCGTAGTCTTCCTGTGCCTGCCTGCGCTTTTTTTCAGAATTTCTTCGCCCTTCTTGGTCAGATAAAATTTGCTGATTACCGGCGGCGGTAATCGTTTCTTCATCTTTTAAATGTTTTTCCTCTTTTTTACGAATATTATTCGTAACAATTCCCGTTATAAAAAACGCGCATAGGGCAATCGGCAGAATTATTTTTAGAGATTTCATTTTGATTCGGTTTTCCTTTTCGGTAGGTTGAGAATAGCCGAATTAATGATAGCAAAGGGTGGGAATGTTTTTCAACAAGTTTTAAACAGTGTGGATTTATTGAACGCTTGCCCTGCGCTTTCCGTTTTTTATCCTTGAAACCAAACTTTCACGAACATTAAAATCGGTCGCTATTTTTCTTCCTGTTTCGCCGTTTTGCAATCGCCGTTTAATTTCCCTCACTTGGTTGTCGGTTAATTTGGCTTGGTGATTTTTTTCGCCAGTTTGGGCTAATGCCTTATTTTTACGATGTTCTTCGGATTGTTTTCTGCCTTTTAGCTTTTCCCCGTTTTCCGACATTCTAGCCGAAAACTCAGGCGTTACTTTTCTGTTTTTCCAGATATTGGCGCGATGTTCTGCGGATTTTTTCCTGCCTTTCAATCCAGCCGAAACTTTAGCTTTTTGTTCGTCGGAAAAACGATAACCCAAAATGCTTTTCGCGGTCGGGCTTAAATTGTAGCCGATATTTTTTTGAAAGCAGTTTGTCTTATCGAGCCAGAACTGCTCGCGCTCAATTAATAAATCAATATCGGAAACGTATTCTAAAATCTGAAAGCCAAAAGCCGCCGCGCCGTATTTATTCCACGCGGCTTGCAGAAACTTATTATTGTGAATTTGTTTGTTTAACTGCCTTTTATGTTCGGTAAAACGGCGCGTTAAATAGACCGCCGAGCCGATGTATAACTTGCCGCTTTTAGTATTTAAAATTTGATATATTCCAGACTTTTCCATTTTACCGCCTATTAAATATAAACGACTAAAACAAGAGTTTTTCCAATGTTGTCAACGGTTTAACACTTATTTTCAGTATCTATTTTCTACTGTTTTTAACGCTTGTTTGAACTCGGAAAAATTAACTTTTCCGTCGCGCACCCGAACGAAAAGCCGCGCCAGTTCCAAAGATTCGACGTTTGCCGATTTTGCGCGCCTTTCCGTAATCCATTTTTTGCGGCAATCGGCGCAAGTATAATTTTTATGACATTTCGGACAACTCATTTTTTTATCGCTACCTTTTGTTTGAAGTGAAAAAAACCGATTTCCTTTTCTCGCACCTGCATAAAAACCTTTGCTAGTTCCGCGTCTTTCGGGCTGTAGCCGATTAAGGAATTTTCCGCTTGCGTTTCAAGCCGGATTTCTTCTAAAATCTGTTCGGCGCGTTCTTTGGTCTGAGGCTCGCACAATCGCCAGATTTGATGTTGTTTACCTTTGACCGTCACGGATTTTCGAACGTATAGCTTTTGCTTATGCGCGTCGAAAACCGTGTAAGGAAACGCGCCTTTCGTGTAATTCGTCTTTTTCTTCATAAATTTAAGTGAGGCGTTTCCGTCTTAATTTTTCGTCAGACCTACCGCGCCTCTTTTTTCGCCTTTTGCCAGTGCGAAAACTTAACCCTGATTTTCTTCCGATTCCGCCAGAATCGCGTCTAAAAAGCGGTTGGTTATTTCCAGTAAATAGTCGAATTTAATTTTCTTTTCGGGCGAAAGATTCTCGTAATTATCTAAAAGAATCCTGAATTTCCGGCGGAGTTTTTCCAGTTTTTCTTCATCCATTTGCGCCCCCACGTTTTTTATTCTCGAAATGGAAAGCGGCGCGTTTTAAAATTTCCGCGTCAGACAAAGAGAGAACGGGCGAAACGGTTTTGATTTTCGGTTCGCTCAATTCGCCGAAAAGCAAGGTCAATATAAAATTGACCCGTGCAAGAAATGAATGGAATTTAGTTTTGATTCGTTGTATATTTTTCATTGGTTGATTCCTTATTTTTAAGGGATTAAAGAGAGGCTTTCCTAGCTTTGCGGTTTAGGAAAGCCTTTCGTTTTTAGTTGCAGTCGGGGCAAAATTCCGCGCCTTGCGCGAATGACCAGCCGCGCCGCGTCAATTCGGTTTTCGTGCCGTCTGCCGAATTTGAGCAGCAATCACAAAAAACGCTCTGCGTCATTTCAAAAGTGGTTATCTGGAAACCCGCGCCCTGCGCGTTTTGGGTTTCGGTCGTAATCGTTAAAGTTTCTGCTAACATTTTTAATCTCCGTTTGTTTATTACTGACTGACAAGATTAATTATACAATACTAAAAGTAGATTTACAATACTTTTAGTAGATTATTAATACAATAAGTAGACAAATTCTACTTTTAGTTGGAACACAGGTATTTATTGATGTATATTATTTGGAGTGGAAGCGAAAGAGTTTAAAAGAAAAAGAATCAGCTTAGGATTAACGCAAACGGAATTAGCGGAAATGCTGGACGTTAAACCGAATACTATTTCACGCTATGAAACGGGTTTGCTATCTGTATCAAGAACGGTAGAGTTAGCACTTGAAGCGATTGAAAATAAGCTAAAGAAAGAGAAAGAAACTTTGTAGGGTATGAAAGTCAGAATCCGTGAAGTAGCCGAATCAAAAGGCATAAAATCAGCCCGACAACTTCAAAAAGCGACGGGCGTTGGGCTGGCGACGGCGGCGAAATGGTTTCAGAACGACTTAATTTCAATCAGGATTGATTCTCTGAATTTGCTTTGCAACAAACTCAAATGCACTCCGAGCGATTTATTAGTTTCGGAAAAAGTATAAAGATAATTACTCGACAACCTACCTTTACTAACCCGTTTTTATTTTTTAGCTAATGGAAAATACAAAAGGAATGAGGCTTGCCGTAAACGTGCAAGCCTCATTCCTTAATCTGCCTTTGAAAAATCCTGAATGATAAGAACTACGATTTGTTGCCTGTCAGGACTGCCCAAGCATACGGACGGATTAATTTACCCCCATACACGTGCAAGCCTTTTATAGCGTCCGCGAAACGAGCTTCAGGGCGATAAGCTTCGATTTTGACGATTTGCTCCGCGAAGGTATAAGCCATCGGGTGACCCGCGATGATTTTGTATTTCGTCGCGGAGGTGTGCGGCGTGTTGTTGGAAACGTAAATATCCATTCCCGCAGCGCGTCCGATTTTGCCGTTACGAATTACATTGTCCGACGTGCTGGTTCCCGCCGCGACGAAACGGTCGTCTTTGAGCAGCAAGCCTTCGCACCACGCCGGGATGATGGCAAAACGCCCTTCCTCCGGCACATTGGCTTCAGTTAATTTGACTTTCAAATCAACCAGGTAATCATAAAGATTGTCTTTCGTCAGCACGATGGGCGTCGTGTCGTCGCCGATCAGATTCGACACCGGCACGAGAACGTGATTCGCGGCGATGAAAATATCGGACTTGTCGCGCAGACCGTAGCCGGCGCGGTTCATTGCTTCCGCCATCACGTTGGCGTTCGCCTGGACTTTATCAACGTCGTCAACGGCAAAATTGAAATATTTGCCTTCGGTGATGTTGAGCATCTGCCCGGCGTCGTCTAATTCGTCCGGTCCGTCGATGTTACTGTTTTTGGTGTAATCCTTAATAGTGATGTCGCCGACCGAATTGATTTTGACCGAATCGCCTTTGTCGCGGATTTCGCCTTCGTACTCGCGGTTGCAAACGGCAGGGCTGCCGAAGATGTGGAATTTTTCGAGCGCTTTCAAGATTTTGACGCTCCAAACGGTAGGAATGAAATTGTTAATCATAGGTTGTAGAGAGGTGAGTGGCGAGCGGTTCCCGGATGGCGGGAACCGCTCGGAAAAGTGGAATTTAAATTACTTCTGCGAAGCGAGGAATTTATCAATCGCTTCCATATTGTCGGCGACTTCCTTGGACGACATTTTCTGGATTTTCTCCATCGTCAATCCGCCCGCGTTGGTGTTATTGCCTTCGCCGGCGTCCGCCGAGCCTTCAGGCTTTTTCACTTCGGCAAAAAGCTCCGGCGATTCTGTTTTTGCAGTTTCCAGAACTTCTTTAAGATTGGTGATTTTGCCTTTGTCGTCGGTTTCGAGTTCCGACTTATAAGCGTTATAAAAAAGTTTCGGGTTTTTCACGCCGGCTTTTTCGGCGGCTTCGACGACCGTATCGCGCGTGTCGCGTTCGCGCAGCGCGGCGCGAGTTTCGGCGAGTTCGGCTTTCGTCCGCTCGTCGTCAGATAGCTTTGCCTTCGCTTCGGCGTCGGCGGCTTTTTTCTCTGCCGCGCGCCGTTCGTTGGCTAACATTCTGTTGACTTCGTCCTGCGTGAAAGTTTTTGGCTGTGAGCCGCCTTCGGTTTGTGAGTTATTCGCGCCGGTCGAAGTCCCCGCCGCGCTCGATTGCTGTTGACCTTCGTTTTGATTATCGTTTGCGCCGGTCGAAGTTCCCGCCGCTTGTTGTCCCTGGGCGTTATCGCCCCCAGTTGCGTTTGAGTTTTCTTGTGGCATAGTTTCCTTAAAAAATAAGGTGAGGAAGTGAGGCTACCTAAATGCAGGCTTAAAACGCCTGCCAGAAAGTATTTAATCAGAAAAAAAACAAGCGGTCGGTGTGCGCGTTTTTGTGCTAAGTTTGTGGCGTATGACTCAAATAGTTTTTATTCACGATTTAGTTAATCAACAGACGGGAAAGACCTTTAAAGAGGAAAAGCTCGAAATAAATCACAGCATACCGCTAGGCAGCCTAGTAGAAGTAAATCATCAGGACGAGGAAGACGATGATGTCGGAGTCCGGCTTTATGTCGTCGGTCACGTTAGGGATTGCGACGGAACGCCGCTTTACAGGTTAGGAATGAAAGGCGCGCCGCTTCGTGATGATTGGCAACAGGAAGGATTTTATAGCAGAAAAACTTTCGGAAATTACGGCGAAGACAGTCTAACCGTAATTAAATAATATGATTATCACTAAAGACGCGGAATGGATTTATAAAACTTTAGCCGAAGCTTTTACCAAAGAAACGGGCAAAGAGTGGCAATCTTACTCGCGAATTCAATTAAAACACTCGATACCGGAATTAAACGAGACTGAGAAGACTCAATATGGAAAAGCTTGGCTTGAAATTTCTTACATCGAGTTTGAAATAGAAGATGCTGAAAATTCCGCCAGTTTTCAACTTTCCTATTCAACTAAAAATCCGCCCGTCCCGGAGGATTAGCGGATATAAAGAAATAATACATTTTTTATGTATTGGTTTTTTCGGCGAGTTTTATACCGCGCCGAACTCGCACAAATATTTCAAGTTGATTTGTGACGTGTCGTAAACGATTGCCTCGTGATTCATCACGCCGCATGTTCCGGCTTCCACCCAGGTCGAATCGAAGCCTTTGCGCGGAAAGCTTCCCGTCCGGTTTTTCGGTTCGTTCATTTTGCCGAGCGCGCATTCGGTCAAAAACATAAACGTCCGCTGATTTCTCGCGCCCGAGCCGTTCCAAAAATCCGTCGCGTAATTTAACGCTTTCGTCGATTGAACGCTCGTATAAATTCCGTCGCCGAACATTCTGCCCGTGCAGTGAGAAGCGCTGGATTTCGGAATCATCAAACCGCTTTTCAAAATGCTCAAAAGATTCGAGGCTTTCGTGCCGTGCCATAAATCGGCGCGGACGTTGCCGATTTTCGCCGCCGCCAAATCGAAATTCTGTTTCATATCTTCGATTTCGACTTCGTAAACGCGAACCAGTTTCAAACTCGATGTGTTATGAAAACCG
This sequence comes from Pyrinomonadaceae bacterium, assembly GCA_036388635.1. Taxonomy (GTDB): domain Bacteria; phylum Acidobacteriota; class Blastocatellia; order Pyrinomonadales; family Pyrinomonadaceae; genus JALZHR01. The sequence continues at coordinate 30,508 of DASVRL010000227.1, forward strand.
TTTTTCGACGATTCATACTGTTTTTTGATGCGGCGGAAAACGGCGCGTCCCTCGTCGGTCGTGTGCGGAACGATGGACAATTTACACTTGAAGATTTTATCGCTTTTCAAGTCCGGCGAGCTGGTCGTTAAAGCCGCGTCGAGCGCGTCGAGAATCGAGCCTTGCGCGGAGATTTTATCCGCCGTGTCTAAAAGCTGGCTGCTGGGCGGAATGCGAGCGCCGAAGTCCGCCGGTACGAGGCGAAAATAATCACAAATCAATTTATGGCGCGCGCCGCTCGTTAAACCGTTTGAATTTTCGCTTTCGATGCTCGTCAGCAGCTGGCGGGCTTTGGCGACGGCTTCGGGCGTCAAGACGCCGAGCGGCGTCGAAAACGCGCCGGTTGCCGCGTTGTACTTGATGCTCGTCGAATGCGTGATTTGATGAATATTGACCTCAGCCAAATATTTGATTAAATCGGCGGTCGTCGCGCATAATGCGCCGTCGCCGAGAATTTGCTCGACGGCGAGGCGCGATAATTCCTGCGGTCGGTTGTTCGTGATAACGATTTCAGTTTCCGCGCCGCCCAGCACGGAAGTATCTTCATAACCTTTTCTGAGCTTTTCGCCGCGTTTGCTTTCGAGATAAGCAACTGCCGCCGCCGATGAGGAAAGCTGTTTTTTACTGACGGCGAGGTTTGCGCCTTCCCGGACGCGTCCGTATTGAGCCTCGAATAATCCGTTATCGTGCGCCGAGCCGATCCAGACTTTATTTGAATTTTCGCCCGCGTCGAAGTAATTCATTTTGTATTGCTTGATAACTGTCATATCGAAAAATATTCCTTTCTTAAAAAAGTTAAGGGCGCTTCTTAAAGCGCCCCTGTCAGCCTGTCTATTAGTGTCCGTCTTAGTTGAATGCTTCGCGGTCGTGGCATTCCCTGTGACAGTTTCCGGTCTCGGAAGGCTCGCCGCACAATTCGCAAATAACTTCCAAGTAACCGGTGTGGTCAATTTTAAAATCTGAAAACCAGTCGATTTCGGTTTCGTCCGCGTCTTCAAAGTAAGCCGCCATTTGCGCTTCGGCTTCGGCGTCCGCGTCCTGCAGCATTTCGCAAATTTCTTCGTGATAATAGGATTTCGTTAAGCTCATATGATTCTCCAAAGGGCGGCAATTTCAGCCGCCCGATTTTTACGCGTTCACCACAACCTGAATCGTGCCGAAGCACGTTTCCTGCAAAGCTTCGGCGATATGTTTGCAGATGTGTTTGCGAAAGGTGAAATCCTTGCAATCGCATCTCGCATTAACTTTACCTTCGGAAGTTTCCAGCCTGACGCGGTATTCCGTGCCTTTGGTGCGATTGACGACATCAAACAAGTCGCGCGCGCCGCCCGGATAAACTTCAATATTGTCTTCCAGACCGCGCCGCAGAGCTTGTTAAAATTCGGCTTTCCGTGAGCTGAGGCAAATCAAGCCAGCCGGTTCGTTGCGCGGCTGGAGCTGGACGTGATAAGCGACGAGCGCCGATTGACGGATTGCCGAGCGGCTCACTTCGCCGTCAGGATAAGCGCAATAATAAGCCGGCTCGCCGTCGCGGGTCGTCAGCTCAACGACCGTCAAATAAATCACTTTGTCGTTGTCGTCGATGTCCTGAGCCTGAATGGTGAAGCCGATTTTGTCGCCGATGTTTAAGAAGATGTTTGCGTTTGTCATTTTGTGGTTACTCCGTTTTATTAGTGCGATTGACTTATTCAATCTTTAATAAGTCTAACATCATTGCTATACTAAGTCAACAAGAATATAACAAAACTGCTAGACTTTTTCACTTTTTTTATATAAAGTTTTCTTTGGGGAAATTTATGGAAGAACTCGAAGGATATTTAACCGTCAACGAAGCGGCGGAACGGCGCGGTATCACTGGCGGTCGCATTCGTCAATTTATTTCTGAAAACCGGCTGGCTTCGATAAAAGTCGGCAATACCAGGCTAATTAAAACCGAAGACCTCGACCGGTTGGAGATTAAAAAGAGCGGCGGGCAGAAAAAGGAAAAGGTGACGCGCTCGGCTTTGTCGAAAAGAAAAACGCGCGGCGAAAAATAAACTTTCAATTGCTACTTACGATGGTGAACTCCTCTAATGAGCTACGATAGCAAAACCGGACATAGTTTCTGTGAGCGCTGCGGACATTCGTGGACGGTCAGACAGAAATATAACGGCAATAATTATTATCGGAAAGAGCCGAAATCCTGCGCGAAATGTAAATCGAAAGTATGGAATCAGCCTCGCGTCTATGCCGGTAAATATATCAGCGGCACAATGGCGAAGCGATTCAAACCAACCGGACGCGCTGCCGCCAAGTTAAAATGTGACCCCGAACAGGCAGAGTGGGACAGTATAGCTGGCGACGACGGTTTATCCCCAAATGAAAAAATTGACGCCATTCTCGCAACGTTGTCACCGGAAGAAAGATTGGCAGCGAAAAGACAGTTATATCTTTACCGACTCGCCGCGATGCTCGAAGAATTAGGAATCAAATAAAAATAGGTAGTTCTGACTCCTGCTTAAAATAGGTAGTTCTGACTCCACGTTACATCTCGGATAATTCCGCCAGGCTCTTGACGAAATAGCTTTGCCCGAAATCGTCCGATTTTTTCACGCCGACGAACGATTCCAGCTTTGCACCGGCGCGAAACATTTCAAAGCGCGAATTTCCCAAAATCTGTTTTTGAAAACCCGTTTCGAGCTTTAAAAAACTTTCCGCGCCGGTGGTGATTGCTTTTTGATTTTTCCGGAACGGAACCAGCGTGCAGCGGCAATTCGGATGCGAGAAAACCTTCACGCTCGTTTTAAACTTTTGTCCGTGCAAAAACCAGCAGGTCAGGCACGTGCGCGGGTCTAAAACGCTCATCCAGACGTATTCCCGAATCTCTGCTTCGCGGTAAAAATCACGGCTCGCCGCGCGGTAAGCTTCGTTGGTTTCCGTCCGCGAAAGCGTCAGAGCGCGCGTCAAACCGAAATCGGCGACAGTGTTGATCCGCCGGGCGATTGTTTGATTCGATTCGCCCAGGGCAAAGCCTTCGACCAGCTCGCGGCGCACGCGGTCTTTGAGCGGCTCTTTCATCCGGGCAAAGAATTTTCCTAAAGATTTACCGTCGTAGGTCCTTCCGATGAGTTTCTGAATCGCTTCCCGGTCAATCCGAAAGATTTCCGCGTCCAGTTCCATTTGCAAAAATTTCTTTAAGGATTCAGGCGCGAAATTTATCACGCTTCTCTGGGCGCGCGTCACGATTTGTGAAAAAGGAATCGCTAAGACATCGAGATGGTCTTCGAAGAGCAGCAAAATTCTTTCGAGATAATTGGCTGCGTAAAGATTCAGAAGCGTTTTCCGGTCAGTTGTCTGCGCTAAAAACAATTGAATTTCGCGCTTCATTTTCTCGAATTCAGCCAGAATCAGAACCGCCGAGCGCTTGTCGGTTCTGATTAAAAATTCGCGCTGCTCTCCGGCAAATTGTTCGGGCGTCATTTATTCCTCGACCATTGAATTTCCGCCGTCGAAAAACTTCGCCGCCGCTTCGACTTTCGCTTTCTCGCGCAACGCAATTTCCGTTTTCATTTTCTCGATTTGCTCATCCGTCAAACCGTAATCGCGCTGGAGCTGCTCGTCGGACCAGCCGATTGATTTTTTCTTAATGGCGCTGTCGAGCCATTCGCCGTCGTCCTGCGGCGCGGCGTCCGTCCACTGCGTCTCGATTTCCAAGTTTTCTTTTTGCGCGTTTTGCAGTTCCATCCCGAAATCGACCACCTCGCCCCATGTCTCGCCGAACGAGCGCTGCGCGTCCTTAATAATGGCGATAAAGCGAGCCTCAAGTTTTTTCAAAGCATCGCCGGAAATGGCGTTCCCGGTCGATTCGAGATTGAAATAAGACGGCGGAATGCCCGAAACCAGACAAATCGACATAATGGCGCGCTCCAATACCAGAAGCATCTGACTCAAATCGGCGTCGGTAAACTCGCCGAATTTCGTTTCCGTATCCGAGGCGAATAAAATATCGTCGTCGGGTTTGAAGGGATTGATTTTTTTGCCGGTTTCCTCGTCGGTCTCGACCTGCATTCCGGCGACGTAACGCCGGCGGCGCATATTTTCTTCCTGCGCGCCTAAAATGTCCGCCCACGACTTATTGAGCGCGTCGTTTAAAGGAATGACGTCTGTCAGCAGAGAATTGCCCTGCTCGCACATTTCGGCGTCGTATTTGAAATGAAAGACCGGAACGCGCCCGAAAGTGTTCGGCAGCGGAAAGGTTTCGTCGTCGATGTGGCGCTGGTCGAAAGCCGCCGGATTCAGCGGCAGCGTTTCGTGTTTTCCGGTCGTGACGTATTTTTCAATGACGTCCGGGTAATAGAGCGTCAGGTAATAAAATCCGTCGTCGCCTTTCCACGCTTTCGCCGCTTTCGTAATCTCGCCGGTTTCCGCGTCTTTCCAAACCGTTATATTATTCGCCAGCTGCGGGTAGATTTTCACCTTGCGCTTTTTATCGACCCAGACAATCACATAGGCGTCGCCGGTTTTGAAAGCTTCGCGGTGCACGTCGCCGGCGACGAGCGGCATTTTCGATTGCTTCCACAATTTCCACGCCGGATTTTCCGTGTTTTTCTTGTCGGCTAAAAAATTGATGATTTCCAGCCGCGACGCCGGCGCGCGAACGACAACCTTACAAAGATTCTCGCGCAGTTTTTGCAGGCGTTTGCCGAATTTGTTTTTAAACTTTTCTGAGGCGAAATTCAGCGCGTGACGCCCGGCGTAATAGTCGTAAAACTCTTTATATTTGGATTGATTATTGCTGATTCGCGTTAATGCGGCTTTGATGTCTGATTGAGGCATAAGGCAAGTTGAGAGTCGAGAGTTGAGAGTTGAAAGTTGAAAACTGTTATGTTTACAGTTCCGTAGTTATAAGTTAGCAGTAAATCGAAAAGCGGTGACTTAGAAACCGAATCCCTGCGAGCCTTCGCCGACGGTCGAGTTAAACGCGCCCGCCGCCGAGTCCATAATGTCGTCGTGCGGCAAATCCGGCTGCCCGTGCATATGCGATAAAAATTCGCCGTTCCAGCTTCCCTTTCTCAGTTTGACGTTGCCGGTTTCGGCTTGGACCGCGAGCGAGCGGGCGCGCGTCAATTTGTCGCCCTTGAAGTTTTTGCCCTTGGCGTCGTAGCCGGCGAGCTGCGTCGTCAATCGGTGAGATTCGCGTTTTGCCGCGCTTCCCGGCTCAATCTCCCAGCGAACCATAAAACGCGCTCCCAGGCGTTTTGCTTCGTCGCGGTCGAGCTTGCAGGTTTCGACGAAAAGCTTTTCGACCGAAGCCGGATTCTGCTGCACGGCGAGCACGTCGAGGATGTACCATTTCTTTTCGGCTTTGGAATAGCCTATCAGCGTACGCGCGGTGAAATCCGGGTCATTCTTGCCATCCACCTTTGTCCCTTTGATCTGCTTTTCCGTCGCGGCAAAATCCCAGTAAGCGCAAACGAGGTCGATTTTCGGAAGCGCGTCGACGACTTCAAACCATTCACGATTGAAAACCTTGCCGGCAGACGCTTTAATTTTCCAGTTTCCGCCGAGAAGCCTTTCGCGCTCGACGAGCGGCAAAGCCAGCAGGTTCGCCAGGTACTGCGGATTCGATTTTAAAAGTTTTTTATTGTCGTAAACGTTCGACGCGATGAAAGTGACGCTTTTGATGAAATCTTCGCGCCGCGCCGTTTCGCGGATTTCTTCCGGCAGGCTCTGTCTAATCACCTGGAATTCGTCTTCCAGCTCTTCCGGAGCGTTCGCCCATTTGAGCTTGTCGCCCAGGCGAATAAACCAGCGCAGTTTGCCGGAGCGTTCGGGAATCGGCAAACCGTAGCGCGGATTACGCGCGCCCGTGTGGGGCAGAAATTCGTTTTGGTCAATCCACCACGCGATAAACTCTGCAACCCAGCTTTCCGCGTCCGGATTCGTCGTCGCTCTGACGTAAGGCTTGACGCCGCACGTCGAGCGGTTGCGCGAAAGCATATAAAAAACCTGCTTTTCGGTGAAATGCGTCAGTTCGTCGAAGCCCAAGAAACAAATCTGCGAGCCTTGCCAGTCGAGCACGTTTTTTTCGTGCTGCAGATGCGCGAAGGAAACGACTGAGCCGGGTGGAAACGTCCAGCTGTGGTCGGTATCTTTCGGCACGGCATCGAGCAGCGGATACATTTTGTTCGACTCGTCCCAAAGTCCGCCCTCGTTGGTAATCATCGGGCTGGTGCGCCGGAAGATAACGCCGCCGAAATCTTTGTTTCCGGTGTGGCGCGAGCCTTCGAGCAAAATGCCGAACGACTTTCCGCCGCCCGCCGCGCCGCCATAAATGGCAATGTCCGCGGGAGTCGATAAAAACATCTCCTGCGGACCCGGCTGCGGTCTAAGCTCGATGGTGTGAGGCGTCATTTTGCGGTGCTGTCGCGGTTGTTGTCGGGAAGGTAAACGACGACTTTCGGCTTGTCGTTGCCTTTAATGTCGGTTTCGGCGATTTTCGTCGGCGCGTAATTGCCCTGCAGCAGATTTATTTCGCGCATTTGATTGCGGATTTCCTTCGCCGTCAGCAGTCCTTTATTCGATTCGAATTTTTCCAGCAAATCGAAAACGATGCCTTCCAAAATGCCAATCGACTCGGCGCGCGAATCTTCGACGATTTTCGTCTGGTTGCGCTTCAGATAACCGGCGACGGCTTTCTGGCACGCTTGAATTGAATTCCAGTGACCTAATTTTTCGAGAATTTTGTCGTACGGCGTTTTCCTGAGGCGCAGCGCGACGGCTTTCGCCAAAATCTCCTGATATTCAATGTCCTTGTGTGAAGTCTTCAAGATTTAAGTCCGCCTTAAAATTTTTTCGATAATCTCGTCGCGCGTCGACGAGTCGCTGTTGCCTTTCTCGACCGCGTCGGCGAAGGTTTGCAGCCGGTCGAAATACGCGCCGTGAACTTCCGCCACCTGGTTGAATTCCTCGATGTCGTGCGGGATGAGGTCGAGATTGCCCAGCTCGCCGATGCCGAAATGACAGAGCTCGTGATGGACGTAGGCGATTTTCTGATTCGGCGTCAGCGCGTCGTAAGCCGGTTTGCCCGTTTCCAGCACGAACATTCCGTCCGGCTCGCCCGCGAGATACGCGTAAAAGCCCGTCACTTTGCGCGCCAGACCGATACATTCGCGCCCGTCCTTTTTCGGATTTTCCGAGCAGAAAACATAACGGATCGGAATGCCCCAGTCATCGAGTTCCGGTTTGAATATCTCGATGAGCTTGTCGGCGATTTGCTCGACTTCCGGCGCTTCGGTGAATTCTTTCGCCATTAGTCTTTTTTGTTCCGGGCGTGCAGATAGATTTTCAGCCAGACATTAACGGCGAGCGTAATGAGGAAGAAAACGCACGGCAGCACGATGCTCGTGATAATGGTGAACCACGATGGAAGCACGGCGGCGAAATAAAACGCCGGTGACGACGGCAAAACGGAAATGATGAGGTTTCTAAAGTAGTCCATTGAGATGAGGCTGATTCGACAGCTTTAACGTATTAATTGAACTGCAATCAGGAAAGCGGCGGCAAAACGCGCTTTCCACTTTTCCTTGTTGGCTTTTTTGGCTTTCTCGCGCTGTTTGGCGTTGTCGGCTTGCAGAAGCTCGATAGTCTGCTCGTTGATCGAAACGGCACGGCTCAGAGCTTCGTTCGACTGCTTGAGCGAAACAATCTCCGATTTCGCCGATTCGTAAGATTTGCCGAGCGACGCGGAATTTTCCTTTTCCGCTGCGAGTTCGGCTTCAAGGTCCGTAATTCGCTTTTCCTGTTTGCCGATGACTTCGCGCGCGTTTTCGTTCTGTTGAATCAAAAAAGCGACGGTTTCGGCTTTACTGACAGTCTTCGAAGCGGACGTTTGGGAAAAGACGGGCGAGACTTGCGCAATTAGCAGCGTGATTAGAATTAAGATTTTGAGTATTTTTTTGTTCATCGAAGTATTTCTTTTTCGACCGCTCCAGGTCGGATTTCGAGTTTTGTGAGTTGCGGCGCCGCTCGTCGAGCTTCGGCGCGATTGCCTTTTCGCGCAATCCGTCTTCCAACTGGCGCTCGCCGGCGAAAATGGAGGCATTTACATTCGCGTTCTGCGCCTCGTCGACAGCCGTGTTCGATTCCTTCCGCTTGTTTTGAATCGTCCGGTCGAATGAAACTTCGGACAGATAACCGAACAAACAGTAAGCGCCTGCGCCGACGGCGAGCACGCCGACAAGCACAATCAACCAGAGCCATTTTTTAAAAAATTCTTTGACCATTTTATTTAGCTTCGGGCGAGAGTTTCCAAAACTGGCGGAAAGAGTCTTTGACCATCTCCCAGCCCAGATGAATTTGATTGCGGTACCGGTGAATAATCCAGACGGCGACGCCGAGAATTGCCAGAGCCGACAGAATCAGCGCAACTTTGCCGCCCGTGGTCGACCAGATGGCGGTCAGCAATGAGCCGGCACTGCCGCCGGCGCGCCACAGAGCCGCTTTGACGCACGGGCGCTGCACTTTATCGGCAATCGAATCGTATTTACCGGAAAGCGCGTCCAAATCAATTTTGCCGCCGGTCGTGTCGGTTCCGGACGGCGACGGCTCAACCGTTACCGTACCGGTCTGCGGCTCCACCGGCTGCGGCGGTGCAGGAACTGCTGGTTCAGCCGGCTGAGGTTTGACGACGACTAAAGTGTTGGTCAGCTTAAGCGTTTCCGGCAGGATGGCTTTGCACTTTTTGTAAAGCGCGAGCCGGTCCGTCCAGTGCATCGGCGGCAAATCCGGATCGCCGCGATTGACGATGCCGGAAAGACTTTTGAAACCTTTTTCCGTGCCCTGGTCGGCGAAATCGTTCAGATTATGCTGCTGCCAGAAAATGCAGGCGGATTCGACCGCCCACTCGATTTGGGCTAAAAGCTCCGGATGCTCGATAAAATTCACGCCGTACTTGTCGGCTTCGGCGAGCACCAGCTCCTCGTTTTGCCTGTAAACTTTCGAGTAATCTTTGCCCGAAAGCTTTTTCAAAACGCTGAGCAGCGTCATCCAGTAGTTGTAGCGTCCCGTGGTCTGTGTCAAACCTCTTCCTTTAAATCTTCGACCGTCGCCTTTTTTCGTGTTGCCCAAATTTTTGCGCCACTCGTAATCGGCTCCGCTCGCGTATTCAATCGTCGTTTTAAAATACGCCGTCTCGATTCCGCAGTTGGCGAAAAAAGCGCAAACTCTCCGGTAAGTCGTGATGCCGTACATCGGCAAAAACTTGTTCAGCGCGGCGACGAGACGCGCACGGTGCACGATGAGATTGTGTTTGTGCAAATCCTTCGCCTTAACTTTCGGCGAGAAAATGCGGTCGAAAAACTGGCTGGTGATGGCGTTCATAAGTTTTTGAGTTTGCGGAAAGGTCGGCTGAAAATGAAAAAACTCGCCCGGGTAACAGGCGAGTTTTATTTTGTCAGAAATTTTTAGAGCGGTAGGTTTGGCTTAAATCAGCCAATCCACTCCCAGAGCTCGTTGTAGTGTTTTCCGGCTTCCTGCCAGCGTCGACGTTTTCCCTCAACGATTAAATTTTCTTCCTCGAGCTTCAATAAAACTTTGCGGATGTCCGGCTCGGAAAGTTTCGTCTCGTCCGTCAGGTCATCCATTTCCAGACTCCCGAATTCCTGAAAAACCTTGACGATTTTGTTGCGGGCTGAAACGGAATTGACGCCGTGAGTTTTTTCGCGGATTTCCGTGGCGGCGGCTAAAAGGACTGATTGAAAAAAGCGGTTTTCGTCTTGGCGGGAAAGCTCCAGCAAAGTCTGTTTGAGCTTGTCGGCGTTCTCGATAACGAGCACCGGTTTCTCTTTGCGGGCGCGTTTTGCTTTCGCCGGCTTGGCTCTGGAAACGGGTTTAATGACCTTTTTCTTTGGAGAAAAGGGGCGACGTGAAATAGGTTGTTCGGTGTTAGAAGAGACTTCGGCAGTTAATAACATTCAATTAGCTAATGAACGGCGAGAAACATACGTATCTCACGTCTGAAATATAGGCTACCAGAAAAATTAATAGCGTATAGGTTGTCTTATTGAGCGCGGAATTGTCAGGCTTTTTGAAGGGGAAACGCCGGTCAAGCCGAAAACTGACTCCGCAAGTTGTCCCTTGGAAAATGAAAGGCGAATTAGAGGTTTGAAAAGTTGCAAAAATGTGGCGATTAGTGCCGCCTTTTCAAAACGCACTAATCGCCATTGACGCAGAGTAAATCAGTTTTAAATTATTGTCAATCGAAAAATTAAATTATTGCCTAATCAGATATTAAGCCGAGCGCGCGCGAGGTTCTCGGGCTGAGCCAGACGCTTTCGGTTTTCGTCGCGCCGCCCATCACTTTCGCCGCTCGGTCGACGCGCAGCCAGCCGCGCCGCTCGAATAATTCAGCATAGATTTCAGAAGGATAGCCGCTCAATACGACGAAGCCCTGCAAGCCGTAGAGCAGCTCGGCGAACTCGCGGTGCTTATCGTTCGTCATTTCGTGGCTGTAGGCTTTCGAGGTCGTTCTCGTCGAAAAGACGTACGGCGGGTCCAGGTAGAATAAAGTGTCGACGGAATCGGTTTCGGCGATCAGGCGAAAAGCGTCGCGGTTTTCGATTTGCACGTCGAAAAGCCTGCGGGACGCGGCGTGCATATTTTCGACCATATTCACCGGGCGCAGCCGCTTAGTGCCTTTGTTAAAGCGCCGCCAGCTGCCGCGGTCGGTGCGGTATTGTCCGGAATACGACATCCAGAGGCGATAGAAAAGACGCCTGGCTGATTCGAGCGGCGTTTCCTCTTCGACTTCAATCAAACAGTTTTCGTATTCAATGCGCGCCCAGGGCGTCAGATTTATCTGCTCGATGAGCGCCTCGGGCTGCGAGCGCAGAACGCGAAAGAAGTTGACGATTTTATCATTGAGGTCGTTATAGGTTTCCAGACGCGAAGGCTCTTTGACTAAAAGGACGTTGCCGGCGCCGCCGAACGGCTCGACGTAGTGTCTGTGAGCGGCGGGAAAGTGAGTGATAATCCATTCGGCAAGACGAAATTTGCTGCCGTAATATTTCAAAACGGGGTGTTTGACGTTCATTGTGGGTTTTAAATTGTTGGTTTTATGAGATTTTCGAGAGATGGTAGGCTCGAAGTTCCGAAAAACTTAGCAGATTTTAAAAACGCGCACAATCCATTTTTCGGTAATACTTTTTCCGCTCATCCCGATTCTTGAAACTGTAGCTATTACAGTTATCGGTAATACAGCAAACTATATTCATCGAAGCGCGCGGAATTGGTATTTTGACTGAATGATAACAGTCAGGATTCAGGAAATCGCCGGAAAATTCAATATCAGAAACGCCTACCAGCTGCAAAATTTCACCGGATTTTACCCGACTAAAGCGGCGAACCTCTGGAAAGGCGAATGGCGGCGCGCCGATTTGGAGACGCTCAACACGCTCTGCAATCTTTTCGAATGCACGCCGAACGATTTATTGGAATTTACTCCGGACAAGGAAGATTGATTTATTTCGGATAAACCGGAACTTTGATGTTCAAATGCTCATTGACGAGCATCGAGGCGCGAAACGGCGAGCGGCAGACTTCCGTCCGGTAGCCTAAACCGGCAAAGAAATTGTGAAAAAATAGCTGTTCGTCCGATTGCACCGATTTTTTTTCGTCTTCGGTTTTGAATTCGATCAACAATCCGTGATATTTCCCGTCGTGCGACGGCGCGAGACAAATAATATCACTAATGCCCTCAGTTAGCCCCTGCTGCACCATTGCGGCGGCGTAGGCTTTGTTTTCCGTCCAGAAGCCGTTCGGCACGGCGAAAATTGCCCGAAGGATAGGAAACTGGCGTTTATGGATATTGCGCCACGCGATAAACGATGCCTGAATGTGTTTTTCCGGCGTGATGATGACTTTTGCTTTGGCGGAAGGTCTGAGCGGCTGAGGTTTACCGCGTCCATCGAACAATCCGCCGGTGAGATGGCGGTTTTTCATACCAAATCATTCTATTGAAGATTCGGCGAGCGGTGTCCAGGTAAGGGGAAAGTGAAAAGCAGCGCCGAGCTTTTACACAAATAGGACATATGTGTAAAAGCTCGGCGCATTTTTATTAGACTGCGGATATTTGAGTTTCACCGACGCGAAATGGAAATTCCGTATCGATATTAGGATAAACCTTTTTTAGTTCCTCAATCATCGTTTCGCTGTCTGAAGCCAGGGCGATTTCTCTGCCTTCGTCCGTCAGGCGATAATGTGTGTCCGGCAATATCAGGTGTATCCGTTTCAATTCTTCGGCTTTATTGACTTCGGCGGCAGTCAGTTTGACGCGAAACAGTTTTCGGTTTCCGTAACTGCGCGGCAGAAAGTTTACCCAAACCGATTGAGTGTGAAATTTGCAGCGGGCATTCCGACGACATTCGAAATCTAAAAAAATACCGACATCGCATTTTGCCATTAACCAGAACGCAAGTTTTAGGTTTTTGCTTAATCGCTTCATATTCCTAATATCCGTTTCGCGTCCTGAAGCTTCAAAAAATCATCAGTCGTCGAGCCGCCGTTTTTATCCGGATGTAATTTAGTCGCAGCCTGTTTATAAGCACTGCCCCGAATGAAAGCGGTATATAAGATTTCTTCGGCTTTGTAATCCGAATACTTGGCTAAGAATTCAGCCGCAGATTCAGCCGTCGAAACTTTTCCTTCCGCCGACGGCAGAGCCAGCCGCGCGACCATATCTTCGTATTTGAAAACGCCGTAACGGGCGACGTCGCGCAGTTTTTGCAGCGATAAGGCGATTGCCCGCAGATTGTCTTTCCAATCGTTGTAAGTGTCGCAAGGATAGGAAAGCGTCTGAAGCTCGTTTTTCCATTGCTGCGAGCCTTCGTCGAGGTAACGACGTTTGACCTTCGAGAACGACAAAACGACGCCCTGACGATACGGTTTGGCGTTAGCGCGAAGCTCGCCATCGGAGCGCAGGTCTTCCGGTCTGATGAACATCTCCAGTTGCACGGTCGAGGCGAGCGCGCCGAGTTTCGATAGTTCGCCCTGCAGAATCGTTTTCGTGTTCGAGTAAGTCTGCTTAAATTGAGAATTGCCCGGATGTTTTGTTTCCGATCCAATCCATTTTGAAATCGGTTTAATTATTATTTGAAACGACATTTTCAATCTCCGCTTGGGTCGGAAACGTATCTTTTTCCAACTCTAAAATTTTAATTAATTGTTGAATTGCTTCCTGAGAAATATCGCCGGTTAAAAAAACACGAGCAACAGCTTTTCGGGAAATCGGAAACTGCAACAAAACATCTTCGCTTTCCATAGTTCAAAACTCCTCATCAGTCTTTCGGCAATTTCGTCGATAACAAATTTAAAATTTGCAGCGCTCTGGTTTCATCGTAATTATCAAGACGACGCACATACTCGGCAGCAACCAAAATCGCCGAATCCCAAGTTTTCTGTTCATCGGTTCGGCTGAGTGTGTCCGTCGCCCGGCGGTCTGGTTTACCATTTGAGCCGTCATACCAGACTTTCATTCCTTTGACGATTGCGGCGTCCGTTTCTCTGTTTAATTCTTCCGGCATAATCTTTAAACCTGGTTTAATTAAATTTAGCTTGGGCGAGTCTTTCCCGATGATTCTGCAATTTGAAATACCACGTTGCGAGTTTCGCGTTTTGACGGACGCTTAGGTTTGGTTCGTCTTCGCCGGTTCCGCTGAAGCAGGAACATCTTCTCTGCTGGTGCGCGAGCGAGCCGACGACCGAACGCAGCGCGCACTCGTAATGAAGCGGCTTGTTCGAGTTCGCTATCAAATCGCCCGGCTTGATGCTTTCTTCGCAATAGACGCAAATCATTTTTATTTCTTTTCCGCAATGGCTAAAAATCCGGATGTAACTATCGTGAGCGAGATTAATAAAAACAAATCAGTCGCGCTCAATTTCACACCCTCTTTCGGGTCAATCAAGATACCGATTAAGATTGCTATAATTAATAGCCATTCCAGCATTAAAGCCAGCGCCAGCGTGAACAATGCAAATATCCTCATTTATTTTTTGTCCTCGCGGAAAAGCTTCGCGTGCTCGACCAGATTTTTTAAGACGAAAGCTTCGCGGTCTTTTTCCGGTTCGGCAGAATCGAATAAAAGAGGTATTTCGAGTTCGGTACAAACGTCGAATTCAAGCTCGGCGATTCGCCGCACGAAATCGTTGGCTAATTCCTGGTCTTTAACGCCGGTTGTCACAATTGCTTTTAAATTCGCGTATGTAATAACGGCTAATTTTCTGACAAGCTCTTTTGTCTCACGTTCCCGTTCAAAGCTTTTTGAAGGATTTCCAATCATTTTCAACTCTCCTGTTCAACTAAAATTACTCGACCGACATCATCTCGTCGTACAGCTGGCGCGTCCGCTCGCCGCCCTCGTATCGTTTGGCAATCGGTCGAAAGACGTTAGCCTGATATTCCTTCCCCCTGCCGAAGAAATGTTTAAAAGCCTTTTCCCAATCGAGCGCCTCATACGGTTTAATCGAAATCTGCACTCCGCAGTAAGCGAAAGTAATTTCTTCCGGCAGTTTTTCCATTCGCTCGACCATCAGCCGGTAAGACTCGACCAGCAATTCGACGGCGAACGGATTCAACCCGGCGTTTGCCAAATCCTGCAACTTGACGGTGCTTTGTAAATTCAAGCCTTCGACTTCTCTTAGCGCCATAACAAAAATTACTCCTTTAAAATTTATCCGCCGTCGCCGCGTCGCACTGCGAGCAGACGCCCGGCTGAGTCCAGTAACAGCCGCCCGGACAAGCGTGCGACGTCGTGCAGCCGCAGACGACGCAAATCAATTCGTTGCAGCCGGGACACGTGCCGTCCGCGCCGGCGGTGACCACTCTGCTGCATTTTTGACACTTGATGGAATCCTGATTTACATCAATTAATTCCGTGACCATAAATTTCTCCTTTACGGGTCGAAACGCCTGGCTAAATATTCCGAAAAGCCAACTGTAAGGCTTTATGGAAGGAAATTTGATTAGTAAATGCGGATTAAAGACAGGAACGGACGGTCTTTCCGAAATACTTAATCAGGCGTTTCGAGCGTTTAATTTTCAATTTACAAATTAGCTTTCTGATTTTTCGGCTCGCGTGATGTCGAGATAATACTCGGCGCCCTCTTCCCAAAAACCGAAAGCCTTCGGATTATCAATTTGCATCGTCAAGGTCAATGACGGCGTTGCTTTGGCGAACGATTTGTTTTCGCTTGACGGGTCTTCGCTATACACGCCGTGCGCGCTAATTGATTCAAACGTCTTTTCCGTTGCGGTCGTGCCATTGTCCTGAATGACGCCTACTCTGATTTTCGCTCGTAATATGTTCATTTATTTTCGTCCTCTCTTGGTTTATTTTTTCAATCAAAAATCTTCCGGTATATGCTTCATCCGAAAGATTACCCAGCGCGTTTTGCGCGTGATGTGTCTTCGCTCGAAATCCCGCCGGCGTCTTTCATCCGCTTTGAATTCTTCGAGCGTTTTGCAGACGTGCGATATCGGAATGCAGCCGGCTGTGGTTTTATAAACCGGCTGCCCGCAGTCGAGACAAAAGTAATCAATTTCGCGATTCATTGTTTGCTGAATTATCAATTTCGTAATCAAAACTCCGTATTTATCCAAATTTGAGAGAAGACCCCTATCCTTTAGGTAGGGGATGAATCGAATCCACAGCATCGGCGCTTTCAAGCCGATGTTTTTTCTGCTAACGAAGAAATCTCCTTAAGTTTTTTAGGGTCGTAATCAGGACTTTCAGGGTCGGCTATTGTGTAAATCGTTAAACGACACATCAATTCATTCAAAATTGGGTCATTCAGTTCTGACGCTCGTTCGCCAACTTCGGCTAACAATTTGCCGAGAATATTAAGAGGAATGTTGAATATTCCCATTTTGTTATTCTTGTTCAAGATTTCGTCAAACAAATTGGCTGTATGTATCTTCCAGCCTAATTCTTTTTGTGTCTTTGCTTTCATAGTTCACCTCAATAGTTATTCAAGAGAATCTCCGACTTTTGCTTTAGCTCGGAGAGTTTTCAATTTTTTTCACTCTCAAACCATTCGCGCCGCGTTTTGCCGAAATGCCGTTCCGCGCAATCTACGCAGAAATAAATACCGCAATAGAGACAGCGAAAAGCCTCCGTAATCGCACGGAGTTGACCGCACGGACAATATACCGCGCTATGCTCCGCCGCATTTTTATACTGACGGCGTAGTATTTCAGCTATTTTGTCGCTGTCGGCAACTTCTAAATAAATTTGCAAATCACTCATTCAATTGCTTTTGGCTAAAAACCTTTTTCGCATTTCCAGCTGGTTCTCCAGCGCTTCGACGATTTCCGCCAGCTGGCTCTCGTTTAATCGACGAAAATTGAAACTCTCGCGCCGGACGCCCAAGGCAGCCAGTTCGCCCTGTAGCGCGCGAATGCGCTCGATTAATCTATCGTCGGTTGTTCCTGTTTCTGCTGCCATTTCCATAAAAAGTCGTTTTCCGTGAGCGGCTCGTGTTTGCATTTGCGCGAGCCGAGTTCGTTCCCGGCTTCGTCGTAAACGGTTTCCCACCCGCCGCCGCTGCCGTGACAGCGCGGACAGTTCTGTTTTCTTTCCTCGTCGGCTTCGCGCGCCTGCTTTTCTATTTCGGGATTCAGCGCCGCCTCGATAAAAGGGTCGTATTCGCCGGATTTGAAAATGCTCGTCGCCAAGCCGTGCCGGTTCCTGATGTCCTCGCCTTTCTCGATGCAGACATCGACGTAAGCCAGGCATTCGGTGATTGTGAATCGGGATTTATGCCCGTTGGTTTCCGGGGAATTTTTAAATGACACACTCACACCGGCAGCGCCGTTTTGCTGTGTTGTGTGCTCTGGCAATTCGCTGTTCTGAAAAGTCTCTGTATATAAGGAAGGGGAAACTGTAGACTTTACAGTTTTGGGGTCGTTTTCACTGTAAACTTTACAGTCGAAAACTGTAGACTTTACAGTTTTGTCTGTAGACTTTACAGTTTTTTCGATGCCGACGAGCGGTCGAATGCCGCCGTTTCTGCCTTTAATTACTTCGACCCACTTCAATTTTCTGAGCAGTTTGTAGCGGCGCATCGAGTTGTCGTAATCGAGGTCGTACAGCTCGCAGAGTTCCCGGATTGATTTGCGGCAGATGAGCGAATCGCCCCAGGTCCAGAGAAGAATGAGACAGTAAAGAAGAAACGCTTCCGGCTGCCAGCGTTTTTCGTCCTCTTCTTTTAACTCCTTGCGCCGCTTAAAGGCGTCTTCGCCGACACGGGCGTGCATCTTTGGCATCGATTGATTCCGCGATTCCTGAAATAATTAGAGCTTTTGAGATTGCCGTTTAGGCGACGGTTTCGAAATTCTGCGTTTCCATCTCCGGCGGCATCGGCGGCTCGTCCGGCTCTTTCAGCCAGAAGCGCGGAATCTCGGCTGGCTGACCGTTTCTGACTTGTTGCAGATAAAGGTTCGAAGCAACTTTAAATTCGTCCGGCGCAAGCTCGTGCCGAGTTTCGGCGTCGAGCATCCGGAATTTGATTTTGGTGTAATCGGCGGCGAGTTTTTCAATTCCGGCGCGCGAACAATCGGCGAGCTCGTCTTTATGCGCCAGAAGAAATAACATTCGCGACTGCCCGGCTTTGTCCAGCGCGGCGACGAATTCCGCGATTGACGCTTTATCCCGCAGACCGTTCGGCGCGTTTTTCCAATCGCTGACAGCCTGCAAAATATCCGCCTCGGGCGAAAAACGAATGACGAATAAAAACTCGACGATTAGCTTCTGAATTAAATCGTCGAACTGCCAGAAAGGTTTGTAATCGGTGAAGAACTCCAGCGCGGCGCGAAATATCTTTTCCCGGTTAAGGCGGTTAACCTTCGCTTCAAACTCGTCTTCGAGCCTTTGCAAATTTTCTTGCAAATGTTTTTCGACAGCCGGCTGCGGGCGATGAACCGGGCAGGTCTCGTTCCGGCAAACATACACCTGCTGCCCTTTTTTCTCGCCGCCGATGGCGAGCGACAATTCCGAAAAACCGCATTCCGGCTGGTCGAGCAGGTTTTGATTGGTTTGTACTTTTTCTCTGCCGAAAGGCGAATTGTGAAAGCTTTTTTCGGTGACGAGCGCGACGGTTTTGATGACTTCCTCGACCGGCTTATTTTCCTCGACCGCTTTCTGCGCGGCGATTGCCTCGCGCTGGAGCTTCATATGCGTATTGGTTTTCAGCTCGAAACAGCTTTTATTCAAACAGCGGTCGGCGGCGGCGAGCTCGGGAAAAAGATAAGCTTCGACGCTGGAGCGTTCCCGGCAGTCGCCGCAGAGCAGGTTTTTGATGTGCAGGCGCGGGTCCGATATATCGAACGGCGCGTTGTCCAGCCGGCGCAGGATATGCTCGTCGATTTCGTCTTTAAAATCCTGGTACGAAACGACGCCTTCGCCCGCATCGCCGAATTTATAGGCGTATTTTTCCTCGACGATTATTTTCTGCGTCGCGGCGGGGAACCGCGAAAGGTAATAAGCGTGTTTGAGCGGCAGGCGTCCGTCGGCGACTTCCTCGACCGCCTCGGGAATCAAATCGTTGAGCTTGAGAATTTTGGCGATTTCCGCCCGCTCGCGGTGAAACCGCGTCGCCAGTTTTTCGCGCGTGTAGCCTTCGGTGTCCATCAGGAACTTGAACGTGAAAGCGTCGTCCAGCTCGTTCGGCTCCTCGCGCTCGTGGTTTTCCTCGTACTGCAGTTCGACGACCTGCGCGTCCGACAGCTCGCGGACGAAGCATTCAATCGCTTTGAGACCTTTGTGCAGCGAGGCGCGCCACCGGCGTTCGCCGACGCAGATTTCGTACCTGCCGTCGGCGAGCGGTCGAACGACAATCGGATAAATAAGCCCGTGTTCGACGATTGACGCGCCTAAAGATTCCAGACCTTCCGGCGTGAAACTGTTGCGGCGTCTTTCCTGCGTCGGAAACGGGCTCGGCACAATTGAAGTCAAATCGATAAACACGGACGGATTGCGCGGCGTCTCTTCTTCGACTAATTGAAATTTGATTGGAGACGGCGTTTCAGAAATCAGTTTTGTTTCCGCGACTCTTTTGGCTAACTCTTTCAGAGTAATTACCATCGTCGGGTCCGTCTTAAGCCACTCGTCGGGTTTAACGTAAACGGACACTTTGCCGCCCGTTTCCGTCACCCAGCGAACATTATTTCTGCCGGATGACCGGCGGCTTTCAACTGCCGCTTTTCGCAAAAACTCAATCGGGTCGGCTTGAACTTTTGCCCGCTGGATTTCCTGAGGATCAAAATAATGATTAACGAGAGCGTGAATCGTTTCAGTCTGGATTTCGCCGGTTAAATTAGTTTTTGGGGTTCGCGTCTTTTGATTTGCTTTCACCATTTGATATATTTCTCCTGTTGATTGATTTGCTTCCCGTTGGCGGAAGGTAAAAAGGGGTGATGCGAGATACTGAGACTCGTATCAGCCTTTTTAAAATGGCGACGGAAGCGGCGACTCTTCCACTTGAAATCGCCGCTTGGTCTACGCGAAAGTCCACCAAAGGAGTTCTGAAGAAACCTCCGCGCCCGTCATAACTTGTCAAATAAAATTGGTGACGGAAGCGGCGACCGGCTCAATAGTCGCCGCTTTTCTTCCGCGAAAGATAAATCGAGGAGATTCAAAAACTTTCGCGCCCGTCATAACTTTTCAAGATTTTTCGCTCTGCCCAAAGCTGAAAGCCTCGCCGCTGGTTTTTACCGACAGGTAGCGATTCACGGTCATCGGTACCAACCTGAAAAGGTCTTCTTTTCCCGCCGTTTGCTTTACAGCTCTGGGCACAACGAAAATCAATTCTCAAAAAACTTTTAAAATCCGGCTCGAACGGCGGTTAAGCCAATCGAGCCGGTTGCCAAATATCACGGAAAAATTTCGGGGGTATCCTCCTATAATTAAATTTCCTCCGAAGAGGTGTTTTCGAGCGAATCGCTCGGCGAAGCGTTTTATCGCGCAAAACGCTCGGCTGAAAGATTCGCGCCGTTTATTTCTCCAATCAGCCGCGAAAGATTCTGTAAATAAAAATCACCGCGACGGATAAAACCACCGCGCCGCCGACAATCAAAAACATCGTCCAGTTCTCCTGGCGACAGCCAGCGCAGAGCTTGCCCGGCGAATAAATGCAGGACTGTTTCGAGCAAAGAAAATTTGAATTGCAGATTTTACATTCGTGTGAGTGGTTCATAAATCACCTTTTGTCTACAAAATCAGAAGTAAAACGAGCGTCACGCCGCCGATTGAAAGCAGCAGTAAAACGTCGCGCCAATCAAACGCGTACCGGTCGTCATCGTCATCGCTGATTAAAGTCATAGAAAAATCACCTCTCGAAAAATTTAAGAAAATTGCGCGTTCCGGATTCTGGAAATCATCTCTCTGGATAAGGGG
>DASVRL010000228.1:0-16528 GCA_036388635.1 Pyrinomonadaceae bacterium
GTGTAGTATTATGTAATCTTACAAAAACTGTCCGTAAAATCGCCTGAACCGGTTTGATGCGACGCGTTTTTCTACTTAATTCGGAGGAACAGATGAAAGCAAAATATTTTTACCTCGCAATCTTTGGCTTGATGATTGTGTCCTTTTTGATGTTTTGGCAGATGCCCGCCCAAATGCAGTCGAGCCGGACAGATAACCGGGTCGATTCTCAAAAAATAAAAGATAAGGTTTCCGTTCGAGATACGCCGGCGACGAAGTTCGAAGAGTTAATCGAAAAAGCCGGGCGAAACGGTTCGGTACGCGTTATTATCGGACTGCGCGCCGATTTTCAAACGGACGGCGAGCTTTCTTTAGCCGCGCAAAACCGGCAGCGCAGCGAAATCAAACGGGCGCAGAATGCTTTTCTCGCCGACCTGTCCGGTTATAACGTCGGCGGAATTAAACGCTTCGAATTCATTCCTTTTGTGGCGGCGGAAGTGAACGCGGCGGCGCTGGAAAAAATAAAAGCCTCGCCGCTGATCGTTTCGATTCACGAAGACCGTCTGGTGCAGCCGTCGCTGGCGGAAAGCACGGTAGTCGTCGGCGCGGCGGGCGGAATGGCGAACGGCTATTCGGGCAGCGGTCAGGCGATCGCCATTCTCGATACCGGCGTCGATAAAAATCACAGTTATTTCGCGGGCGGCAAAGTCGTCTCGGAGGCGTGTTACTCGACGACGACGGGAACCAATCCGGATTTTGACAGCTCGCAGAGCTTGTGTCCGGGCGGCGTGCAGGAATCGACCGCGCCGGATTCGGGCTTGCATTGCGACACCTCGCAAATCGGCATCTGCTGGCACGGCACGCACGTCGCCGGCATCGCCGCCGGGCGCGACACGACGCTCGGGCATTTCGGCGTGGCGAAAGACGCTTCGATTATCGCCATCCAGGTTTTTTCGCGCTTTAACAATCCGAGCAACTGCGGCGGCGGCGCGCCGTGCGTCAGCGCCTACACCTCCGATATTATCAAAGGCTTGGAGCGCGTTTACGCGCTGCGCACGACCTTCAATATCGCGTCGGTGAATATGAGTTTCGGCGAGGGCAATTTCGCCGGTTATTGCGACGGCGAAGAACCGGCGCTGACCGCCGCCGTCAATAATCTGCGCGCGGTCAATATCGCCGGCGTCGTCGCTTCGGGCAACAACGGTTTGACCAACGGCATCAATTTTCCCGCCTGCATCTCGTCCGCCGTCAGCGTCGGCTCCAGCAATGACGGCGGCAACACGACAAACCAGGACACGGTCAACAATTTTTCCAACAGCGCCAATATTTTAAATTTATACGCGCCGGGATTCCTGATTACCTCGGCAGCGCCCAATAATCAGCTCCGCAGCGAGGGCGGCACTTCGATGGCGGCTCCGCACGTCGCGGGCGCTTGGGCGATTCTCAAACAGCAAAATCAGGCGGCGACGGTTTCGGAAGTCTTAACGGCTTTAACCAGCACGGGCAGAATCATCATCGACCACCGCCCCGCGACGGGAAACCGCCGGACGCCGCGCATCCGCGTCGATTCGGCGTCGCACCAATTCGCCGGAACGAACTGCGTCCGCGTGCCGATAGCAAATAATCAATTCATCAACGCGACGCTCGACGTCGGCGATTGCGCGTCGGAACCCACGGTCAACCGCGACCTTTACGCGTTCAACGGAACGGCGGGCGCTTCCGTGGCGATTTTGATGACTTCATCGGATTTCGATACGTTTTTGTATCTGCTCGACCCGAACGGGCGCATCATCGCTTTTGACGATAACAGCGGCGGCGGCACGAACGCGCGCATTCCGGCAGCCGGAAATTTAATATTGCCTCTGAGCGGCAGCTACACGATTCTGGCGACCAAGTCGGGCAGCTTTTTTGCGCCCGTATCGCCGCAAAACGGAAACTATCAAATCACGATGCTCGCGCCGACGGCGGCGGGCGTTACGGTCGGCGGGCGCGTTTCATCATCGAGCGGTGCAGCCTTATCTAACGCCCGCGTTCTGCTCACCAATCAAGCGGGCGAAAGGCGCTCGGCGATTACCAATTCATTCGGCTATTTCCGTTTTGAAAACGTAGCGGCGGGCGCGGACTACTTGTTTGAAATCGGGCACAAGCGATATTCGTTTGCGCCGCGCCTCGTTAACGTCAGCGAAGAATTAAACGAGCTGAATTTCACGGCTGAGCCGTAAATTGAATTTTTAAATACTATTTTGAAGCGGAAAATTTCAAGAAATTTTCCGCTTTTTTTAATTATATAATAGACCTTTATCCGACGCGCCGATAATTAAACCAGTGCTATAATAAACTTTTAGCCGACATCATACGTAAACATATCAGGCGTTCTATCAGCCATTTTATGAATTTCAGCGAAACTATAAAACTTGCTTTTTCAGCGATTTGGGCGCATAAGCTGCGCTCGTTTCTGACGCTTTTGGGAATGATTATCGCCGTTACGGCTTTTATGGTGGTGCTGTCGCTTTTGATAGGCTTTAATTCTTATGTCGACGAAAAAATCGCGGGTATCGGCTCGAATTCGTTTACGATTCGGCGCTTCAGCTTTGACGATTTCAAAGACACCGACACGATTGCCGCCGCCCAGAGAAGAAACAAGGAATTGACCTTCGACGAACTGGACTATATCAAGGAGCGCGCGCAATTGATTGATAAAATCGGCGCCAGAGCCGGCGGCGGCGGCGGCGAAATCAAGCGCGGCAATGAAATTTTGCGCGACGTCAGCATTTCCGGAGCCGAGCCGGTGATTGCCGATATCGATAAGCTCGATATTGAAGAAGGTCGTTATTTTACCGAATCGGAAAACAACAACTCGATGCGCGTCGCCTATATCGGCAAAGACATCGCCAATAAACTTTTCCCGTACGGGTCGCCCATCGGCGAGGAAATAAATATTCGCGGCATTCCGTACCGAATCATCGGCGTGCAGACGGCGAAAGGCACGGTTTTCGGTCAGCCGCAGGATAATTTCGTGCAGCTTCCGATAAAAACTTACGGCTCGAATTTCGGCGGCTTGCGCAATCAGCGCGCGCCTTATTTTGTCGTGACGGCAAAATCGGACAAGCTTTTCAACGATGCGGTCGAAGAAGCCCGCACGCTTTTGCGGACGAAACGAAAGATTCCGCCCGGCGAAAAAGATAATTTCGGGATTCTGACGCCAGACGCCATCAGCGGCATCAAAGACCGCCTTTTCGGCGTCGCTTCGATAATCATTCTTATGGTTCCTTCTATCGCGCTCATTGTCGGCGCCATCGTTATCATGAATATCATGCTGGTTTCCGTCACGGAAAGAACGCGCGAAATCGGCATCCGCAAATCGCTCGGCGCGCGCCAGTCCGATATTCTGAAACAATTTCTTATCGAGGCGGCGACGCTTTCGGCAATCGGCGGCATCATCGGGCTGCTGGCGGCTGAACTGCTCGGCGTTATCATCACGGCGTTTGTTTTCCAGACGCGAATTCCGCTCTGGGCGGCGGTTTTTGCGATTGGAGTTTCGGCGGCGGTCGGCATTGTCGCCGGACTTTTTCCGGCGTGGAAGGCGGCGCGGCTCGACCCGATCGAGGCGCTGCGCGCCGATTAAAATTATGCTTAAATTCTTGGGTTCAGGCGTTTACGAAAACTTGAAAATGGCGATAGATACGCTGCGCAGCAACAAGCTGCGCTCGTTTCTGACGATTTTCGGCGTGCTGGTCGGCGTGATTACCGTGATGCTGATTTCGTCGGTCATCAGCGGCTTCGATATGGCTATCAAAAAAGAAGTCGAATCGTTCGGCACGCGCTCGATTTTTCTGTACAAATTTGAAATCGGCTTTTCGCACGGCAACCGCACGCGCGAGGAAAGAATGCGGAAATCTCTGACGCTCGACGACGCCGAAGCGATTTCAAAGCTGCCGACCATCGAAACCGCCGTGCCTTTTCTGGATATTTCCAACAATTTTTTCGGGCAAAAAATTCTCGTCACGGGCAAAAACGGAAAAACTTCTTCGGCGGTTAATTTGCAGGGAACGTTGCCGGAAATCGAGCGCACCAGTTCGGAAGTGCTGCTCGACGGTCGCTGGTTTTCGCAGACGGAAAGCGATATGAAAACGAATGTCTGCCTGATCGGCTCGTCCGTCGCCGAAAGTTATTTTGCCTACGGCTCGCCAATCGGGCAAACGCTGGAAATCGGCGGCAGCGAGTTTCGTATTATCGGGGTTCTGGAAAAACGCGAGCAGCTTTTCGGCGGCGGCGGCGGCAATAACGACCAGAGCAACATCATTTATATGCCGATGGGCGCGGCGCTGAAATTAAAGCCGAATGCCGACGATTTGTTTATTCTCGCCGTCGCCCGTGAAGGAATGCTCCAGCAGGCGCAAGACCAGGTGCAGGATTTGCTGCGCATTCGCCGCCAGGTGCCGTTCGACAAGCCGAATAATTTCAGTATGGCGACCGCCGCCAGCATTATCGACCAGTTTCGCGCGATAACCGCCGGCGTGGCGATTGCGATGATCGTCATCTCGTCGGTCGGTTTGATGATTGGCGGCATCGGCGTGATGAATATCATGCTCGTCTCCGTCACGGAAAGAACGCGCGAAATCGGCATCCGCAAAGCTATCGGCGCCAAGCAAAGCGACATCCTGATGCAGTTTTTGATTGAAGCCGCAACTTTAACGGGCTTGGGCGGCTTGCTCGGTTTGTTTATCGGTTGGCTGCTGACGTTTCTGGTGAAGATGATTATGCCGTCGTACGTTCCGCTCTGGGCGCCGATTGCCGGATTCGGCGCCAGCGTTTTAATCGGCATCGTTTTCGGACTTTTTCCGGCGTGGAAAGCGGCGCGGCTCGACCCGATCGAATCGCTCAGGTATGAATAAGAATAACTGATAACTGATAGTTGATAGTTAATGCTTTTCACTACCAATTATCAGTTATCAGTTATTCACTAATCCTACATCGGATTTCCCGTCAAAAGCGCCTGCACGACTCTCCAAGCCAGACTGATCAGAGCCATGATTAAAACGATTGACCAGGCGGCGCCCGCCGATATCTTCGCTACTTTTTGCAGACCGATGGCGGCTAAAATCCAGCCCCAGATTTGGAAAAAATCAAACGTGCCGAGCAGCGTCGCCAGCACGGGCATTTCTTTGCCGTCAACAAAAAAGCCGGGATTAGCGCTGATCAAACCGCGCTGGCTGGCGGCGATGTCAATCTCGTCCGGCGACTTCAGGAATAAAACAATAAAATTTGCCAGGAGAGAAACCACCGTTATCGGAAAACTGGCGTAAACCCAGACCGAAACGCCGTGCAGATAATTGAGCGAGCCGCCCATCGCTTTTCCGGCGAGCCAGTAAATCAAACCGCCGAGCGCGAGACCGGCGATGATAAAAACCGGCAAAATATAACTGACGACTTTTGTAATAGTGAACTGCAAATTGATGCTCTGCTGTTTTTGTTCCGCCGAGACCGAACCGGCTTGCGGGCTTTTATCTACCTGCTCGGCGAAAAACCGCCGGTAACGGTCTTCGCCCATTTTCTGCATAAAGGTAAACAAAAATCCGGTGGTCAAAACGCACATAATGACGGTCGCCAGAATAAAGCGCGGCTTGCGTCGCAAATCCTCGAAAGTTCTGCCCGGCTCAAAGAAAATATTGCCTAAAGTCGCCGCTTCCGACATCTGCGGCGGTTCTTTAACCTCTACCGCAACGGGCGGCGGAGGCGGCGGCGCCTGCCATTCATCGGATTCGGAAGCCGACCGGCTTTCGCCTTCCTCTCCGAAAGGCGCGCCGGAAAACTGCGGCGGCGGCAGAACGACGGTTTCGGCTTCGGTTTGTTTTTCGGAAACGTTTAAAACCGTTCCGTCGTCCAGACAAAACGCCGCGTCATCGGTATATTCCTTATGACAATTCGGACAAATTTTCATTGAATTTTCCTCTTTGAATTTATGGTTTTTAAAACGAAGACATTTATTTGCAGACCTTACACGCAATTATACGCAATCCTTTCCGAAAGCGTTTCAATTATGATTTTTCCAGGCTCGGCGCATTTTCGTAACCTTCGACGCGGATACAGGCGGCAAAGTGGTTTTTCTTAATTTCGCGCAGCTCGGGCACGACTTTCGCGCAATCGTCAATCGCCCACGGGCAGCGCGTCCGGAAACGGCAGCCCGAAGGCGGATTTATCGGCGTCGGCACGTCGCCCTGCAAAACGATGCGCTCGCGGCGGCGCGTCGGGTCGGGAATCGGAATCGCCGAAAGCAGAGCTTTCGTGTAAGGATGCAAAGGGTTTTCGTAAAGCGCGCGCGATTCGGCGATTTCGACGATTTTTCCGAGATACATTACCGCCACTCTTTGCGAAATATGCTCGACGACTGCCAGACCGTGCGAGATGAAAAGATAAGTTAAGCCTAATTCCTGCTGCAAATCCTGCAGAAGATTGACGACCTGCGCCTGCACCGAAACGTCCAGCGCCGAAACCGGCTCGTCCGCGATAATCAGCTTCGGATTCAGCGCCAGCGCGCGCGCAATTCCCAGACGCTGGCGTTGACCGCCGGAAAATTCGTGCGGGTAGCGGTGCATATAATTCGGGTCGAGCCCGACTTTTTTCAGCAAATCCGCGACGCGTTCCTTCTGCTCGGATTTGCCGCCGATGCCGTGAATTTTCAAAGGCTCGCCGATGATGGAAAGAATATTCAGACGCGGATTAAGGCTTGCGTAAGGGTCTTGAAAAATAATCTGCATTTCGCGCCGAAGCCCGCGCAAATCGGTTTTACCGAGATTTAAGATATTTTTATTTTCAAACCAGACTTCTCCGGCAGTCGGTTCGATTAAACGCAAAAGACACCGCCCGACGGTCGACTTGCCGCAGCCGGATTCGCCGACCAGTCCGAGCGTTTCGCCCGCGAAAATATCGAACGAAACGTCGTCGACCGCGCGCACCACGTCGTCGCTGTTTTCGACGGCGAAATGTTTCACGAGATTTCTGACCTGAATCAATTCTTTTGCTTCCGGTTTTAATTTAACTGCGCTTGTTTCCATTCCCTTTTTTGTTTTTCCAATCTTCCGCAATTATCGCAAAGCGCAAGTGGTCGCGCCAGCGCCCGCCGATTTTCAGATATTTCGGCGAAAAACCTTCGCGCGTAAAGCCGCATCTTTGCAAAACCGCGATTGAAGCCCGGTTTTCCGGCTGCACGTTGGCTTCGACGCGGTGCAGCTTTAATTCTTTAAATGCGTAACGCAGAACCAGCCCGAGCGCTTCGGTCATATAACCTTTGCCGGTATATTTTTCGGCTAAATGATAACCGAGATAGGCGTTTTGAAAAGCCTTGCGAAAAATCTGCGAAAGCGCCGCCGCGCCGGCAATCGCGCCGTCTTCGTTTCGACAGATGAGAAAACAGCAATCGGTTTCCAGTTCGTTGCGCTTTAAAAAATCGTCGAAGCTTTTCGCGTCCGTCGGCGGCGTGACCAGGTTGCGGTGAAATTTGCGGCTCGCTTTGTTCAAAGCCGTAAATTCCGCGAAATCGTCGCTATTCGGAAACCGCAAGAACACTTTTTTCCCTTTGGGCATTTTTGACGTTTTCATCGTATAAGACGCACCGGGCTTTTACTTCTTCGTTGATTTGATAAAGCGGAATCTCGCCCGTCGTGCAGACGCCGTCGATACGATACTCGCAGCGCGGCGCGAAATGACAGCCTTCGGGCAGATTGGTCGGACTCGGCACTGTTCCCTGGATGGTCGAAAGCCGAGTGATTTTTTCATCGCCGAATTCGCGCAGCTTCGGCACCGAACGCAAAAGCCCCTGCGTGTAAGGATGTTTCGGCTGGCGAAAAATTTCCTCTACGCCCGATTCCTCGACGATTTTTCCCGTATACATAACCGCAACTCTATCAGCCACTTCCGCGACGACGCCCAAATCGTGCGTGATAAGCAAAACGGCGAGCTTGCGCGTTTTTCTGAGATTGTCCAAAAGCTCCAGAATCTGCGCCTGAATCGTCACGTCGAGCGCCGTTGTCGGCTCGTCGGCAATCAACAGTTCCGGGTCGCAGGCGAGCGCCATCGCGATCATCACGCGCTGGCGCATTCCGCCGGAAAGCTGGTGCGGGTAATCGTTGACGCGCCGCGCCGGGTCTGGAATCGACACTTCCTTCATCGATGCGATTGCCGCTTCCCAAGCCTGTTTTTTATCCAGCTTGCGATGCAGGCGCAAAGCTTCGGCAATCTGCTCGCCGACCGTGTAAACCGGGTTAAGCGAGGTCATCGGGTCCTGAAAAATCATCGCGATGTCGTTGCCGCGAATCTGGCGCAGGCGTTCGACCGAGGCGGCGGTCAGCTCTTCGCCTTTAAATTTTATCGAGCCGCCGGCGATTTTTCCGGGCGGCGCAATCAGACGCATCACCGACAGCGCGGTGATCGATTTGCCGCAGCCGGATTCGCCGACCAGCCCGAGCAATTCGCCTTCGTCGATGTAAAAACTGACGTCGTTGACGGCTTTGACCAAACCGGCGCGCGTCGGAAAATGAGTTTGCAGATTCTGAATTTCCAATAAATGAGACATTTTTAATAATTTTAATAGAGCGTAAAACTATAGGTTAGAATTTTGGTTACTCTAATGGGTTTGCCGTTTTTTACGGCGGGCTCAAATTTAACTTTTCGCGCCGCTTCGATCGAGGCATTGACCAACCCGTATTTTCTTAAATTCACATTATTCTGCCGCACGTCGCCGACCTTTCCGATTGTTCCGTCAGACAAAAACGTGACCGCGACCTGAACCGTGCCCTGAATATTATTTTTTCTGGCTTCGTCCGTATAACTGGGGCGCGGTTTTGACAGAATTTTCAACGGTTTGTCGGTTTGTGTCTGCGCTTTTACCGTCGTGCAAAAACCAATAAAACAAAGAAAAAGCAGAATCGAAATATGTTTGAACATCTTTATTTTTCCTTTCGCAGAAAAGTTTCCTCTCGCCCGTCTATCGCGTGCAACTCTTTTCATCGCTTTTACTTCAAAGAAATGTTATCATTTTTTCGCATTTCCGTGCTTAACCGCAAGCCTTTATTAAGGAGATTTTGTCAGTGAGAAAAAGTTTTACCCTTTTCTGCAATCTTTTATTAATTATTTCGATAGCGACGACGTCTTTTGCGCAAACCGCGACCACTTCCAGAGTGATTACCGCCGCGCCGAAAGATAAAATCGCCGCACCGAATAAATCAAATCCGGTGACGGTCGAAAAAATCGAACAGGATATGGCTGAAGCTTTAACCGTCATTCAGGACTCTTACGTCGGCGGCAAAAAGCTCAATTACAACGACCTTATCAAATCTTCGATTGATTCGATGCTGCACACGCTCGACCCGCACTCGAATTATTTCGACGCCAAAGAGTTCGAGCAGTTTCGCACCGACCAGCAGTCGCAGTATTTCGGCATCGGCGCGACCATCGGCGATTTGCGCGACGGCAAAGGCAACCTGATTGCCACCTATATCAAAGCGACGTTTGACGGCGCGCCGGCACATCGCGCCGGGCTTCGCTACGGCGACAAAATCGTCGATGTCAACGGCACTTCGATGCTCGGCAAACCGTTTGCGGATGTTCGCTCTTTCCTGCGCGGACCGCGCGGCACGACCGCCAAAATCACGGTCGAGCGTTACGGCACGGGCAAGCGCGATACGGTGGAAATCACGCGCGACGCCGTTCCGCAGCCTTCGATTCCCGAAGCTTATATGATTCGTCCGGGCGTCGGCTACATCGCGATGACCGGCGGTTTTAACCAGACGACTTTTAACGAGTTTCGCCAGGCGATGGTCGAATTAAAACGTCAGGGAATGGAAAATCTCGTCCTCGATTTGCGCAACAACGGCGGCGGTCTCGTCAATCAGGCTTATCGCGTCGCCAGCACTTTCCTGAATCGCGGGCAGACGGTTTTCACGCAGAAAGGACGCCAAGAAGACAGCTACGGCTCGTATCCTTCGGATAACGGAGCGCCCGACCAGACGCCGATTGTCATAATGGTCAACCGCAACACGGCTTCGGCTTCGGAAATTCTCGCCGGAGCGCTGCAAGACCACGACCGCGCTTTGATTGTCGGCGAAAACACCTTCGGCAAAGGCTTGGTGCAGAATCCGTTTGTTCTCGAATACGGCTCGATGCTGCTGCTGACGATTGCCAAATACGAAACGCCTTCGGGTCGGCTGATTCAGCGCGATTATTCCAACGGAAATCTTTACGATTACTACACCGGCGGCGGAACTCTGCGCGACGAGAAACCGGCGGACAACAAGCCGAAAGGCACGGAAACCAAAACCGATACGGGACGCATCGTTTACGGCGGCGGCGGAATTCAGCCCGACGAAGCTGTCAAACCGCAGACGATTCCGGCGGAGCGCGCGCAGCTGCAAAGCAAGCTGATCGACCCGATTTTCGCCTTCTCGCTCGATGTGGTTTACGGCAAAATGCCGGGATTTGAAACCTATAAAGCCGACAAACCGATTACCTTCGACTACGATTTGAAAGCCACCGATTTTCCGATTAACGAGACGGTTTACCAGGCTTTCAAAAAATATGCGATGGACAAATACAAACTGACGGCGGCGCAGGTCGAACGCGAGCGCGAATTTGTCGAGAGAACTCTGCGGACGGAATTCGTCACGGCGGCTTACGGCTCGACCACTTCGTTCCAGGTTTTCAACGAATACGACACGCAGCTCAAACGTGCCATCGAGGTGCTGCCGAAAGCCAAACAAC
The DNA here is from genome assembly GCA_036388635.1 of Pyrinomonadaceae bacterium. Lineage (GTDB taxonomy): Bacteria > Acidobacteriota > Blastocatellia > Pyrinomonadales > Pyrinomonadaceae > JALZHR01. The sequence goes on from DASVRL010000228.1 coordinate 10,735, forward strand.
TGGCAACGGAAAGCGCCCGCGTGAACGCGCAGAAAGCGATTTCAAATAACAACAATCGTTAATTCGATAAATTTAATCCGAAGTTAAAAAGGAGCGTTTTGATTAACGCTCCTTTTTTATTTTTGGACAGGCAAAATGAAAGACCTGAGGGATTAATAATCCGGACGAGTAAAATTACAACAACCTACACCTAACAATTATTTGACGCGAGGCGGAAACAGTCACTTTGGTCAATGGTTGTCCGTTAAACTTTAGTTTACGTGTTTCCGGTTTCTGCCCACGTCACTCCAAAGTTACGAAGCCAGCCATTTAATCAAATAGTAAACGCCGACGCCCGCGCCGATTAAAAACAAGGTCAGAACGACGATTGCCGAAGCAATCAACAGCTTAAACTTTTTATAACGGTTCGGGTCGGGCGGCGAAAGCTGATTTTGCGGAAAATACGGCGGCGGTCGGTTCATAATATTCAACATTTAACATTTAACATTTATCAAAGCAACAGGCGAAACTAATCTTTATCAAATCGATAAACGATAAATGTTAAATGTTAAATGAATTATCGCGGGAGCGGCTGCTCCAGATTTGCCAGACCGTAAGCCAGCACCGCCATCACCGAGCCGACCTCCGCCAGTTCTTTCGGATTGACCTTATCGAAAGTGTCGGCGGCGGTGTGATGATAATTGAAATACGTTCGCTGGTCGAACCAGGGCGCAAAAGACGGAACGCCTTTCTGCGTCAAAGGTCCGATATCAGCGCCGACGCCGCCCGCCTGAAATTGCGAAAGTCCCGCGCCCTGCTCGCGCAGGACGCCGGAAATCGGCGCTAAATAGGCGGCGATTTCCGGTCTGCCGGTAAAATAAAATCCGAGCGGGTGCGACGCGCCCAAATCCGATTCAATGGCGGCGAAATGTTTCGAGATGTTGGCGTCTTCATCACGCGCGTAAGTTCTGCCGCCGACCAAGCCGTTTTCCTCGTTCATATAGGCGATGACGCGAATCGTGCGTTTCGGGCGGATTTTAAGCTGTTTCAACAAAAACGGAACCTGCATCGAAACCGCGACGCCCGTCGCATCGTCGAGCGCGCCGGTTCCCAAATCCCACGAATCGAGATGCCCGGAAACGATGACGACTTCTTCGGGCTTTTCGCTGCCCTTCAAATCGGCGATGACGTTGTAGCTCGTCGTGTCGGGCAGAGTTTGCGGCGTCAGCACCATTTTTAGGCGGACTCGTCCCATACGAGCGAGATACGCAATCATCTCCGCGTCTTCGAACGAGGTTGCCGCCGCCGGAATTTTCTTGACATTCGGGTCGTAGCGCATTGCGCCCGTATGCACCAGACGGTTTTGCGAGCCGCCCGCCGAGCGAACCAGAACGCCGATCGCGCCGAGTCGTCCGGCGGCAATCGCGCCGCCGCCGCGATACTGCGTCGCCTGCCCGTAAGCCGCGCCGCCGAAGCCGGAAGCCTGTAATTCGCGGTCGAATTTGTAATTGAACAGAACGATTTTTCCCTGAATTTTATCGCGTCCGAGCTGATTCAGTTCTTCAAAGCTGTTGACCACGACGATTTCGCCGGTTAAGCCTTCGGGCGCGGTGGCGATGCTGCCGCCGAGCGCGGTGACGACGACTTTTTGCGTCGTGCCCGGCGCCATTCCCGAAAATTCCAAAAGCTCGGCGCGTTCTTCGCCGCGCACCCAGTGCGGCACGGTTAATTTCTGCAAACGAACGTCCAGACCGAGGCGCCGCATTTCTTCGGCGACGTATTGAACGGCGCGTTCGGCTTGCGGCGAGCCGGTCAGGCGCGCGCCGATATTATTGGAAAGATAAGCCGTCTGCCGGTAAGCGTAATCGCTCTGCAAAGCCGCGCCCTGTATTCTTTTCAAATCTTTTAAAGTTTGTTCCGAATACAGCAGCGGCGTCGGAGTCGGGCTTGGCTGCGCGCGAGTTGGAACGGAAAAAAGCGACAAAAAGAATAGAAGATAAAGAAATTTCGGTTTCATAAATTTATTTACATAATAACCAAGTCAGACTGCAAAGTCTAAATTATTAAGAAAATCGGAAAATCTCTCCAGTGACAGGGCTTGTCTCTGCACAGACCGAGCGGTCTTTTAAGCGGCGCGACGAAATAAGAAGGCTGATTTTGTATTAGTAAAGATACGCGCGTTTATATTCAGGCAAAATAACCTGTGCGTTGACACTCGCATTTCCGCCGAAACCTGCTTTTGTGTTTCCGAAATTTCTGCCATAATATTCGCGTTTTTACAACTTCAAATTTTTCGGATGAAACTTATGAAACGCTTATTGCTTGTTTTCTTTGTTTTCGCGTTTGTTTCGATAAACGCTCAGGCGCAGACCGCTTTTACCTTTAACGAAATGATTCGGATGCGGCGCGTCGGCGATGCGCAGCTTTCGCCCGACGGGCGGACGGTCGCCTTTACCGTCGGCGACGTCAACGTCTCGGATAATCGTACGTTGACGCAGATTTACACGATGCCGGTTGGCGGCGGAAATTTCCGGCAGATTACGCGCGGCGAACGCTCGAACAGCTCGCCGCGCTGGTCGCCGGACGGCAAAAAAATCGCGTTTACGACCGGCGGTCAAATCTGGATTATGGACGCCGACGGCGACGATAGAAAACAAATCACCAAAATTTCAAGCGGCGCGGGCGCGCCCGTCTGGTCGCCCGACGGGCGCTGGATTGCTTTTGTTTCCGACGTTTATCCGGATTGTTCGACCGACGAGTGTAACCAGCGCAAGGACGCCGAAGCCGAAAGCAGCAAAGTGCAGGCGAAAGTGACCGACCGCCTTTTGTATCGCCACTGGACGGAATGGCGCAACACGAAACGCTCGCACGTTTTTGTCGTTTCCGCCGACGGCGGCGTGGCGCGCGATTTGACGCCCGGCGATTTCGATGCTCCGCCTTACGGCGCTTCGACCGGCGTCGATTACGCTTTTTCGCCCGATTCCGGCGAAATCGCCTTTTTGAAAAATCCCGACCCGGTCGAAGCGATTTCGACCAACAGCGACGTTTTTATCGTTCCGCTACGCGGCGGCGCGGCGCGCAATATTACCGTTAATAACAGAGGCTACGACGTTGCGCCGATTTACACGCCCGACGGCAGATATATTCTGTTTCGCTCGCAAAAAACGGAAGCCTTTGAAGCCGACCGCTGGCGCATTATGCGCTTTGACCGGAAAACGGGCGAAACCGTCGAGCTGAGCGTCGGTTTCGATTTGCAGGCTGACGAGATGATTCTCGCGCCCGACGGCAAAACGATTTATTTCACGGCGAACTCGCGCGGAATGCAGCCGATTTACCGGGTTCCGCTCGAACCGGATTTTCGCCAGAGAATCGCCACGCACGTCCGGCTCGTTTCCGGCGCGGGATTTTTCAGCAGTTTGAACATCACGCCGGACGGCAAAACAATCGTGGCGATTTCCAATTCGATGAATCATCCGAACGAAGTTTACACGGTCAGCGTCGACACGAACGCGGTCGCGAATCTGAGCCGCGTCAACGCCGAGATGACCGCTTTGAGAAAGCCGGAAGAAGTCGAATGGAAAGGCGCTTTGAATCAAAACGTTCACGGTTTTTTAGTTAAACCGGCGAATTTCGACCCGAATAGAAAATATCCGCTGATGGTTCTGATTCACGGCGGACCGCAGGGCGCCTGGAACAACAACTGGAGCTGGCGCTGGAACCCGCAGCTTTTCGCCAACGCCGGTTACATCGTCTTTTTGCCGAACCCGCGCGGCTCGACCGGCTACGGGCAAAAATTCGTCAACGAAATTTCCGGCGATTGGGGCGGCAAAGCCTACACGGACATTATGAACGGCGTCGCGGAAGTTTTAAAACGCAATCCTTACGTCGACCGAAACCGCATCGGGGCGGCGGGCGCTTCTTACGGCGGCTATATGGTCAACTGGATTCTCGGACACAACACCGACCCGCGTTTTCGCTTCAAGGCTTTGCATTCGCACGCCGGTGTCTACAATCTGGAAAGTATGGCGGGCGCGACCGAAGAACTCTGGTTCGTCAATTACGAATTCAAGGGAATGCCGTGGGAAAATTCCGTCAATTACACGCGCTGGTCGCCGCATCGTTTTGCGAAAAATTTCAACACGCCGACGCTCGTGACGCACGGCGAGCTGGATTACCGCGTGCCGATCGGCGAAGGCTTGCAGCTTTATACGGCTTTGCAGCGGCGCGGCGTCGAATCGAAGCTCGTCTATTTCCCGGACGAAGGACACTGGATTCTGAAACCGCAAAATTCGCAGTTCTGGTATAGTCAGGTTTTTGACTGGTTCGGCAAACATCTGAAACCGTAGGAAAAGAAATCAGCCGCGAAAGGACGCGAAAAAACACGAAAGAACAGGAAAAAGAAATAAATAATTTTCGAGTTCCTTTCGTGTTCTTTCGCGGCTGATCTTTGTTAGAAACAATTTTTGTTCCGCAGTTTATGAAAATTCAAAAACTTTATCTTGCCGCGTTCTTTGTTCTGGTTTTTGTTTTACCGCAATTTGCTCAAACAAAGAATTTCAACCGCGCACGCACTTTCGACGTTCAGCATTATACGATTCGCACCGCGTTTGAGCGCTCGACCAAAACCGTTTTCGGCGATACCTCCATTCGGCTCAAACCGCTCAAAGCCAGTCTGACGACGGTCGAGCTTGACGCCGCCGGCTTTAAATATGATTTCGTGCGGCTGGAAGATTCGGGCAAAAATCTGACATACCGGCAGGCGGGCGAAAAACTCATCATCACGCTCGACAAAGCTTATGCGCCGAAAGATTCGATTTCGATTCGCATCCGTTATTCGTGCCAGCCGAGCCAGGGCATATATTTCGTCGAGGCGCTGCGCGACAAAGATAAAATCATCCGCGACGCGCAAATCTGGACGCAGGGCGAGGCGGAAGAAGCGCATCACTGGTTTCCGTCCTACGATTTTCCCGACGATAAGGCGACGACCGAACAATTTTTGACGGTCGCGGCGGACGAGACGGCAATCGCCAACGGCGAATTGCTCGAAACTCTGGCGAACCCGAACGGCACGAAAACCTTTCACTATAAAATGAACGTTCCGCATTCGGTTTACCTGACGTCGTTTGTCGTCGGGAAATACACGAAAATCAGCGATTCTTATAAAAATATCCCGCTCGGTTTCTACGTTTATCCCGGACGCGAAACGACCGCCCGCAAAGCTTTCGACAAAACGAAAAATATGATGCGGATTTATGAAAATTTTACGGGCGTCGATTTTCCCTTTAACAAGTACGACCAGACGGTCGTCGCCGATTTTCAATTCGGCGGAATGGAAAACATCACCGCGACGACGCACGCCGACACCGAAATTTTCGCGGTCGATTATATGCCGGGCGAAGCCGAAGACCTCGTTTCGCACGAGCTGGCGCATTCCTGGTTCGGCAATCTGGTCACTTGCCGCAACTGGGCGGAGCTTTGGCTAAATGAAGGCTTCGCGACCTTTATGGAAGCGGCTTACCGCGAACAAGCTTACGGTCGCGCGGATTACCTGAGAAAAATAAAAGATGACGCGGCGCGTTTCATTGCCGACGAAGCCGTCAATAAAAATCGTCACGGGCTTTTCAATCGCCTGGCGCGCCCGGACAATTCGATTTTCGATACGACGAATTACCAGAAAGGCGGCGCCGTCATTCACACGCTGCGCGAGGAAATCGGCGACGAGGCTTTCCGCAAGGCGATAAATATTTATCTGAACCGGCACAAATTCGAAAACGTCGAAACGCCGGATTTGAAAAAAGCGATGGAAGAAGCTTCG
>DASVRL010000229.1:0-11402 GCA_036388635.1 Pyrinomonadaceae bacterium
GAATTTACGGGCAAGCGCGCCTGGGAATCAATCGCCGTCGCCGATATGAACGGCATTACGACGCGGATTCACTGGACCGACGAGCCTTACGAATGGCACACGAACGACGGCGAAGAAGTCTTTGCGGTTCTGGACGGAATAGTCGAAATGCATTATCGCGAAAACGGCACGGAAAAGACCATTGAATTAAAAACGGGCGATGTTTTCTTTGCCGAAACCGGCTGCGAGCACGTTGCGCATCCGGTGGGCGAAGCGCGAATTCTGGTGATTGAAAAGGAAGGCAGCGTTTAAAAAATAATTTTTATGAGTTTAAGGCTGCGCCCGACGACCGAAAAAGATTTGCCTTTCGTTGTCCGAATCGAAAGCGAAGCCGCCGCAACGAGATTCGTTAGCTCGCAGACGCGGGGCGAGCACGAAGATTATCTGGCTGATTCGAACGTGCGCCATTTGATAATTGAAAACGAAGAAAAACCAATCGGTTACGTGATTTTGCTTGGATTAAACGATGCGAACGAAAACGTCGAATTCCGGCGCGTCGTCATTGCCGAAAAAGGAAAAGGTTACGGCAGGCAGGCGGTGCGGTTGATTAAAAAAATCGCATTCGCGGAGTTGAACGCGCATCGTTTGTGGCTCGACGTGAAGGATTTTAACACGCGAGCGCGCCGTCTTTACGAGACGGAAGGTTTCGTCGCCGAAGGCGTTTGGCGCGAATGCGAAAAAAACGGAGACGCGCGCGAATCGCTCGTCTTTATGTCGATTTTAAGGAGCGAGTTTGAAAACGAATGAATATTCAGATTTTTCAGGTTGATGCTTTCACGAAAGAGCCTCTGAGCGGAAATCCGGCGGCGGTTTGTCCTTTGGAAGAATGGCTGCCGGACGAAACGATGCTGAAAATCGCGGCGGAAAACAATCTTTCCGAAACGGCTTTTTTCGTGAAAAAGCAGGATTTTTACGAAATTCGATGGTTTACGCCGACCATCGAGATTGACCTTTGCGGTCACGCGACGCTCGCCGCGGCTTACGTGATTTTCAACTGTCTGAAGCTGGAAGAAACAGAAATCAAATTTTATTCGGCGCGCAGCGGTCACTTGAGCGTCGAGAAACAGGACGAGCGTTTGATTTTAAATTTTCCGAAATACGGTTTGAACGAAATCGAAACTTTGCTCGATTTAACCGATGCCGTCGGAAAAACGCCGGAGAAAATGTGGGAAACGCAGGGCAATATGGCGATGCTGCTTTTTGAAACCGAAGAAGATATTAAATCTTTGCAGCCCGATATGGCGGCTTTGAGCAAACTGGCTTTCGACGAAGTAATCGTCACGGCAAAAGGCGAAAATTCCGATTTCGTTTCGCGTCTTTTCGCGCCGCGCATCGGCATTCCCGAAGACCCGGTGACGGGCGCGACGCACTGTTCGCTGATTCCGTATTGGGCTGAAAGACTCGGAAAAGAAAAGCTTTACGCGCGCCAGCTGTCGGCGCGCGGCGGCGAATTATTTTGCGAACTGAGCGGCGAACGCGTCCGTATAGGCGGCAACGCGGCGCTTTACCTGAAAGGCGAGATTTATATCTGAATATGAAAATTGCAATCGTTATTTTTGATAAATTTACGGACATCGACTTGTTTCTGATGTGGGATTTGCTCAACCGCGTTCGCGTCCAGGATTGGTCGGTGAAAATTTTAGGCGAAAATGATTCGCACGTTTCGGCGACGGGAATTTCGGTGGCGACGCAGGGCGCGATTGAAGAGGCAAACGAAGCGGACGCCGTATTGTTTGTCAGCGGGCAAGGGACGCGCGCGAAAATGATTGATACGGATTGGCTTTCGCGGTTTCGTCTGAATCCCGAAAAGCAGTTTATCGGCTCGATTTGTTCGGGCGCTTTGATTTTGGCGGCGCTTCAGTTGCTCGAAGGCAAAACGGCGACGACTTATCCGACGTCGAAAACCGCGCTCGAAAGCTTCGGCGTCGAAGTCGTGGAAAAACCGTTCGTTGCGGAAGGCAATATCGCGACTGCCGGCGGCTGTCTGGCGCAGCAATATTTGATCGGCTGGATAGTCGAAAATCTGGCTGGTAAAGACTGGCGCGCGCTTATTTTGAAGTCGATTCAGCCGGTCGGCGAAGGCTTGTTTTTCGCGGACGCGGAAAGCTTAACGCGGCTTTACGCGCCGAAAACGCAGGCGGCGGAAGTTTAAGATTTATGAAAGACGGAATTTGCGCGAAATGCGGCGCGCGCGAAGTTTACGCGCGTCGCGACGGAACTTACGGGTTAAACGTTCCGATTTCGATGTTTTCCAAAACTTTGCTTGAGCTTTACGTTTGCGCTTCCCGCGGTTATCTCGAATTTTACGTGCAAAACGCGGAAAAGCTGAAGCAAATTCCCGAAACGTTTAAAAAAGTTGGTTAATAAAATTATGTTATTGGAAATAAAAAATTTACACGCCGGAATCGAAGGCAAAGAGATTTTAAAGGGCTTGAATCTGCAGATTAACAAGGGCGAAGTGCACGCGATTATGGGACCGAACGGCTCGGGCAAATCGACTCTGGCAAAAGTTCTGGCAGGTCATCCGGGCTACGAAGTGATGCAGGGCGAAGTCATTTACGAAGGCAGAAATCTGCTCGAACTGGAACCCGACGAGCGTGCGCGCGAAGGCATTTTTCTCGCCTTTCAATATCCGGTCGAAGTTCCGGGCGTTTCGAATTCGCAGTTTTTGCGGCTTGCCTACAACGAGAAAATGAAGCATCTCGGGCTTGAAGAACTCGACCCGCTCGAATTCAACGATTATCTGAAAGAAAAAGCGAAAGTCGTCGAAATGAGTTCGGATTTTTTCAAGCGCTCGGTCAACGAGGGCTTTTCCGGCGGCGAAAAAAAGCGCAACGAGATTTTGCAGATGGCTGTACTGGAGCCGAAGCTCGCCGTGCTGGACGAAACCGATTCGGGGCTTGACATCGACGCGCTCAGAATCGTGGCGGGCGGCGTCAATAAATTAAGAGACGCGGAAAAAGCGATAATTCTGGTCACGCATTATCAACGCCTTTTGAATTACATCACGCCGGATTTCGTCCACGTTCTGGCAAACGGAAAAATCGTCAAGCAAGGCGGCAAGGAACTGGCGCTCGAACTCGAAGAAAAAGGCTACGATTGGGTCAAAGCGGCGGGAAATTAATCGGATGGATGACGTTCTGCGAATAATTTTGCCTTTGTATCTGGTCGCGTATTTTGGCGTCGCTTTCGTCTGGCGTTCCGTTGCGGTCTGGAAACAGACCGGCATCAATCCGTACGTTCTGGGCAAAACCGACAACGCGCACGATTTTATCGGCGTCGCGTTTCGGCTGACTTTCGCTTTGATTGTCGCGGTGATAATCGTGTTCGCGTTCTTTTCGCCGCTTTATCAATACGCCGCGCCGCTCATCTGGATTGAACATCGATCGGTGAAATCAATCGGTCTGGTTTTGCTCGTCGCGTCACTCGTTTGGACGGCAATCGCGCAGATTCAGATGGGCAAATCGTGGCGCATCGGGATTGACCGGGAAAACCGGACGGAATTAGTTCAGAGCGGGCTTTTTCGCGTTTCGCGCAACCCGATTTTTTTCGGAATGCGCGTCGCTCTTTGGGGATTTTTCCTGACTTTGCCGAATGCGATTACTTTGCTGGCGCTGGTTTTGGGCGACGTTTTAATGCAGATTCAGGTTCGCCTGGAAGAAGAATTTTTAAGCAGCGCGCACGGCGAAAAATACGCGGAATATTGCCGGGGCGCGCGCCGTTGGATTTAAAAATAAAAGAGATTTATAAAATGATTTCAGCAGCAGAAGAAACAATTTACAGCAATTATTTTAGAGAAACTTTATCGCTGAACCAGCCCGAATGGCTGAAAGATTTGCGCGAAAAAGCTTTCCGGTTTTTTACCGAAAACGGTTTTCCGACGCCGCACAGCGAAGAGTGGAAATACACGAATGTCGCGCCGCTCGCGCAGGAAAATTTTGTCTTGCCGGAATCCTTTTCGGAAGCGCGCGATTTAAATTCGCGCGACAAAATCGCGCCGTTTGTTTTCGATGAATCGAAAGAAAGCGTTCTGGTTTTCGTCAACGGCAAGTTTGATAAAAACTTGTCGAATCTTTCGGCGTTAAACGGCGCGGAAGCTTTGAGTTTTTCGGAAGCTTTCAGCAACGAAAGATTTTCCGGGATTTTCAAAGCCAAACTGGCGAGTCTGGTCGATTTCGACAAAAACGGATTTACGGCTCTTAATACGGCTTTTATCAATGAAGGCGCGTTTTTGTTCGTTCCTAAAGCGACGAAAATCGAAGCGCCCGTGCAGTTTCTGTTTTTGACCGAAGACGGGAAAGCATCGTTTCCGAGAGTTTTAATCGTCGCCGAAAATTTTGCGGAAGCGACGATTATCGAAACTTACGTGCGCGGCGAGGAAACGAAATATCTGACCGACGCCGTCGTGGAAATCTCGCTGGCAGACGAGGCGAAAATCAAGCATTACCGCGTTCAGCGCGAAAGCCACGCGGCTTTTCACATCGGCGCGAGCGGCGCGGAAATCGCTCGCGGCTCGGTTTACGACGCGACGAATATCACGCTCGGCGCGCACCTTTCGCGTCACGATATTGAAGTAAAATTTCAGACCGAAGGCGGCGAAGCTTTTGTCGACGGGCTTTATATGGTCGGCGGCGAGCAGCACGCCGACACGCATTCGGTCATCGACCACAAGCAGCCGAACTGCGTTTCGCATCAAACCTACAAGGGAATCGTCGACGGCAAAGCGCGCGCGGTTTTCAACGGCAAAGTCTTCGTCCGCGAAAACGCGAGCGGAACGGACGCGCAGCAGTCGAATAAAAATCTGCTTTTGTCGAACGACGCGCGCGTCGATACGAAACCGCAGCTCGAAATCTTCAACGACGACGTGAAATGCTCGCACGGCGCGACCGTCGGGCAGCTGGAAGAAGAAGAATTGTTTTATCTGCTTTCGCGCGGACTTAACGAATCGCTGGCGCGTAATCTTCTGACTTACGGCTTTGCCGAAGAAATTGTGAACAAAATCGGGATTGAAACCATCAAAAAGCAATTGGACGAAGCGGTTTTGAATCGCTTGAACGCGAATTTGGAAGCGTAAATTATGAGAGGCGGATTTTTAATTTTAATTGCCTTGTTATCTTTATTGTTTTCTTGTCGTCAGCAAGTTAATGACGAATGGATAGTATCAAACCCGGATTTGAAAGTCTCGATTGTCTTTTATTTCAAGAAAGGAACTACAAATGATGAAATCAATTACTTTCACGACAATGTAGTCGGGCGTCAAAGAGACGATGGAAGAGGGACTGATTTCTTAGATGGTATGCAGGTAAAATTTCAAGTCAGAAATCAGGATTATGAAGGCTATGCAATCGACTTAAGAAAAAATGTTACTCAAGAAGAACGCGAAAATATTCTGCAGGCTATTAACAGCTCGCCTTTGATTTATAAAGTTTTTGAAAATGTGGTTCCGAACGAAATTGTTCTCGACCATAAGAAAGCCAAACAAGAAAAAGAAGAACTGGAAAGAACAAAACAAGACAATCGCCTGACAAAAGCTATTGTTGTAACGGATTCAGATAAAAATAAGTAAGAAATTTTATGACGGCAGTAAAAAAAATGAACAATTGGGACGTTGAAAAAATTCGGAAAGATTTTCCCGTTTTATCGCAGACGGTGAACGGGAAACCTCTGGCATATCTCGATAACGCGGCTTCGTCGCAGGTGCCGAATCTGGTCATCGAGCGCGGCTCGAAATATTTGCAGGAAGAGCATTCCAACGTGCATCGCGGCGTGCATTATCTTTCGCAGTTTGCGACGACCGCCTACGAAGGCGCGCGCGAAAAGGTCAAAAGATTTATCAACGCGCCGGAAGCGCGCGAATGTATTTTCGTGCGCGGCTGCACCGAGGGCGTCAATCTCGTGATGCACGGCTACGGCAGAAAATTCGTTAAAGAAGGCGACGAAATCATCATCAGCGGCATGGAGCATCATTCCAACATCGTGCCGTGGCAGATGCTCTGCGAGGAAAAAGGCGCGCGCCTGCGCGTGATTCCTCTGAACCGGAAAGGCGAGCTGATTCTGGAAGAATACGAAAATCTTCTGAACGAGCGTACAAAATTGGTCGCCGTGTCGCACGTCGCCAATTCAATCGGCACGGTCAATCCGGTTAAGGAAATGATTGCGACGGCGCATAAATTCGGCGTTCCCGTGCTGGTTGACGGCGCGCAGGCGGTGCCGCATTTTCGCGTTGACGTGCAGGATTTGGACGCCGACTTTTACACGTTTTCCGGTCACAAAATGTTCGCGCCTACGGGAAGCGGCGTGCTTTACGGCAAAAAAGAGCTTTTGGAAAAAATGCAGCCGTTTCAGGGCGGCGGCTCGATGATTCGCACGGTCAGTTTCGAGAAAACGACTTACGCCGGAATTCCCGAAAAATTCGAAGCCGGAACGCCCGCCATTGCCTCGCAAATCGGGCTGGGCGCGGCGATTGACTATCTGAATTCGATTGATTTGGACGCCGGTTTTGCACACGAGCACGCGCTTTTGCAATACGCGACCGAAAACCTTTCGGCAATCGAAGGCGTCAAAATTATCGGAACCGCCGCAGAAAAAGCGAGCGTTTTGTCGTTTACCATCGAAGGCGTTCACCCGCACGACATCGGCACGATTCTTGACCAGTCGGGCATTGCCGTTCGCGCCGGACATCACTGCGCGCAGCCGGTGATGAAATTTTTTGAAGTTCCGGCGACGGCGCGCGCTTCGTTCGCTTTTTACAACACGCGCGAAGAAGTTGACGCTTTGGCGGAAGCAGTACAGAAGGTGATTGAGGTTTTCGCCTAAAGCGAAACAAATTTTTCGATAAAGCGTAAAAAGTCTGATTAATATTTAAAGGATAAGAAAATGAAAAAATATCTGGCTTCAGCTTTCGACGCTTATCGACAATATCGCCGTTTCAAAAAGCAAAACCGCGCGTACAAGATTTTCCGCTATACTTTGACGGGAATTTTTGCCGCTTATTTTTTAACGCTCGTCTTTCCGCAATATCTTTTTGCCCACCGCGTTTCGCATCAAAATTTTAAGGTTTATGCGCGCCAGCCTTTAGACGAAAAGTTGAATCACGTTTTAGATTCGGCTCAGGCGCGGCTCGTAAAATCACCGATTTACGAAAAAGATGTGACGGAAAGAATTTTTATCAGCGATACGTTTGCCTTTTATACTTTTCAAAATCCGCTCAGCCGCAAATCTTTTGGCAACACGCTTCCCGGCACGGGCGATATCAGAATCAATAAAGCGGATGTTGCCGGAGATTTGGTTTTTCGCGATACCCAAACCGATAATCGAAGGTCTCTGAGCGGAGTAATCGCCCACGAAGTGACGCACAATTTAATCAGAAGGAAATTCGGTCTGGCAAATTCATTGGTCAAACTGCCGAGCTGGAAAGCCGAAGGCTATTGCGAATATGTCGCCGGCGAGACGACTCTCAGCTTTGAAGAAGGCGTCAGGCGCTGGAAGGAAAATCCGCACGATGAGTCTCGATATGCGTATTTCAAATATCATCAAATAGTGAAATATTTGCTGGATGATGAGAAAATAAGCGTTGAGGATTTATTCAACCGCGATTTTGATTTGAAGGAATTGGAAGCAAAAGTTTTTGCAAAAATATGTCAGAATTAAGCGATTTATATCAGGAAGTAATTTTAGAACACAACAAAAATCCGCGAAATTTCCGCGAGATTGAAAACGCGGATAAAACCGCCGAAGGACACAATCCGCTCTGCGGCGACCAGTTGAAGCTGTATCTCACGATGGATAACGATACGGTCAAAGACGTCGCTTTTAAAGGTTCGGGCTGCGCCATCAGCAAAGCTTCAGCCTCGATGATGACGCAGGTTATAAAAGGCAAAAATCGAGAGGAAGCCGAAGTTTTGTTTGACGAATTTCACCGGATGGTGCTGGGCGAAATGGACGAAGAAGCCGAGGAAAATCGTCTCGGAAAACTCAAAATCTTTGCCGGCGTGCGCGAGTTTCCGGCGCGCGTTAAATGCGCGTCTTTAAGCTGGCACACGCTGCACGCCGCGCTCAATAACGAAGACGCGGTTTCCACCGAATAAATAATGAAAACAGCGTTTGTTTTACAGCGAATTTTGCCGCCTTTGTGGTGCGGAATGATTTGCGCGATTGCGGCGGAAGCGCAACTGAAATTTCAAGCGCCGGGCATTACGCGCGAGCTGGGCTTGGGCATCGGGAAAATCGTTTTTACGGCTCTGAATCGCGTCGAATGCGCGGTGGCGATTCTGCTGGCAATCGCGCTTTTCGCTTTTGCCGGCGCGCGGCGGGCGCGAATCGTTTTCGGCGCGATTGTCGCCATTTTGCTGGCGCAAACTTTCTGGCTGATTCCGCTTTTGATTCAAAGAATAGATTTGATAACGAGCGGGCAAGCGCCGCCCGCGTCGGCGGCGCATTTCGTCTACATCGCTTTTGAGATTGCTAAAATATTGCTTTTATTAACCTTAAGCGTTTTGCTGAATCTGCCGGACAGAATCGAAAAATGAAACAGGATATTGAAAACCGCGCGGATTTAGAGCGGCTTTTAACGGAATTTTATAAAACCGCCACGTCCGATGCGGAAATCGGGCATCATTTTGCCGGATTGGATTTAGCCGCGCATCTGCCGGTTATCGTCGATTTCTGGGAAAAATTGCTGTTCGGCAGACAGATTTATTTCGGCAATCCGCTTTTTGTTCACCAAAAATTAAACGAAAAATCGCCGCTCAAATTAGAGCATTTTCGCCGCTGGGTAGAAATTTTCAGCCGGACGGTCGATGAGCTTTTTACGGGCGAAACGGCGGAAAACGCCAAGCTGCGCGCCAAAATGATTGCGCACAGTCTTCATCAAAGAATGCAAGAACGGGATTTTCCCGGCGCGCAAATTTCGAGATGAAGTACGGATAATTTAGCCGCAGTGATAAGGAGAAATGAAACCGCGGATTCACGCGGATAATTTAACGGGATGGAGTAGGCTTTGCGGCTTGATAGGTAGGATAAAATGAACTCCGACGTTACCGGTTTTAAATTATCCCGTAAATCCCGTCTATCCTGTTTGAATCCGCGTTAATTTATGTAAATCCGTGATTTCATTCTCTTTGTTTAGAAAACCTGCATTTGTGAAATACGCCAACGTATGGGAAAATCTCCTCAATCTTTTTAGACGACGAAGCTTTCATAAAAAACTCAAAATGCAACCGACGGAAAAAAATCAAAAGATTTTTTTTGCAGATAAATTTTCACTTTTCGCGCGGCTCGGAACCGGGGTTTTGGGCGTTTTATTTTTGTCTCTGATAATTTCGCGGCTCGCCTTTCCTTTCGATAACGGCATTCTCGAAGCTTTTAACTGGCTGCCGGCGCAGCACATTCTGGAAGGCAAAAATCCATACGCTTTCGCTTTGACGCCGCCTTACAGTATGACGCCTTACGGCGCGGTTTTTTACGCTTTGCTTGCCGCCGGGCAAAAACTTTTCGGGTTTCAGCTCTGGTGGGGAAGAATTTTATCCGTTCTGGCTTTCGCCTTTTGCCTGTGGGCGCTGGCGAAAATCACAAAAAAAATAACCGGCGATAAAGAAGCCGCTTTGATTGCTTTTTTAGCGGGTCTGGCGATGTTTCCGGCGCAATTCTGGATCGGCTCGGTCAGACCCGATTTGATTGCTTTCGCTTTTGTCGCGGGCGCGCTGTGGCTGATTTTCACGCGCGTGGAAGAAAACGAAAAAACGTCCGTTTGGATTGTCGCCGGCATCGTTTTGTTGTCGGGCGCCGCTTTTTTTACCAAGCAGACGTTTTTTTTTACCGCCGGAATCGCTTTTTTGCGGTTTCTGCAACTGGGAAAACGGCGCGAAGCCGTTTTGACCGTTCTCGCTTTTGCGGCTTTGACGACGGCGGGAATTTTTTTGCTAAATTACACTTCCGGTGGCGGTTACGTCTGGCAGCACTGGACGCACGCGCAGCGGCTGACTTTCAGCTGGTATCAGGTGATAGACGTATTTTTTAAATTGCTCAAAACGCCGGTGATTTTCTTTGCCCTGGTCTTTCTGTTTATTTTTATTTACGGGAAACGAAAATTTCTTTTTCAAAGCCGCCGCGAAAAGTTATTTGACGCTCTGCGCTCGCCGGAATTGTTGATTTTGTTTTACTTTCTGATTTCTCTCGGCTGGGCTTTCGTTTCGAGCGGCAGAGTCGGCGCAAACGCCAATTATTATATCGAAAGCTCGCTTTTGCTGGCGATCGTCGTCGGGTTCAGCTACTCGAATTTTAAGAGAAATTCTTTGCCGAGGCTGGCTCTGGCGATGATTGTTTTATTCACATTGGGCGGCGCGTTTCAGGTGGCGCGCATTTTACACGGCGAGTATTTCCGGTGGCAGACGGTCGGTTATTACCGCGAGATTTTACACCAAACGGCAAAATTTACGACGCCCGGCAGCACTTGCATCAGCGTCGCCGCCGAACTGGTCGTGTGGAACGACTGCCGTTTCCAATTTGACGATTTCAGCGAATACGAGCACGGCTGGTCGCCGGAGCTGCGCGAGGCTTTCGAAAGAGAAGTAAAAACCGGTCGTTACGCGGCGATTTTGTGGTATGATGATGCCTTGCAAACGCGATTTCCGAATTATCGTTTAGTGCCCATGTCGCAAAGCGCGCCGGAACGGTCTTTTCCCATTTATCTCTACGTGCCGGCGGCGTCTGCGCCTTAATTGCCGATTATAAATTTGAAGTTTTTTTATTTCAGGATTTTGTATCCTTGCCGCCGCGCGTTTCCGCTTTTTTGGCGTGTTTTGCGGCAATGTTTTTTTCTATGCAAAGTAAAGATTCGCGTCCCGGCATCAGCGTTTTTTTTCCGGCTTACAATGACGCCAAATCAATCGGAAAACTGGTCGCCGACGCGCTGGAAATTCTGCCCTCTCTGGCGGACGATTTCGAGATTATAGTCGTCAACGACGGAAGCACCGACGAAACGGGCGAAGTTTTGCGGCAGCTGGCGGCGCAACATAAAGCGGTGCGCGTCGTCGAACACGAAACGAATAAAGGCTACGGCGGCGCTCTGCAAAGCGGTTTTCGCGCGGCGCGTCTGGATTTGATTTTTTACACTGACGGCGACGGGCAATACGATGTGGGCGAAATAGAAAAACTTTACGCTTTGCTCGACGAAAAAACGGACGTCGTAAACGGCTACAAGCTGGAGCGCGGCGACAAAATAAATCGCAAAGTCGTCGGCGGTTTTTACAATCGCCTGGCGCATTTGATGTTTTCTTTGCCCGTATCCGACATTGATTGCGATTTTCGCTTGATTCGCAGAGAGTTTTCGGACAAAATAGCTCTATCTTCAACAAGCGGTAGTA
>DASVRL010000230.1:0-9029 GCA_036388635.1 Pyrinomonadaceae bacterium
TCCGACCGGATGGGCGAAGCGACGACCTACGCGCTCTTCAACTTGCAGGAGCGCGGTTCGCTTTTCATCAAACCGCAGGTCAAAGTTTACGAAGGAATGATTGTCGGCGAAAACGCCCGCGCCGTCGATTTGGACGTCAACGCGATTAAGGAAAAGAAATTGACGAATATGCGCGCCTCATCCGCCGACGAAGCGATGCGGCTCGTTCCGGTCAAGGATTTATCGCTCGAACAGGCGCTGGAATTTATCGCCGACGACGAGCTGGTCGAAGTCACGCCGAAATCGATTCGCCTGCGAAAACGAGTTTTGAAAGCGAACGAAAGACCGAAAAAATAAAAAAAAAGCGAGGCGCTCGACACCTCGCTTTTTTTATCGCTGATATTTAGCTGTTTTCACTCTTTGAATTGCGGCGAAAAATCGAAATCCTCGCGTGTCTGGTCGGCGACCCAGACGCGCGGAGCGAAATTGTATTGTTTGTGCCTGACTTCTAAAACGTAGGCTTCGCCCGACTGTATCTCGTCAAATCTGTAATAGCCGAAAGGGTTGGTAATTGCCTGGCGAGTTTGTCCGCTCGGAGCGGTAATTATCACCGCCGCGCGCGATATGCCTTGTCCGTCCGGCGTCGAGACGCGCCCGCCGACGGAAACCTGGGCGGCGGTAACGACATTGGTGTAGGCTATAAAATCGTCTACGACCCACAATTCGTTTGGGTCGCTCGTCAATTCGACGCGGATGCGGACGCCTATCGTCAAACCGTTCAAAAGAGCGTCGGGAATCCGGAGCGTCAGTTTTGTTACGGAATTCGTGTCGTTGCTCGAGCCGCCGACGGCTTGAAAGATTTTACCGGCTTCGACTGCGCCGTTACCGTCGTAATTTATAATCGGAGCGCCGGTGACCGTGTAGTTCCAGGCGGCGCCCGTATCGCCGCGCACGATGGCTTCTTCGCTAAAAGCCGCGTTGTCCAGAGAAATTCTGACGGCAATCGTGTCGCCCGCGTCCATCCCTTGAATCGCCGTGCGTCCGATGGCGGCGATTCGGAAGCTGATGTATAAATCGTTATTGCCCGCAAAATCAGCCGGCGGAATGTTCGGCGAAGTCAAGACTAAATTGCCGTTTTCCGTGCCTTTGCCGGTGCTTGCCGCATCGTTGTTCGGGATTTGCGTCGTATTTGCCGCCGAAGTCGAGCCGTAAGTCGCGTTTGCGGGATTGGTCGTGCCCGCCACTGCGCCGTTTGCCGTAACCATCGACGAACCGGTTTCGTTAAATGCGCCCCAGCTATTGTTCGGCACGCCGTCAAAATCCTGCCGCCGGACAATCGTCTGCCCGAAAATCGCCTGGCTGACCGAGCAGACACAGGCGAAAACAAATATTATCGTTAAAATTTTTCCTGTTTGTTTCATAATTTCGTTTTTCCTTACTCGTAAAACTTTCAATTACACAATCAAACACACTTCGACAACCGTATTTTTGTCTCAGGCGCAGAAGTAGTTTTAGTGTGAATAATTTAATCGGCAAGGATTGGGAAATTATATCGCAAAGCAGGAAATTAATAAAAATCTTAAAAGTAATTATTTTAAAAGATGCGAGGCGCCGGTTCAAACGGATTCAATCAGAGCATTTAAGATTTTACTTCAATTCGTCCTGAAAAATAGAACTATCATTGCCCGCCGTGAACTTTTCCCGGCGGGCGGGCAGGCAAAAGGCGAAACCGCTTATTAAGTTTTAAGTTCTAATTTCTTTTACACGGAATGCTGAAACTATCGAGGTTTTTTCTTTCCTTCAAGCTTCCGTCAGCAGCAAAAATAAAGCTCAGGCGCTGATAGCGGGTCTGGCATTTCATTCCCATCGGCAGCCTGGTCCAGAGCGTGACGCTTGTATTTTTATCTTCGTCGGTCGCCGTTTGCGGCGCTTGAAACTCTCTGCCCGCGAAATCTTCGGCATCGGCTTTATCCGCGAGCGGATAACCGTCGAAAGCCAGCAGCCCGAGCCGAGTCCATTCGAGCGCCAACTTTTGGCGTTGGTCAAAACCGGCTTTGCGCCAGCCGAGACTTTCCAGCGCGCGGATGGAAAAATTTTCGTCCTGCCGCGAAAGAAAATATTTTTTAATGAACGCGCCATCGAGCATACAGCCGCGGTCGTGCGCAAAAGTGCCGACCAGAATTATTTTCGGCAGCTGCGCCGGTCTTTTGATACAGCCTCTGCCGTAATTACTCAGCTTTTTGCCGCGCAATGCCTCAATCGCCTGATTCACGCCTTCATCGCTCGCCAAGTCGTAACGCGAAAAATCCTGCCCGTCGGCGCACGCCGAAAACAGCAGCACGAAAATCAACGATAAATAAATTCCGAAAGCCTTTTTCAAATTATAAAATTGCATTTACTTTTACCTCGCTCCTCGATATCAATCAAATAAATCCTTAACTTGAACGGAAATTGCATTGATACTTGCGATGCGCGCCGAATTTGCGCAAGATACCGGAAGTCTTTGCAACCGAACCGACGATGAGCAAAACCGAATTTACAATTCGCCCGGCGAAGCTTGAAGATTTGCCTTTCCTCTGGGAAATGCTTTTTGAGGCGGCGGCGGTCAGCGATGAAATCCGCGCGATGGGCATTGAAAAGGCGCTCGCCCTGCCTTTTATCGCGCATATTCTGGAATGCTTCGGGCGAAAAGGCGATTTCGGTTTCGTCGCCGAAACCAATGATAAAATTTTAATCGGCGCCGTCTGGGCGCGCCTGTTTCCCGCCGAGGCGAAAGGCTACGGCTTTGTTGCGGAGGAAATTCCCGAGCTCGCCGTCGCCGTCGCGCCCGGATTTCGCGGTCTCGGCGCGGGCACGCGCTTGCTGGAAGAATTGATTAAAGAAGCGCGAAATTTAAAATTTCCCGCGCTCAGTCTTTCGGTTGACCGTCGCAATCCGGCTTTCAGGCTTTATAAAAGATTAGGTTTTACGGACGCGGGCGTTTCAAAAGAATCGGATTCTTCCGTGACGATGATTTTGCGGTTTTAAAGCAGAAAGAAAGCGAAAAACGGAAAACGAAAAACTTTAATTTTCAAACTCGTTCGTTTCCCATTTTCCGCTTTCCGTTTTTAGCGCTTTCTGTACGAAGCCAGTTTATCGGCGAGGCGCGTCGTTTCCGGCAAACGATATTTCGGGGCGCATTGCAGAACGTATTCGACGGCGGTTTTCAGACTTATCCGGTGTCCGACCGAAACATATAAAGGCTGAACTTTATTTTTTGTTCGCAGGGCGACGCCGATTTGTTCGTTTTTATGAATCAAGGGCGCGGCGGCGCCTCTTTCTTCGCCGAGATTTTCAAATTTTCCGACCAATACGGATTTTGCCACGCCGACGGTCGGCACGTCCGCCAGCAAACCGATATGACAGGCGATGCCGAAGCGGCGCGGGTGCGCGATTCCCTGCCCGTCGCACAAGATTAAATCCGGCGCGTTTGCCAGTTTTTCCAGCGCCTTTATCGCCACCGGCGTTTCGCGGAAGGAAAGCAGACCGGGAACATACGGAAACTGTATCGGCAGAATGGCTTCGCTCGTTTCGATGAGTTCGAGTTCGGGAAATTTTAAGACCACGACGACAGCGCGGCTCGTATCGTTTTTGGCGTCGTAGCCCAGATCGATTCCGGCGACCGTTTTGATCGGCGCGGCAAATTCGTCTTCGGCGATTACTTCGTAAGCGAGTTGTTTTTGCAGTTCGATCGCCTCTCGCGGCGACAGATTCCAATCGTGAAGCGGTTTGATTTGCATAATATAATCACAGATTATCACAGGCGAGCGGGGATTTTTTAGAGGATAGCGCCGGAAATTTGCGCGGTCTCAAAATTTGCTTGTCTTTGATTATTAATTGAGCGAAAATTAGGCTGAATTCATCAGCCTTTTATTTTTTTGGAGAAAATTATGAAAAACCTGCGTGCATTTTTGTCTTTGATTGCAATTTTCGTTTTTTGCCAGTCGGCGTTTCTGGCGCAGACGCTGTCGGTGTCGCCGACTCCGACACCAACACCGGCACCGACTCCGGCTCCTAACCCGCAGCGCGATTACATCGCGGCGAATTACACGAAGCGCGAGATTTTGATTCCGATGCGCGACGGCGTCAAGCTGTTTACGTCCATCTACGAGCCGAAGGATAAATCCGTCAAATACCCGATTCTGATGGTTCGCACGCCGTATACGGTCGCGCCTTACGGCGAGACGATTAAAAACGTTCTCGGTCCGAACCAGTTGTATGCCAAAGAAGGCTACATTTTCGTTTACCAGGACGTGCGCGGGCGCTGGATGTCGGAAGGCGAATTTGAAGACGTGCGACCGGACATCGAAAACCGCACGCCGAAAGACATCGACGAATCGACCGATACTCACGACACGATTGACTGGCTGGTCAAAAATGTCGGAAACAATAACGGGCGCGTCGGCATCTACGGCATCTCGTACCCGGGTTTTTACGCTTCCGCCGGCTCGATTGATTCGCATCCGGCGCTGAAAGCCTGCTCGCCGCAAGCGCCCATTGCCGACTGGTTTCAGGGCGATGATATGCATCACAACGGCGCTTTGTTTCTGGCGCAGAACTACGCTTTTTTCAGCAGTTTCGGTCAGCCGCGCCCGACGCCGACTTCGACTTTCGATTATCTGAAACAGTGGAAAGGTCGGCAGACGCCGGACGCCTACGACTATTTTCTCGCCGCGGGCGGCTTGAAGGAAATCGCCGACAGTTACGAGAAAGGTCTGGGCATCCGCATCAAGTTCTGGGACGAAATGATGGCGCACCCGAATTACGACCAGTACTGGAAAGACCGCAATATTCTGCCGAAACTCAAAAATATCAAATGCGCGACGATGACCGTCGGCGGCTGGTACGACAACGAAGATTTGTTCGGCGCGCTGCGCACGTATCAAGCCATCGAAAAACAAAATCCGGGCATTTTTAACGTTCTGGTCGTCGGACCCTGGGACCACGGCGGCTGGGCTGGACGCGACGGCAACTGGCTCGGCACGGCGTATTTTACGCAGAAAACCGGACAATATTACCGCGAAAATATGGAATTGCAGTTTTTCAATCATTTTCTGAAAGACAAAGGCGATATTTCCAAAATCAAGGAAGTCAATCTGTTTGACACGGGCGCGCACGAATGGCGCGCGTTTAATACTTATAATCCGAACGGCGCGACCGAAACCGCGCTTTATTTGCAGGCAAACGGCGGGCTTTCGTTTGAAAAACAGGCGAACGGCGCGACGGCTTTTGACGAATATGTCAGCGACCCGTGGAATCCGGTTCCCTACACGCAGAAAATCACTCTGAATTACCCGCGCGATTTTATGACCGAAGACCAGCGTTTCGCCGCGACGCGTCCCGACGTGCTGGTTTATCAAACCGAGCCTTTAGCGGAAGACATCACCATTGCGGGCGACATCAAACCGCAACTTTTCGTCTCTTCGAGCGGCACGGATTCGGATTTCGTCGTCAAATTAATCGACGTTTTCCCGGACGATTATCGTTATCCCGAAACCGGGAACAAGTTGCCGAACGGGCAGCCGGAAAGAATAAAACCGCCCGAAGGTTTTGCTTCGACCGTTTTCCAGCCGGGCGGCTATCAAATGCTTCTGCGCGGCGAGCCGATGCCCGCGCGTTTCCGCAACAGCTTTGAAACGCCCGAACCTTTAAAGCCGAATGAAGCGACGCCGCTGGCATTTGTGATGCCGGGCGTGGCGCACACTTTCAAAAAAGGTCACCGGATAATGGTGCAGATTCAAAGCACCTGGTTTCCGCTGGTCGCGCGCAACCCGCAGAAATTTATGGCGAATTACAAGATGGGCACGAACGCGGATTTTCAGAAAGCGACCCAGCGCGTCTATCGCGGCGGCGCGGCAAACGCTTCGAGCATTATTCTGCCGGTAGTGAAGAAGTAATTTTCAACGCAAAGAAAGGCGCAAAGAAAGAATTAACCGAGTGTGGAACTACTGTTAGACAGTAGATGTTTGAAGGAGATGTTTGAAGGCAAAAAAGGTAAAAAGTAAATCTTAATTTCGCCTTTTTACTTTTTGCCTTTTTGCTTTCTTTTCTCGTTCATTCCCGGTTAATTTTCTTTGTTTCTTTGGCGTCTTTGCTTCTTCGCGCCTTTGCGTTAAAATCCGCTGCAAGGAGAAACGAATGAACCGATTCAGGCTTTTAATCGCCGCCGCGTTTTTTATCTTTTGCTCGATTTCCGCTTTCGCCCAGACCGCCCGACAGACGTTTGACCTCGGATTGGAGAGTTACAAAAAGAAAAATTATGAAGTGGCGATTTCGCGCTTTAAACGCGCGGTCGAACTCGACCCGCAGTCTCACGAAGCGTATTTTTATCTGGGAAATTGTTATTTCGATTTAAAAAAATATCCACCGGCAATCGAGGCTTTTCAAAACGCGATTCGCGTTAAACCCGATTATCTTGAAGCGTTGATTCGGCTCGGCAATTCGCTCGATAAAACGGGGCGCGCAAATGAAGCCGCCGAAGCGTTTCAAAAAGCCTTGAAGCTGCGCCCGACGAGCGTCGCCGCGCATTACGAATTAGGCGCGATTCAGCAAAAGCAAAAGGATTTTAAAGCGGCGATCGAATCTTTTCAGCAAGCGATTCGCATCGAACCGAGACACGCCGAAGCGCAGCTCGGTCTCGGCATTTCCTACCGGCATTTAAACCGCCTGAATGAAGCGGAAACCGCGCTGAAAAAAGCCGTCGCGCTCGATGCGGCGCTCGCCGACGCGCTGAGAGAACTCGGCGTCGTTTACGAATTGCAGTCGCGCGAGGCGGAAGCGACCGAAAAATACAAGGCGGCAGTTCGCCTGAATCCGAACGACGCGGAGGCGAATTTCGCGCTCGGAAATATTTATTTTAATCGCGGCGAATATCAAAATTCCCTGCCCTATTACAAGCGAGCGACGACCGTCAATCCCGAATGGGTCGCCGCGCTCGTCCGCCAGGGCAACGCTTATTTTCAACTAAAGGATTATCGCGTCGCCGCTCCGATTTACCAGAAAATTCTTCAGCTCGACGCGAAAAACGTCGATGCTTATTACGGTCTGGGCATTTGCTACGTGGTGCTGAAAAACAAGCTCGCCGCGCGCCGCCAGTATGAAAAGCTCAAGACGCTCAATCAAATTTTAGCCGGCGAATTGCTGAATGCGATTAACGAAAAATAATCTGCGGGAAAATATTAAAAACCGAATCAATCTTTGCCCGTTTTTTTTATTTTTCCGCGTTTCGTCTTTTCGGCAAAGATTTGGTAGCTTTTAGCTGAGAATATTTTTTCAAGGAGAAAAATTATGCCATCAACGGCGATTGCCTGCGGAATTTTGCTGATTTTGATTGGAATCATCGGTTACCTTTACGGAATGATGAACGGAAACGCCAGCCTGACGGCGCTGATTCCCGCCGCCTTCGGTTTGGTTTTAGCGATTTTAGGCGCCGCCGCCCGCGCCAAAGAAAATCTGCGGATGCACCTGATGCACGGAGCCGTGCTGGTCGGGCTTTTAGGCTTTTTGGCGATTATCGGCGATTTTATTAGAACCGGCTTTAGATTTGAAGCTTCCGCGGCGGTCATTTCAAAAATTTTAACGGCTCTGGTTTGTCTGATTTTCGTGATTCTGTGTGTCAAATCTTTCATCGACGCGCGCCGCAGCCGTGTCGCTTAGTTATGAAAGTCGATTTTGCCGCGCTCGAATGGGAAATTTCCGCTTCCGGCATGAGAAGCAAATCGTTTGAGACCGGCGGAAAGCGAGTTCGGCTGCTCGAACATTCACGCGCCGTTCGCGAAGAAGAATGGTGCGAGAAACATCACGCCGGATACGTTCTCGAAGGCGAGCTGGAAATAGATTTTTCCGATAAAACCGAAACTTTTCGCAGCGGCGACGGACTTCTTATTTCCGTCGGCGAGAAACACAAAGCGCGTTCCGTAACGGAGAAAACTTTATTGTTTTTAGTCGAGAGCGTTTAAAAAGGCAGAATTCAATTTGAATTCTGCCTTTTTAAACGCTTACAAACAGGGCATTTCAATTTCGATAATCAAACCGTCGCCGCCCGCCGCGTTTCTTGCCGAAATCTTGCCGTCGTGCGCCTGCACCGCCCGTTCGGTAATCGCCAGCCCCAAACCGATTCCGCCCGTTTTTCTTTCGCGCGCCTCGCCGATGCGGTAAAACGGGCGAAACATTTCCGAGAGCTCATTTTCCGCGACGCCCGCGCCGTAATCGCGAATCGTTATAAAGGCTTTTTCGCTTTCGGTTTTCAGCGAAATTTCCACGCTCGTGCCTTCTTTGGTGTAGCGCACGGCGTTGCGCAGAACGTTTTCAATCGCGCTTCGCAGAAGAATGTCGTTGCCGCGCACGCGACAGTTTTCGGTGCGCAAAATCCTGACCGATTTGCCTTTGCTTTCGGCTTCAAATTCGGCGTCCGACGCGATTTGTTCGATTAACCGCGTTAAATTTATCTCGCGTTTTTCGATTTTCTCGGCGCGCGTTTCGAGCTTGGAAAGCGTCAGGATTTGCGAAATCATCTCGTTGAGCCGTTTCGATTCGGTCTCGATTCTTTCCAGCAAGGAAGCGGTCTCGTCGTTTGATTTTTGTTTGGCGAGTTCGAGCGCGACGTTCATTCGCGCGAGCGGCGAGCGCAGTTCGTGCGAGACGTCGCGCGTCAGGCGTTTTTGCGAGGCGATAAGCGTCTCGATGCGCTCCGCCATCTCGTCGAAATCGCGCGCCAGCTGCCCGAGCTCGTCGCGTCTTTTCGTGGCGATGCGCGTGTGCAAATCGCCGTCCGCGAGTTTTCGAGTCGCCTGCCGGAGCTTCAAAATCGGCGCGACCAGATAACGCGCCAGCGCGTAACAGAGCAAGCCCGCCGTTAAAATCACGGCTAAAATTCTGAGCAGGCGCGTTTTCCAGTCGACGCCGAGCGGCAGCGGCGGGCGCGGGCGCTCAAGCTGCAAAACCAGAACGAAATTTTCACCGGCGGCGGTCGTGAATTTCTTCGCCACGAAACTTTCTTCGGGCACTAAAAT
>DASVRL010000231.1:0-1980 GCA_036388635.1 Pyrinomonadaceae bacterium
TCAGGACTTGTCCGTCAGCCGTAAAGGTCGGCTGCGAAAGAATCGTCGAATTTTCCGGCACGATGAATTGAAGCTGCCGGGTGCCGTTAAAACGCTCGGCTTGCAGCGAATAATTTTCGCTGAAACGGTCGTAGAAAAATCCGAAGCCGCCGCGAAAAACGGTTTTCGGCTGTCGCGCTCCGCCCGCTCCGGGCGACCACGCAAACGAAAAACGCGGCGCGAGATTGAAATTGTCGCTGGTGTTCGTCTGGTTTTCGTAGCGCAAGCCGAAGCTTAAGGTCAAATCCGGTCGCACGCGCCAGTCGTCCGTAACGAACACGCCGACGTCAATCTGCGAAGTGTCCGCCAGCGGGTCGCCGTTCGTGATCACGAATTGATTCGGATTAAAACGCGGGTCGGCATTGCCCAAAACTCTTTCCCGATATTGCTCGATTGAGTTTAAAGGGCGCAGAACCTGTGTGCCGTTAACCAGCGTTATCGGCTGGCTGACTAAAGTTCCGTTCGCGTTGCGGCAGGGCGTTCCGTCCGGGTTTAAACAAAACGGAATTCCGGTAAAGGAATAAGTGCCGCCGAAACCCGATTCGGAGCGGTCTTCAATCGTCACGCCGCGCAGGCGAAAGCCGAATTTAACCGCGTGCGCATTGTTTTTTCCTAAAGAAGTCGTCGTGTAATTGGACAATTCCCAGCGCCGGTCGTTGGTAAAATTCTGACCGATTTGCGCGCCGCCGCCCGTGAAAGCCGCCGAAACCTGAACGGTCGGAATCGAATTGTCGCCCAGCTGCTCGCGTTTCTGCCATTCGTACTGAAAGCGCGTCTCGTTGATTGTTTTCGGATTGACGATCATCGTTTCGGTCAGACGAAACTCGTGCGAAGTGTTCGACGTCTCAAACGCGCGCGAGGGCAGCGAGAAACCGCTGATGCCCTGATTTTCCGACCTGTTGCGCGTAAAGCTGTAGCGCGCGACCAGCGTATTGTTCGTGTTTATCTGATAATCGAAACGCGGGCTGATGGAAAGTCGGCTCGTCGGCACGGTAAATTCCTGTTGAAACGGAATGATGCCCAAGCTCGGGTCGAGAATCGTCGCGTTGACGAGCGACGCATTTATGATGTCGCGGTTGCTGACGTCGAGAAAGAACGAAGACTTCCCTTTCTGAATCGGACCCGAAACGTTTCCGCCGAAAAAGCGCGTCTGACTCGCCGCCCGGTTTATCGAAAACGGATTGCGCGAGTTCAGGCTTTCGTCGTTAAAATTGAAAAAAGCACTGCCGCGCCATTTGTCCGAGCCGGGTTTCGTCAAAATTTCGATTCTGCCGAAGCCGAGACGCTCGTATTCCGCCGAAAACGGATTTTGATTGATGCGGATTTCGCGGATTGATTCTTTGGGCGGAATGCGTCCGCCGGTAAAGCCGTCGATGTAAAACTGTCCGCCGTTCGGACCGGAAGAAGGTCCGGCTAAAGCCTGCAAAGCGGCTTCCAGCTCGTCCGGGTCGTCCGGCAGAGCGTCCAAATCCTTGTCTTTCAGAACCGTCGCGCTCGCGTTGTTGTCCTGGTCGGTGTTGATTTGACCATCGTTGCCGACCTCGACCGTTTCCTCGATTCCGGCGGCGACTAAAGCGATGACGAGTTCCTGCCGCTGCCCCGCCGCGATTTCGACTTCAGTATTTTCGTAAGACTGAAAGGTCGGCGCCGTCGTGCGAATCGTGTATTTGCCCGGCGCGAGTCCGGTGATCGAATATTCGCCCTGACGATTGGTCACGACGCTCTTTTCTTTGCCGCTCGCGTCAATCGCGGTCACGCTCGCGCCGACCACGACCGCGCCGAGAGTATCGACGACCTGACCGCTTACAGTTCCCGTCTGCTGCGCCAGCGCGCTCGAACTTATAAATAAAGTAAGAAGACCGATAAAAAATAATGATAAAAATTGTTTCATAATACTTGCCCAATGCATTTCTAAAATCCAGAAAAATGAAACCGCGCTTC
>DASVRL010000232.1:0-13368 GCA_036388635.1 Pyrinomonadaceae bacterium
AAGCGGAAAATCCTTTCGGACACAAAAAAGAAACGCTGTTTATCTGACAAGGAACAGTTTTGCTGCCGACCGGCTTTGGCTGGGCGACAGGTTTTTGCCCGTTCGCCGCTAGAGAAAAGCAGGCAAGTAAAAACAACAACGAGACTGTTCCGAAATAATTCATCAAAATTAAGTCAAGCTATACGGCTCATAACCGCGCAGCGGGTAATCTTTGCGCAGCGCGTGACCGTCGAAATCCGACGGCAGCAGAATTCTTTCCAGATTCGGATGACCGTCGAAAATCACGCCGAACATATCGAAGGTTTCGCGCTCGTGCCAGTTTGCCGTGCGCCAGACGGTCGTCACGGTCGGAACGTTCGGCGCGTCTTCCGAAAGCAAAACTTTCAGGCGCAGTCGATTATAATGAACCGTCGAAAACAGATGATAATTGACCTCCAAACGCGGGTCTTCTTCCGCGCCGCGGTCGGCGCCGCAAATATCTGCCAAAAGGTCGAAATCGTGGGTCGTTTTTAAAAAACGGCAGACCTCCTCGATTGCTTCGCGCGGCACATAAACGCTGACTTCGCCGAAAGTGTTTTTTAAATCGGCGACCCACGCCGGATTTTCGGCTTTCAATTTTTCGACGTATCCAAGCAGTTGTTCGGACATAATTTATACAAAAAGAGGCGGTGAAGTTTTTCGTAAATCTTTCACCGCTTCATTTAATCTTTTTACTACGAAGATTTTCTCCGCTCGTGTTTTGACGGAATCGTATAGGGACGCGTGTCGGCGCGTCTGGATGCCGTCATCGACTCGCTGCCCATCGTGACGGGCAAAGTGCCGGGAATAAGCGCCTCTCGCGATTCTTCTTCAAACGTATCGCGACGGTCTTTGACCGATTCCTTCATAATCTTGTCCTGCAACATCATAATCGCGTGAACAAGCATTTCCGGGCGCGGCGGGCAGCCCGGCACATAAACGTCGACCGGAACGATTTTATCGACGCCCTGGACAATCGCGTAATTATCGAAAACGCCGCCCGTCGTCGCGCAGGCGCCCATCGAGATAACCCATTTCGGTTCGGGCATCTGGTCGTAGATGCGTCTTAAAACCGGCGCCATTTTGCGCGAAACGCGCCCCGAAACAATCATCACGTCAGCCTGGCGGGGTGAAGCGCGAAACGTTTCCGCGCCGAAACGCGAAAGGTCATGACGGGCTGAAACCGTGTTCATCATCTCAATGGCGCAGCAAGCCAAGCCGAACGTCGCCGGCCAGAGCGAGGATTTTCTCGCCCAGTTGACGACTGCGTCGAGCTTGACCGTGATAACGTCAGGTAACGATTCAAAAAGTGTATTTTCTAAACCCATTATTCAACTCCAAATTCTCAAGCGGCGCGTTTTTCCTGCTGCATCGTGCGCGCTCTTTTCGTGGCGGCAGTCAGCGCTCTGGCTTCGGCGCGAGCTTCGGAACGCGCCTGCAAATTCCAGTCAAACACGCCTTTTTTCCAAACATAGACAAGACCGGCAATCAGCGTCGCGATAAAAATCATAACTTCGATAAAAGCAATCGTGCCGAAAGCCGCGCCGCTGATCTCGTCTCGCATCAAACTCTTGAAAGCCACTGCGAAAGGAATCAAAAATAAAACTTCGATGTCGAACAGCAAAAACGCCACGCCGACCATATAAAATTTGACCGAAAACCTATCGTGCGCCGACCCGACCGGGTCTTTGCCGCATTCGTAAGGCATCAGTTTCGTCGCCGTTCTTTTTCGCGGTCCGATTAATTGCGTGACCAGAATCTGGCTCGCCGCAAAACCCGCCGCAACGACAAACATTACGACAATCGGAAGATACGCCCCAATATCAAATACAGATGACATTTAGATTCTCCTCAGTCCTCTTCTGTTGCTCTCAAAACGCGCTCAACAGACGATAAATTCTCGTTAAAAACAGCTTGAGAATTATGGCACAAGTTAATCGTAAGTGAAGCTAGACGGAGAGTCAAGAGTCGAGCGTCGAGAGTCGTCGATCGCCGGTCGGGAAACGATTTTCCGCCTCTCCGTCCGCAAGTCACGACGCTCGAATTAATTTTATCCGTTGACCGTCCATAAAGGCTTATGTTACTTTCATAAAGGACACAAAATGTGTCCGAGATTCGCCGCCTTTCTCGCCAAATTGCCGTGATTACGGGTTTTAATACAGACATTGAATATAACGGAGTGACTTATCACGTCCAGACTGAGGACAAGGGCGTGAATACGCCGCTGATTTTGTCGCTGGTCTATGACCGCGGCACGATTCTGGCTAGTAAACGCTCGCCTTACGACGATTTGCTCGCCGGCGAGCTGGACGAAAGACAGCTTGCCGAGCGCCTGCAAAAGCAGCATCATCTCATCTGCGCGGCGATAAAAGCCGGTCGCATCGAAGATTTGCGGCGGATGACGATGAAGGAATCCGCGAACAAGAAAAAAGGTCTGGTCGCGCAAAAAGAAATCAAAGCTCCGGCGCCGGAAAAACCGGAAACGAAAAGGGAAGAAATCCCGATGCCCGACCTGCTGACTAAAAACGCCGGGCAGTTTGAGCCGGATTTTCAGCCGCAGATTCAGGCTCAAGCCGCAACCCAAACCGAAGAAGCGATTTTTGAAATTCCCATCAGCATTCTCGAAGAGCCGATTATCGAAGCGGTCGAAATCGTCGAAGAAGAAACGATTCTGCCGGTCGATGCGGTCGAAATCATCAACGATTTTACAAAAGCCGAAACGCTCGACGAAGAACAGCTGACGATTGAACTGCTCAATTCGCCGACCTTCAAGGGCGGCGAGCGAAAAACCTTGAGCATTCTGGTTTATCGCGGGCGCGAGGAAAGCGGCTTGAACGGCGCGCACGTACTGGTCAAAGTTATCGGCTCGTCGTTTCGCCCGTTGATTTTTCACGCCAAGACCGACAGCAACGGCGTCGCCATCGTCCACCTGCAACTGCCGCAATTCAAACAGGGACGCGCGGCGGTGCTGGTCAAAGCGATGAGCGGCGGCGAGGAAGTTGAATTAAGAAGAGTGATTCAGCATAATTGATTTTAGATTTTAGATTTTAAATTTGCGATTGGAAGATGAAAGTTTTTATCAACGGCGAAACCAGAGAGATTGAAAGTAATCTGAACTTGCAGGAGCTGCTCCGCCGTTTTGAATTGCCTTCGGAACGCATCGCCGTCGAATTGAACCGCGAAGTCGTCCGCAAAAAAGATTGGGAAACGATCGAAATCAAGGACGCCGACAAAATCGAAATCGTCCATTTCGTCGGCGGCGGTTGAAACAATTACGAATTAAAAATTAAGAATTATGAATAGCGGATTAAATTTTTCTAATTTAGTCCGCATTTCTTTTGCGCGGGCTTTTATTGTAAATTCAGAGATATGCCGGGCGTATGAAGATTGCAGCTCAAACCATTTTACTTTTGATTGTTTGTTTTGCGTCGATTGAGGCGCAGCAGCAGAGGCGTCTTCCGCGTTTTGAAGATTATGCGGTCAGGGAAATTTATAGGGGAAAAACGGCTTCCGTAAAATTGACCAGCTCGTCGGCGAGAATGTTTCGGACAATGCTGCGCCAAAACGCCGCGCACGGCGTAAACTTCGCCGGGCATTTTATTCTTGCGACCTGGGGTTGCGGTTCGGATTGTCATTCGTTCGCCGTTATCGACGCTAAAACGGGGAGAGTGTATTTTTCGCCTTCGATTTCTTTTGTCGGCGGGCAGATGTCTCAGGATGAAGACCGTTTGCAGTTCCGGAAAAACAGCAGCTTGCTGATAGTCGCCGGCGCGAGAAACGACGAAGAAATCGGTAAGTTTTATTATGTGTGGAAAAACAATCGCCTGAGATTGATTCGCAAAACGAAACTTCCGCTGACGAACGCAGCAGTAGAGAATTGAAAATCGATAGAAATTTATTATCTGGAATTATTTTATGTCTGATTCATTTGTTTTAGCCGGAAAAACTTTTAATTCGCGCCTCATCATCGGGACGGGAAAATATCGCTCGCACCGGGAAATGGAGGCGGCGCACGCGGCTTCCGAAGCCGAGATGGTGACGGTCGCCGTCAACCGCGTGCCGCTCGACCGCGCCACCGAATCTTTTCTCGATTATCTCTCGCCGCAGATGCAGATTTTGCCGAACACGGCTGGCTGTTACGACGCCGAACACGCCATTCGCACGGCGCGCCTCGCCCGCGAAGCGCTCGAAACCGACTGGATAAAGCTCGAAGTCATCGGCGATAAAGTCACGCTTTTGCCCGACAACGAGCAAACTCTGGAAGCCGCGCGCGTTCTCGTCAAAGAAGGTTTTATTGTTTTGCCGTATTTTTCCGACGATTTGATTATGGCGAAAAAACTGCTTGATATAGGCTGTCCCGCCGTGATGCCGCTCGCCGCGCCGATCGGTTCGGGAATGGGCGTGCAGAATCCTTCCAATCTGCGGATTATGCGCGAGCAATTGCCCGACGCCGTGATTATCGTCGATGCCGGCGTCGGCGTGCCGTCGGACGCGGCGATTGCGATGGAACTCGGCGCGGATGCGATTCTGATGAACACGGCAATCGCCGAAGCCAGAGACGCCGCGCAGATGGCGACGGCGATGAAACTGGCGGTGCAGGCGGGAAGATTGGCTTATTTGTCCGGCAGAATGCCGAAACGCCTCTACGCCAGCGCGTCGAGCCCGATTGAAGGCGCGATTAAATAAACCGCTCGTGTGAATAAGTAAACTCCGTGTGTGTAAGAGGAAACTGCTCGTGTGTAAAAGTAACTCGCTCGTGTATAAAAGTAACTTGCTTGTGCAGAACTTCTACACGCTCGTGCAAGACTTCTACATAGCCGTGCAAAACTTCTACCTGCTTGTGTATAAAAGTTACATAGCCGTGCAGAACTTCTACTCGGTCGTGTATAAAAGTAACTTGGCTGTGCAGAGAAGTTACTTAGCCGTGCAGATATGAATGTAAACCCGCAAAGACGCTCGAATCCGGCAATCTGTTTTCTTCCGCCCGCGCTCGGCGCTTGTTGTCTTTTCGGAACGTTTATGGCGGCTTTTCTGGTCAAAGACAAAATCGCGGAAAGAGTGCGAGAGCGGCGCGAAGCCGCAAATTTCTCGCGTAATTTTGACCTTGCTTCCGTTAAGCCCGATTACGAGCTTGAATCCATCACGCAGAGGATTAGGTTCAAAGACTCTGAAATTTCTATGGCGGAAGCGGCGAGCCGAGGCGAAAAAGTCCTTCGCGAGGCTGAAGAGTCGTTAAATAAAAAATCGAATGGAAGGAAAATCAGTCCAGCCCCGGCAAATTCCGCACCGGAAACGGGCGCGAAAATCGAAAAACTGAAAGAAGAAAGAGCGCAGCTCGTCGCCAAGCGCGACGCGCTTCTGGAAAAAAGGCGAACGAAAAATACCAGGTCGCGAAGCTGGGGCGATTGGTTTGACGAATTCAATCTTAAGATTCTTCTGACGGCGCTTCCGCTCGTCGGGCTTTCGCTCTGGCTCGTCCCGCAAACCTTCTGGCTGAAACTTCCGGCGAGAAATCCTTTGTCGCTGACCGATTTCGAGCGCCGGTGCGTTTTGTTTGTCGCCGTCGCCATTATCACCTCGGCGCTCGGATTTCTGCTTTTCGTCTGGTTTCTGTCGATTACCTCGTGACTTTTACGAAAATGAAATTTTTGAAAATATTTGTCGTCAGCCTTTTCGCTGCCTTGCTCGTCGCATCTTGCGTCCAGACGAAATCGAAACGCGCGAGCGGCATCGTCATCGCCGAAAGCAAATCCTACGAAGCCTCGCTCTACCGGCAGCACTGCGCCGTTTGTCACGGCGCGGAAGCTTACGGCAAGGAAATCGACGGCAAATTCGTGCCCAGCTTACGCTTCGGCGACATCGAAAAAAAGAGCGAGCAGGAAATCTACGAGCAAATCGCGCACGGGAAACTGCCGATGCCTTCGTTTAAAAATCAACTGACCGAAGAAGAAATTCAAAAAATGGTAATATTTATCCGCCGCGATTTACAGGGGAAAAAATAATCTTTTCGCGCATAAAACCTTGTAACCGGCGCGGGCATCCGTTTTTCAGTTCCAAACGAATTATTTATAAGGGAGACGCCGTATGAAATTTCTTTCAATATTTCTAATCAGCTTCGGTCTGCTTTTTTTGTCGCCGCAAAAAAACGAGATTCCACTCGAAATCGGAGCTAAACTGCCCGCGAAACTGGTTGCCAAAAACAAAAGCAGAAGTATAAATATGATTTTCACGCACACCAGTCAAATGCGACCGTTTCTGCGGAAAGAAATAAAGGGCGTAGATTACACGATTGCCTACGACAGTGAAACGCGCGAAATAAAATATATAAACACGAAAGACGAAGATTTCGTGACCGCCGATAATCTGCGCGTCGGAAGCGAAATCGAGGTTAAAAAAGAGAGTTTCTATATAATTCCGCAAATCGAAATTCGCGCCCCCGCCACCATCGACGGCTGGGAGCCGGTCGTCGGAAACGACGCCGAAGATATTGATTTCAAACCGAATTTCGTCGATAAATTAAAAGACGGCGAAACGACGAAAGTCAAAATCACCGGCTTTTCAAAAGGCGGAAATTAGAAGTTAAAAAAAACGAATCAGGTTTATCTATGAAAATCTTAATCTCAGGCGCGAGCGGTCTGGTCGGAACGCATCTGATTCCGACTCTTACGGCAAAAGGTCACGAAATTTTTCGCCTCGTGCGGAAAACGCCCGAAGCGGCGGACGAGATTCGATGGGACGCGGAAAAAGGTTTTTCGGAAACTGAACGCGCCAGGCTCGAAAATTTCGACGCCGTCGTTCATCTGGCGGGCGATAACGTCGCCTCCGAAAGCTGGTCGGAAGAAAAGAAACGAAAAATCCGCGACAGCCGCGTCAACGGCACGCGCGTTCTGATCGAGGCGCTGAAATCGCTGCAAAATCCGCCGCAAGTGCTGGTTTCCGCCTCGGCAATCGGCTTTTACGGCGACCGCGAAGACGAAGTTTTGACCGAAGACAGCGCGAAAGGCAAAGGCTTTTTCCCGGAAGTCTGCGACGCGTGGGAGCTGGAAGCGGAAAAGGCGGAAGAATTCGGCGCGCGCGTCGTGCTGCCGCGCATCGGCATCGTGCTGGCAAAGGACGGCGGCGCGCTGGAAAAAATGCTCACGCCGTTTAAATTCGGCGTCGGCGGTCGCATCGGCAGCGGCAGGCAGTGGATGAGCTGGATTGTGCTTGAGGATTTGATTCGGATTATTCATTTCGCGCTCGAAAACGAGACTTTGCGCGGCGTGGTCAATGCGACCGCGCCGAATCCGGCAACGAACGAGGAATTTACCAGAACCTTCGGCAGAGTTTTGCATCGCCCGGCGATTCTGCCCATTCCCGAATTCGCCGTTAAACTGATGTTTGGCGAAATGGGCGAAACGCTGCTTCTGCAAGGCGCGCGCGTGCTGCCTGAAAGACTGCTGGCAAACGGTTTCGAGTTTAAATACGCCAATCTGGAAGAAGCTATGAAAGCGGTTTTGAATTAAGGCAAAAGGCAATACGAAATCATTTTCCTGCTTTTACCTTTTGCCTTAGTTACGTCGTTTTTAAAACAATCTTGCCGAAAGCTTTTTCTTCGATAACCGCGTGGTGCGCGGCGGCGGCTTGCGCCAGCGGGAAGGTTTTGCCGACGATTGGATTCAGAAAGCCTTCGCTCAAACCTTTGTAAATCGCAGCGTGAATTTCCTGCAGTTCTGCTGCGGGCGCGTTGAAAAGCGTCATTCCGAAAACGTTCGCGTCTTTGCTCATAACCGCGCGCGGGTTAAATTCCA
The DNA here is from genome assembly GCA_036388635.1 of Pyrinomonadaceae bacterium. Lineage (GTDB taxonomy): Bacteria > Acidobacteriota > Blastocatellia > Pyrinomonadales > Pyrinomonadaceae > JALZHR01. The sequence continues at coordinate 7,809 of DASVRL010000232.1, forward strand.
GCGTGCCGCGACTGCCGATGAGCGAGACGCGCCCGAACGTCGCCAGAACTTCAAAATCCTTTTGCAGATTCACGTTGGCGAGCATTTCCAGGATTATATTTACACCTTTACCGCCCGTGATTTCTTTAATTTCATTCAAATAATTTTCGTCCGTGTGGTCGAGAACAAAATCCGCGCCCTGCTCGCGGACGAGATTTTTGCCTTCTGTCGAGCTTGCCGTGCCGATGATTTTCAAGCCGAAATTTTTCGCCCATTGCAGGGAAGCGATGCCGACGCCGCCCGACGCGCCGTGAATCAAAACCGTTTCGCCCGCCTGCGGTTTCGCCTTCTGAAAAAGCGCTCGATAAGCGGTCGCAAAGGGAATAAAAATCCCCGCGCCCTGTTCAAACGAAACGTTTTCCGGCAATTTGTGAATTTGATTTTCTTCGCACAAGGCAAACTCGGCGTAAGTGCCCGAAACCGAATCCGCCGTGTAAACGCGGTCGCCGACTTTAAAATCCGAGACGTTTTCGCCGACGGCTTCGATGATTCCCGCCGCGTCTTTGCCGGGCGTATACGGCAGATTCGGCTTCTGCGCGTGCGTTCCGGTACGAATATACGTGTCAACCGGATTGACGCCCGCCGCTTTGACGCGCACTAAAACCTGATTTTCGCTTGGCTGCAAATCGACAGCGTCTTCAAGCTTCATTACTTCCGGCGCGCCGAATTCTCTGACAATTATTGCTTTCATAAAAAAAAATTAGCCGCGAAATCTGCGCGAAATTTCACGAAAATTAAATTGAATTTCCTCCGTGTCCTTTCGCGCAGATTTCGCGGCTGAAAAAAATCAGACTAGACGTATTTTTCAATCACGTTGGCAATCGCCTCGCGCGAAACCGCGCCGACGATGCGTTCTTTTTCTTCGCCGTTTTTGAAGACGATTAAGGTCGGAATGCCGCGAATGCCGTAGCGCTGCGGGACGTTCATATTTTCGTCCACGTTCATTTTATAAACGCTCGCCTTGCCTTCGTAATCTTCGGCGATGGCTTCGACCGACGGCGCAATCATCCGGCACGGTCCGCACCATTCCGCCCAGAAATCGACCAGCACGGGTTTGTCCGAAGACAAAACATCCGTTTCAAAATTTGTATCCGTTGCTTGTTTTGCAAAATTTCCCATTATGTTTCTCCTAAAAATTATTCGTAAAATTACGCGAAAACGATTAAATTCCTTTTTCGCAACCGTTTATTTCATCTTAGCTTGCCGCTCGTTCGTTTGCCAAATCTTTTGTTTTTCTCCGGTGGCACGATTTGTGCAGTATGTAGGCTAGTGTTTAATCACTGAAACAAAATCGAACACCAGGAGTAATTTATGACTGACAAACTTACACAACAACACGCCGATGAAAGCAACACCATTAAAAATCCGGAAGATTGGACGACCGGCGACGAGCCGATGACTGGCGCGCAGCGCTCTTATCTGAAAACCCTGAGCGAAGAAGCCAAAGAAGATTTCGATGAAAATCTCACTAAAGCCGAGGCTTCCGTGCGCATCGACGAGCTCCAGCAAAAAACCGGGCGCGGCGCTTCTAATTCAGCCGGAAAATAAAGTCCAATCAATTCTTTTTATCGAGAAAGGATATTTACATTTTAAATATCCTTTCTCGATATTTACATTTCAAATATCAAGCCGCCGCCTGCGCTTTGGTTAATTTAGCGTCAAGCACGATTTCCGTTCCCGTCAGCGCCTTGCTGACCGGACACGCTTTTTTTACCTCTTGAGCGATTTCCTGAAACTTCGCATCTTCGATGCCGTCGATGTCGGCTTCGGTCTGCAAATCAATTCGCGTGATGGCAAAGCCCGCGTCGTCTTTGCCGAAATGCACTTTCGCCTCGGTGCGGACGCTGTTCGGCTTGCTGCCTTCCTTTTCCAGAGTGGCGTTCAAAGCCATCGTGTAACAGCCCGCCAGCGCCGCGCCGATTAATTCTTCGGGATTCGTTCCCGGCTCGTCGCCCATTCGCGTATTGAACGAAAACGAGCCTTCAAACGCGCCGCTGCCCAGCGCCATCGTGCCTTTGCCGTCCGTCAAACCGCCTTCCCAAGTTGCCTTCGCCGTTCTTATAGCCATAGTTTTTTACCTTCCCTTATTTTTAATTGTGAATGCTGCACGCGGAATTGCAGATTCAGAGTCTCGAATTCATCGTTCCGCGTTCATCGTTGTTTTTACCTGTTCACGCTCGCCATCATCGCTTCCGGATAACGCAAACCCGCCGCCGCGTCTTTCGGAAAAACGTCTTCGATGCGCGCCAAATCTTCCTGGCTCAGAATAACTTCGGCTGCCGCCGCGTTTTGTTCCAGATATTTGCGACGCTTCGTTCCCGGAATCGGAACGATATCGTCGCCCTGCGCCAAAACCCACGCCAGCGCGAGCTGCGAAGCCGTGATGCCTTTTTCTTTCGCGATTTCCTCGACCTTTTCGACTAATTTAATATTCCGTTCGAAATTTTCGCCTTGAAAACGCGGCGAGTGGCGACGGTAATCGTCTTCCGCCAAATTGTCGAACCGCTTGATTTCGCCCGACAGAAAACCGCGCCCGAGCGGCGAATAAGCGACAAAACCGATGCCCAGATCGCGGCACGCCGCCAGCACGTCGTTGTCTTCGACATCGCGCGTCCACAATGAATATTCGCTCTGCAAAGCCGTGATTTTGTGAACCGCAGCGGCGCGCCGCAGAGTTTCCGCCGAAGCTTCCGACAAGCCCAAGTATCTGACTTTTCCTTCTTTCACCAGTTCCGCCATCGCTTGAACGGTATCTTCAATCGGCGTTTCCGGGTCGACGCGGTGCTGGTAATAAAGGTCAATCGCTTCGATTCCGAGCCGCTTTAAGCTTCCCTCGACCGCCTGACGAATATAATCAGGCTTTCCGCTGATGCCGCGAAACGACGCGTCGTTTGAGTCGCGGACGATACCGAATTTCGTCGCAATCACAAACTCGTCGCGCTTGCCTTTGATAGCTTTTCCGACCAGCTCTTCATTCGTAAAAGGTCCGTACATATCCGCCGTGTCGAGAAAATTCACGCCGAGTTCCAGCGCGCGTTGAATCGTGGCGAGAGATTCCGCGTCGTCGCGCCCCGAATAAAAATCCGACATTCCCATACAGCCCAGCCCGACGGCTGAAACTTCCAAATCGCTGCTTCCCAATTTTCGATATTTCATCAATTACTACTCCTTAAAATTCCGGTACGACCCGTTTTCGATGTCGTCTAAAATCGTTTTGTTCGCGTTCGCTCGCCAGCCCAGCTCGCGCTCGGCTTTTTCGGCTGAAAGCTGATTGTTAATCGCAAGAAAGTCGAACATTTTTCCAAACGTTTCCTTCGCCTTTTCCTTTGAAATACTCTGCGCTTTGACGTTTAAAAGCCGCGCGATCGATTCGTTCAAATCTCTGAGCGAGACGCTTTCCGAGGCGACGTTGTAAAGACCTTTCGCCGTGCTCGTTTCCATCGCCAGCGCGTATAAATCGGCGGCGTCTTCGACGTGAACCGCCGAAACTTTCTGCTCGCCCGTCTCGACGTAATTTGCCGCGCCCGCCTCTTTCGCCTGCCGAATCATAAACGGCACGAACGAGCTGCCGCCGCGCCCGTAAACGAAAAGCGGAAGCCGCAAAACAACGCCGCGAATGCCTTTTGACGACAATTGCAAAACGTCGCGCTCGGTTTCGCCGCGCAGTAATCGGGTCGAGTTTTGGTCGAAAGGATAATCTTCGTCCGCCTGATTGCTCCTCGTGTCGCCTAAGATAGCCGAGCTGGAAGTGACGATAAAAGGCTTGTTCGTTCGCGCCAGGCTTTCGGCAAAAGCGGCGATCACGTTTCTATCGAGTTTCGCCGCGTCGCTGTAATCGGAAAAATTATGGCTGAACGCGGTATGAATTACGGCGTCGGCTTCGCTCGCCGCTTTTTTCAAAACTTCAAAATCCTGCAAATCGCCGCGCACGGGCGTGATTTTTCGCTCGCTCAGTTTCGTTTCCGCCGCGTCGCTGCGCGCCAAGCCCGTCACTTTGTAGCCTTTGTTCTTTAATTTTTCCGCGACGACCGAGCCGACATAACCGCTCGCGCCCGTCAAAAAAACTTTCATATTTCCGCTCAATCTTCCTTTTCAATAGGTTTCCGAGCTTATAATCGCATAGGCTTCGCCCGCCGTCAGATTGCGGTTATAAAGCGCCGTTCCGGGCTGCTGCGCCAGACCGCCGTCCGACAAATCGCCCGTATCGACCGCGCCGAAACCGATGTCTTCAATCAATTTCGTCACCGTTTCTTTCGCCCCGGCGTCGTCTCCGGCGATAAAAATCGCGCGGCGTTCTGCGGGCGGCAAACTCTTATCGCCCTGCGTTTTCAAATGCTCGAACCAAATCGTGTTAAAGCCTTTGACGAGGCGCGCGCCGCGCAAGTGCTCAGCCAGCAATTCGCTCGAACTCGTTTCATTTTTATCGAGCTCGACAAAATTGCCGTCGCGGTCCGGATAATAATTGTTTGAATCAATCACGATTTTGCCGTCGAAAGCGTCCGCCGGAAGCTCTTTGTATTTGCCGAAAGGTATCGAGACGAAAACGACTTCGCCAAATTTTGCCGCTTCTTCCGTGTTGACGGCTTGCGCCCGCTCGCCCAATTCGGCGATTAAATCCTGCAAAGTTTCCGCGCCGCGCGAATTGGCGATGGCGATTTCGTGCCCGGCTTCGACAAAAAGCCGAGCCGCGTTGGCGCCGATGTGCCCCGCGCCGATAATTCCGATTTTCATTAGTCTTTTCTCCTGTTTCTCAAATCTTCAACACGACTTTGCCCGTCGTTTTTCTGCCCTCGATTGCCTTGTGCGCTTCCGCCGCCTGTTCGAGCGGAAATTCGGTGACCTGAATCTGAAGGCGTCCGGCGCGAATGTGTCCGAGCAATTCTTTGGTGAAAGCGATTCGATTTTCAATCGTTTCGTTCATCAGCCAGTAGCCGCGCACAGTGTGATTTTTCTGCATCAGGCTCAAAACCGAAAGGCGGAAATCTTCGCCGCTCGCCGCGCCGTAAATCCACATCGTGCCGTTTTTCGCCAGCACTTTCAGATTCTGCCCGACGATTTCGCCGCCGACCATCTCGATTATCCAATCCGCGCCATTGCCGTCGCTCGCGCGCAAAACTTCGTCCGTCCAATCGCTTTCGGTGTAATTAACGCCCGCGTCCGCGCCGAGTTTCGCCACGAGTTCGAGTTTCTGCTCGCTCGAAGCCGTGCCGATAACTTTTAAACCTTTGTGTTTGGCGAGCTGCACGAGCAAGGTTCCGACGCCGCCCGCCGCGGCATGAACGAGAATCGTTTGTCCGGCGCGGGTTTCATTAAGCAAACCGAGCGCCGTTAAGCCCTGAACCAAAAGCGCAGTCGATTCGCCGAAACCGAGTTCGTCGGGAATCGGGATCGCGCCGTGCGCTTTCGCCGTGGCGTATTCGGCATAACCGCCGCTCGTGGCGGTCGCCAAAACGCGCTGCCCGACGGTGAAATTCGCGACGTTCTCACCGACCTGCGCGATGGTTCCAGCCGCTTCGTAGCC
>DASVRL010000233.1:0-4445 GCA_036388635.1 Pyrinomonadaceae bacterium
AACCGTCAGACCGAACGGCGCGGAAAACGTCAACGCCGGCGGTAAAGATTATTACATCGTGCAGTTTGCCGCCGCGACGAAAGACGAATGGCTCGAAAGCCTGCGCGAAATCGGCGCGGAAATCGTGCAATACGTTCCGCACCAGGCGTTTTTCGTTTACGCCGACGGCGCGACCGCTTCCAGAATTACGACTCATTCGCGCGTGCGCTGGGTCGGGCGCTACGCGGCGGACGATAAGCTTTCGCCCGAACTGAAACGATTTACCGACGGCGTGCGCGGCGACACGGCAATGTTCGACATCGCGGTTTTTTCGCGCGCCGATCTGGAAGAAGTCGCGGGCAAAATTTCCAACTCGTTTTCCGGCAGAATTCTGAACACCGTCAAGCTGCCGAACAATTACTTCAACGTTCTGCGCGTCGAAATGCCGATAAATGAACTCGCGCAAATCGCCAAAATCCCTGATGTCGTCCGCATTGACCAATATATCAGACCGGAGCGCGAGGACGAGCGCGCCGCGCAAATCGTCGCCGGAAACTACACCGGTCCCACCAGCATTTTAGCGCCGGGCTACAATCCTCTGACGCAGTTCGGCGTAGACGGCGCGGGCGTCACCGTTTCGGTCGTGGACGACGGCGTGAGCATTCCCGGCAATGGCGGATTTTATATTACGGCGGCTAACACGGTTGACGGACCTTTGCGCGGCGCGACCGCCGGCGCTTCGGGCGGACACGGGCACATCAATGCCAGTATTATCGCCGGTAACACGCCATTCAGCACTCTCGACCCGACCGGCTATAACTACGGAATCGGCATCGCGCCCAAAACCAACATTATTAATATTCCCTTTTTAAAATCCGGAAACACGGCGACCGACGCGCAGGTGATCGACGATACTTTAAACACATTGGGTCCGAACGGAGTCAGAGGCACCATCTCGAATAACAGTTGGGGAGACGGCACGAACGGAAATTCCTACGATTCGCTCGCCGCACAATACGACGGTTTTGTTCGCGACGGCTCGCTGGCGTCGACGATCGACCCGTTTAATATTATCTTTTCGGCGGGAAATTCCGGTCCGGGCGCGCTCAGTCTGACGCGCCCGAAGGTGGCGAAAAACGTTATCTCGGTCGCCAATTCCGAGAATATCAGAACGGAGATCGGCGGCGCGGGCGCGGATAATATGGATGATTTGCGCAACTCTTCGAGTCGCGGTCCCGCCGCCGATGGTCGCATCAAGCCGGATATTACCGCGCCGGGAACGGTTATTGCCGGTTCGCGCGCCGGATCGGGCACGACCGTCAGCGGAATCATCGACGCCAATCACGCGTGGAGCAGCGGAACGTCGCACGCCGCGCCGCAGGTCGCCGGAGCCGCCGCGCTTTTCACGCAGTACTGGAAAAACACGCACCTTGGGCAATATCCGAGTCCTTCGCTGGTCAAAGCCGCCATTTTAAACACCGCGCAGGAAATGAACGGTTTGACGACGAATACCGCGACGATTCCGAACGGCAACGAAGGCTGGGGACGCATCAATATGAAATATATGCTCAATACGGGCGTCTCGATGAGATATATCAATGAGGAAATTGCGCTTAGTAATCCCGGCACGGGCGTCGGCGTTATCGGAACGGTCGCCGACTCGACGAAGCCGGTGCGCATCACTCTGGTCTGGACAGACCCGCCGGGCGTTTCCAATCCGGCGCTGGTCAACAACCTCGATTTGCAGGTTAACGTCAACGGGACTTTTTATAGAGGAAACGTTTTCGCGGGCGGCGTCTCGACGACGGGCGGCAGCGGCGACACGCTCAACAACGTCGAAAACGTTTTTCTGCCGGCAGGCATTCCGGCGGGAAGCTTCTTTAGCGTCGCCGTCACCGCAGTGGCGCTCAACGGCGACGGGATTTTAGGCAACGCCGACCTGACCGACCAGCATTATTCGGTGGTGGCGTACAATTTTCAGCCTTTAGCGCCGCCGCCAAACAGAGCCGCCGATTTTGACGGCGACGGCAGAACCGATGTTTCCGTCTTTCGTCCGGCAAGCGGCGATTGGTTCATTACAAACAGTTCAAACAATCAATTCGTCGCCACGCAGTTCGGCGCCAGCGGCGATATTATCGCGCCGGGCGACTACGACGGCGACGGCAGAACCGACCGCGCGGTGTTCCGCCCGTCAAACGGAACCTGGTATATCCTGCGCAGCGGCGGCGGATTCGTCGCCACACAGTTTGGACAAAACGGCGACGTTCCGGCAGCGGGCGATTATAACGGCGACGGCGTGACGGATATCTCCGTTTTCCGCCCGTCAAACGGCAGCTGGTATCGCATCAACAGTTCGGGCGGTCAGTTTGTCGCCGTTCAGTTCGGCGCCAGCGGCGATAAAGCCGTGCCCGCCGATTTCGACGGCGACAACGCGACCGACATTGCCGTGTGGCGACCTTCCGACGGCGTCTGGTATCAACTGCGTTCGACTCAGGGCTTTACCGCCGCGCAGTTTGGCGCCGGCGGCGATAAACCCGCGCAAGGCGATCACGACGGCGACGGAAAAGACGATTTAGCCGTTTTTCGCCCGTCCGACGGAACGTGGTATCTGCTGCGTTCGACCGCCGGCTTTACCGCCGTGCAGTTCGGCATCGGCAGCGATACGCCGGCGCCGGGCGATTATGACGGCGACGGGAAAACGGATTTGGCGGTTTATCGTGACGGCGTCTGGTATCAACTGCGCTCGACATCGGGCTTTACCGCCGTGCAGTTCGGAATTGCGGGCGATAAACCTGTTCCCGCGGGTTATCTGCCGCAGTAGCCGCTTTCAAGGAGGAGGGCAAATTGAAGAGGGATGAATAAATAATTCATCCTTCTTTTTTTATTATTTGAGATTTATGGTCGAAGTATTAAAAAAAACTCTGAATATTGAGGGCAATCGAGGTTCCGTTACCGCTTCAAAACCAGAATTCTGTCCGGCGGCAGACCGACCAGGCATTCGTCGCCTAAATTTAAGCCGACCAGGCGCAAAACGAGAGCTTCGAGCATCAATCCGCCGGCGTCGAGCTTGACGCGCGTCGTGGCGCCGCAGTATTGAACGCCGACGATTTTCGCTTTCAGCAGATTATCTTCGGGAAACGACGCGCCGAAGCTGATGGAAATGTGTTCGGGACGAATCATCAGCGTCACGTCGCTGGTAATCGTGCCGAGCGCGATTCTTTCCATTTTTCCCGTTTGCAGGCGGTGGTCGCCCGTCAAGGTTTGAAATTCGGGAATCGGCTGGTTGTTAAAAGTGACGCGCCGCGCCGCGATTAAATTATTTCTGCCGAGCAGCGCGGCGACGGCGACCGAGTTCGGCTGCTCGTAAAGCTCGCGCGGCGTTCCGGTCTGCACGATTTCGCCTTTATGCAAAACGCCGAGGCGGTCGCAGGCGAGAAACGCCGCTTCGAAATCGTTGATTGCCAGCACGACGATTAGATTTTTTTCCTGCGCGGTTTTTCTGAGTTTTTCGAAAGATTCTTCGCGCGAAATCGGGTCGAGACAGGCGAAAGGATTGTCGAGCAGCAAAACGTTTTCGGCTTGCCGCAAGGCTTTTTCAAAGCCGTTCGTCAGGCGCTCGCCGCCGGAAAGCGCATCTGATTTTGCCGGTTTAAAAAGATTTTTCCAGGCGCTTTGATTTTCTTCTTCAGCCAGCAGCGTGTAATTTCGCGTTTTGGCGGAATCGTTCGTGACGTCGTTTCCGTTAAAGAAAATCTGACCCGAATTCGGTTTTTCGCGACCGGCAATCAATCGCAGAGCGGCGGATTTGCCCGCGCCGTTGGCGCCGATAAGACCGAAAATCTCGCCTTCAATCGCTTCCGGCGAAAAATCGCGCAAAACCCATTTATCGTCGTAGCGGCGGGAAACTTTATCGAGTTTGAGCGGCATAAGTCGAAAAATTGCAACTAAAGATTAGCATTTACGTGCAAATTAAAAGTATGCTGTTGTCATCTAAATCGTGCAAGTCTAAAATTTAAGATAAAGGAAATAGTTTTAGATGACTGAGAATAATAAGAGTTTGAAAAGAAAAGTCGTCGAAAAAGGCGGCTGGGTGGCGGCGAAACGCATCGGAAAAGCGATTCCGTATGTCGGAACGGCGCTGGCAATCGGCTTGGTCGGTTACGATATCAAACGCAAAGGCGTGGTTTACGGCGTTATAAATTCCGGCTTGGACGCGATTCCGTTTGTCGGCTTGGGAAAAAACGTCATCGAATTTTTCACGGGCGATTTGCTGCCCGATAAAGAAGGGAAAGGGAAAAAATGAAACGATACACGTTGGTTTTCATCATTTTAGGTTTATTGACGGTTTTGTCGGTTGACGGTTTGGCGCAAACCAGGCGCAAGCGCAAGCCGCGTCCGGTGGTTCCCGTTCCCGTCTCATCGCAGCAGATTATCGAACAAAATCAGCCTGAAATTATCGGTCAGAC
>DASVRL010000234.1:0-4263 GCA_036388635.1 Pyrinomonadaceae bacterium
TTGGCTCGACAACGCTTACGAAGAATGTCTGAAACGCGCGGGCGACGACTTAAATATTATCAAAACGGCGGCGACGCTGGCGGCGGCTTTAATCGGCACGAACGGGCAGTCAAACGGCTCAACGCAAAAAACCGGCGCGGCTGCCGCAAACGGAGCTGTCGCCGCGCCGAGAGCGCCGATTTTCGTTCCGCCGAGCTTCGATTCGTCGAAAGATTCAAATGAAATGCCCGTTCTGCCCGAAAACGCCACCGACGAACAGCTTTTGGAATACGCCAAAAATCACCCGCTGGTGAAAAAAGTTCGCTGGCATCTGAAAGCCGACATCATCAGAGTCTCAAGAATCGACAATCAACAAAAATAAATTCACCACAGACGGAAATTTTAACGCGGCGGACAGACAGGACAGATTGGATAATTTAAGACTAAGAACCCCGAATTTTCCTTTTTATCCTGCTCATCCTGTAAATCCTTTTCGAATCTGCGTTTACCTGTGGTTTCATATTCTTGAAATCCCGGCGTCTCGGCTTCTCGGCGGTAAAATTTTCCCGCGTTGAAATTAATTTGGAACTAATCGAAAACCGGCGTCGTATTGAAATTCGGAGGTGATTTTTTGATGCGCGAACCATTTATTGCAGGACTTTTAAGTTTGCTTTTGCCGGGTTTGGGACAGATTTATAACGGGCGAATTCTGGTCGGAATTCTCTGGTTGGTTCTGACGGGCTTTTCGTGGATCGGCTCAGCCGGGACGCTCGGCTGGATTGTTCACATCATAGCCGCCTGGTGCGCCTACAGCTACGCGAAAGATAATCCGGTTCGATAAAAAATTGCTGACCGAGAACGAGAACTTTTTCTTTATCATAATCCTCCTTGTATGCCCGGTGTTGCCGCACCGGGCTTTTTTATGTTCCGGAAATAACGTAAAATCAATTCCAACGGTCTTCGGTCTTTGGTCTTCAGTCTTCGGTTTCAATCGGACTCTCGACTCCGGACTCTCGACTCGTGAATTTTCCGATGGTTAAAGAAGGACTTCCATTTGTCATCGTCCCGCTGCTTATCGCGCTGGTTTTCGCTTTTTTTTATCTGTGGGTGGGCGCGGTCGCGTTTGTTTTGCTCGCCGCTTTTATGGCGTTCTTTTTTCGCGACCCGCGGCGCGCGATTCCCGATGATGAAAATATTATCGTTTCGGCTGCCGACGGGCGCGTGACGCGCGTCGAGGAAACCGGCGAAGGAAAACTGGTCAGCGTTTTTCTCTCGCCTTTGAACGTTCATATCAACCGCTCGCCGATTACCGGAAAAATTACCAGAGCGCTTTACACGCAGGGCAAAAAAATTCCGGCGACGAGCAACAACGCGAGCTTCGTTAACGAAAGAAACTCGCTGGTCATCGAAGGCGAAAAAATGACCGTCACCTGCACGCAGATTGCGGGAATTGTGGCGCGGCGCATCGTCTGCTGGAAAAAAGCCGGCGACGAGCTGGAAATCGGCGAAAAATTCGGCTTAATCAAATTCAGCTCGCGCACCGATTTGCTGATGCCGAAAAACGTGGAGATTCTGGTCAAAATCGGCGACAAGGTCGTCGGCGGCGAAACGATTATCGCGAAGATTACGGAAGAATTTCACCACGAAAATGCAGAGGTACAAAGATTTCAGGAAAATGAAACCGCAGATTTACGCAGTTGAACGCGGATAAAAAGATAATTTTATCCTGTAAATCCTGTCCATCCCGTTTGAATTTTCTCTGTGTCAGGGGCGTCTCTGTGGTAAATTATTTTTAGTTATGGAAATTGCCGAAGAAAACAAACCCGTTCACAAAGGCTTAAAAAAAGGGCTTTATCTGATTCCGTCGGCGTTTACGGCGGCGAATATCGGGATGGGTTTTCTGGCAGTTTTGTCTTCGCTGCGCGGCTTTCAGCTGGTCGCGCAAAGCCCGGAACAAGCCGCCGTTTATTTCGACTACGCGGCGAAAGCCATCGGTTTTGCCTTTTTATTCGACACTCTGGACGGGCGCGTCGCGCGGATGACGAAAACGACGACGGAAATCGGCGTCCAGCTCGATTCGCTGGCTGACGTTCTGACTTTCGGCATCGCGCCGATAGTTCTGGCTTACAGTTGGGCAATCGGCGCGAGCTTTCACGAGGAAAGCGGCATCCACGGTCTCGGACTTTTCGTGCTTTTCATGTATCTGATCTGCGGCACGTTCCGGCTGGCGAGATTTAATTTGCAGGCGACGCGCCCGCGCGTTTTGAGCGAAGGCTCGACCAAGATCGATAAAAAGAATTTTATCGGTTTGCCGATTCCGCCCGCCGCCTGTCTGCTGGCTTCTCTGGTTCATTTCGCCCCGCTTCCGCTGAATTCTTATGGCGAGAGCTTAAGCGGGTTTTACGGCGTTTTGATAATGGCGATGCTCGCCGCGCTCGGACTTTTGATGGTCAGCACGATTCGCTACACGAGCTTTAAATCCGTCGGGACGGGACGCCGCAGTCTATACCTGATTTTGTTAATCGCCGCGACCGGAATGCTCGTCTGGCTTTACTCGCGCTATGTTTTGCTGGCGCTGGCGCTGGCTTACGTCTCGCACGGCTTAATCTGGTATGTGATGAGTATCTTTCGCCGCCCGAAACAAGTCGAAGAAGTGCAAACCTGATAAAGGCAAAACGTCGAAAACGCCGAGTGGAAAATGAAAAAAGCGATTTAATCTCAAATCCGGCAATTCTGAATCCTAATATTCTGCGTTTTGTATTTTCGAAGTTTCTCGTTATTTTACTCGTCTTTTTTTCGTTTCTTCTCAATCGAAGTCACGCTCGCCGAACTGCTTTTTTTACGGCGCGGCGACGGCGTTTCCGCATCGTCGTCGCTTTTTTGACCGCTGACGACGACCAGCGCGCAGAGCGTCAGAAACATCATCGAAATCGCCGTCGTATGCAGCACGAAATCGAAAATGCTGTGGACGAAAATGGCGAAACAGCCCGCCAATGCGCCGACCGCGACGCCGCGCCGGAAAGTGTTGTGAGTTTTGCTGTTTCGCCAGCCGGCGCGAAACAGCCAGAAGACGAAAAACGCCCCGATTATCAAGCCGACGATTCCGGCATCGGCTAAAATTTGCAGGTAATCGTTGTGCGCCTGCTCGACGCGTTCCATCCCGTTCAGCGTGTCGAACGCCGTGTAAACCTGCGGAAAAGCGCCGAGTCCCGCGCCGAACAGCGGATTGTTTTTAATCACGCTCAAGGTCACGTTCCAGATGTGCGTGCGATTGGTCGTAATGTCGGCGGAAGTCGCCGTTTCGGCAAAGCGCGTCAGCGAAGATTCGCCGCCGATAAGCACCGAACCGACGACGATGGTCGCAAATAAAGCGACGGCTAAACCGGCTTTTAGGGCAATCTGCCCGTAGCCTTTCGTTTTCGTCGTCAGGATTATCAGAAAAAATATTTCCGCCAGCAGCGCGACCAGACCGCCGCGCGAGCCGCTCAATAAAAGCGCGATGCCCATCAGACCGATTGCCGTCACGTAAAGCAGGCGTTTATCGCGCGGAACCGCGCCGGCAAAGATTAAACCGAGCGGCACGGCGAGCGACATTTCCATAAACGCCGCGAAATTATGCCGGTTGACAAACGAGCCGAACGGCGTGGCGAAACGCGGCTCGTAAATTCCGTAAATGCGCGTCGGGCTTAAAACGGCTTGCAGAATCGAATAGAAAGCATACAAAAACCCGAAAATCGTGATCACCAGAACGATTTTTCGCAGCCGTTTGGCGTTGTCGATAAAGCTAAGCATCGCGGCGAAAAAGATTAAAAGAGCGATTAAATGCAGGACGGTCGATTTGGTGGCAAAAGGCTCCTGCGAAATCGTTCGCGGAATGCTCTCGACGCCGGCGGTCGCGTCCGTGAGACTTCCAAACGGAATTATCTGCACCAGACCGAAAAGAATGATGGCAACGAGCGGAATTTGCAGCAGGCTTGGGCTGAAACGAAGCTCGCCGCTTTTGAAGGAATCGAAAGCCCAGAGCAGCAAAACGAGCGCGGCGCCCGTGTAAAAAAGCGCGAGAATCGGCTGGTGAACCGCGCCGTAAAAAAGCGTCGTCAGAATAATCGCCGCGCAGATAATTAAGAAAATGAGCTTGTTAGCCATAAATAATTTTAGATTGGCGATTTTCGATTGGCGATTGGATAAGAAAATTTTTTATTTTTTCAGAACGGTCGCGTCCAAGTTTTTCTCGACGCGCTTTTATTTCTGAAACAGTAGTTTTTGCGCAGCAGAATCCTTATC
>DASVRL010000235.1:0-15147 GCA_036388635.1 Pyrinomonadaceae bacterium
CCTCGTCGGCGGGCAGACCCGCTCGCCGATCATCGCGCGCACCGTAACCGAGCTTTTCGGCAGCGAGCCGTCTTCGGAAATTAATCCGGACGAGGTCGTGGCGATGGGCGCGGCGATTCAGGGCGGCGTTTTGACGGGCGATGTCAAAGACATCGTGCTGCTCGACGTTTTGCCGCTGAGCCTGGGTCTGGAAACGCGCGGCGGCTTGTTCGTCAAATTAATTTCGCGCAATTCGACGATTCCGCTTAAAAACACGATGACTTTTACGACCGTTGTGGACAACCAGCAATCGGTCGAAATTCATATTTTGCAGGGCGAACGCGAAATCGCCGGCGCCAACCGCAGTTTGGGCAAATTCGAGCTGGTCGGCATTCCGCCCTCGCAGCGCGGCGTTCCGCAGATTGACGTTTCCTTTGAGGTTGACGCCAACGGCATCGTCAACGTTTCGGCGCTCGACAAAATGACCGGGCTCGAACAGGCGATGCAGATTACGCCTTCGTCGGGACTTTCGCCGGAAGAAATCGACCGCCTGATTATGGAAGCCGAAACGTCGACCGAAACCGACCGCCAATCCAAACAGCTGATTTTGCAGCGCAATCGCCTCGACACGCTGATTAAAAACACGCAGAAGTCGCTGTCCGAATTTTCGCGCTCGCTTTCCGCCGATCAGCAGCAGGAAATCAACGGCGTTTTAAACGAAGCCGAAGCCGTTTTGGAAACCGAAGACCTCGGCGCGCTCGACCAGGCGCTGCTGAAAGTCGAAGACTCCGCCAATCAATTGACGATGCTGGTGATGGCGACGGTTTAAAAAGGCAAAAGACTAAGGGCGAAAGGCGAAAGTAAAACAAAGAATCTATCCTTTATCCCTTATTCTTCAGCCTTTCGCTTTTCTTTTTCGCAACTCGCTTGAAGAAAATCGCATCTTATCGCAAAATTAAAAAACGCCGGTTCATTCGTTTGTTTGGGCTGGCGTTATCTTTATTTTGTCCTTCGTCATTAGTCGTTCGTCCTTAGCAGGTCGAATAAAAATTAAGGACGCAAATGAATTCGAGGCAACAAGGGACGAAGGACAAAGGACTAATGACCAATCTATGAGTAAAAGAGATTATTACGAAATTTTAGGCGTTTCGCGCACCGCCACCGATGCGGAAATCAAAGCCGCCTATCGCAAAATGGCGGTTCAGCATCATCCTGACAAAAATCCTGACAACGCCGAAGCGGAAGAAAAATTCAAGGAGGCGGCGGAAGCTTATTCGGTTCTTTCCGACGCGCAGAAGCGCGCGGCTTACGACCGTTTCGGTCACTCGGGCGTCGGCGCGGGCGCGGGTTTCGGCGCGGGCGGCGCGGGTTTTTCGGGCAATATCGAAGACATTTTCGACCTTTTCGGCTTCGGCGATATGTTCGGCGGCGCGCGCGGGCGACGCACGAGCGCCCAGCGCGGCGCGGATTTGCGCTACGATTTGGAAATCACTCTGGAAGAAGCCGCCGCCGGAAAAGAGGAAAAGCTTCGCATTCCGCGTCTGGAAAAATGCGCCGAATGCGACGGCAAAGGCGCCGAGAAGGGAACTCAGCCCGAAGCCTGCATCACCTGTCAGGGAAGCGGGCAGATTCGCAATCAGCAAGGTTTCTTTTCGGTTATGCGGACTTGCTCGAACTGTCGCGGCACAGGGCAAATCATCAAAAATCCCTGTAAACAATGTCACGGCGCCGGACGCATCGAAAAAGAAAAATCGCTGGAAATCAGAATTCCCGCCGGCGTCGAAACCGGCTCTCGCCTGCGCGTTTCGGGCGAAGGCGAAGCGGGGACAAACGGCGGAATGCACGGCGATTTGTTTGTCGTGATTCACGTTAAAGAACACGAATTGTTTGAGCGGCAGGGCGCAAATCTTTACGCTTCCGCGCCGATTTCCTTCGCGCAAGCCGCGCTCGGAGCGGAAATTCAGGTGAGAACTCTGGACGGCGAAGAAAATCTGAAAATTCCGCCCGGAACGCAGACCGGAACGGTTTTTCGTTTGAAAGGTCACGGAATGCCGAATCTCGGCGGACGCGGCAAAGGCGATTTGTTCGTCGCCGTGACGCTGGTCACGCCGAAGACTCTGACCAAGGAACAGCGAAAGTTATTGGAAAAACTCGCCGAGGTCGAAGACACCGAATTCAGCGACGAATCCTTTATGGACAAAGTGCGGAATATTTTCGGGTAAAAAAGGCAGCGATAAATAAAAAAGGATAAAGTTGATTAACGTTCAACTTTATCCTTTTTTGTTGAAAATTTTGACTTTCGAAGTTTTCACTTCGCTAAATTTCGCGGCACGTATTCCCAGTGCCACGGTTCATAATAATACGGATAAAATCCGAAGCGCGAGGCGTTTTTGACGAGCCATTTGTAGGCGGGCGTTTCCACCTGAATCGCGCGGTTGGCGTCAAAGGTCGAAACCGGCTCGCCGCCGACATAAATATCCAGCGCGTTGCCGGTGAAATGCGGGCTGTTGACAGCCAGACCGGCGCGCCCCGAATTCGGCGAGGCGGCGCGCAGCCTTGCCTGATGCTCGCGCGAGCGATACGACGAAATAATCTTCAAAAACCTTTCACCTGCCGCCAGCTCGCCGCTCGAAGTGGTTTTCAGCTTAAGTTCTCTGGCTGCCGCCGCGACCATACGTTTGTAGGCGTCGTATGTTTCGCGCTCGACTTTTAATAAATCAGCGCCGCGCGTCGGGTCGTAAAAGTCAGCAATCGGCGCGTCGAAAAGCCTTTCGGAGGCGGGCGTCTGGCTGCTGTTTAAACGGCGTGCCTGCCAGTCTTTAATCATTTGATAAAGCGTGTCTTTGTCAATGATTCCGGTCGGTGCAATTCCTGATGTGTTTTGCCAGGCAGCGACGGCGCGGGCAAATTCAATCGAATCGGCGTCGGCGTCGGCGTCGATTGTTTCCTGAATCAAAGAGACGTAAAGATGCCAGCCGCGCTGCGCCTTTCCGCCGAAAGCCCACGCCAGAGAATTCTTTAGCCTGATGTTTTCGGCTATCGCGGTCGCCGAAACTGCGGGCGCGTTTGAAACCGTTTTTCTCGCAGCGGCGGGCGGGCGCTCGAATTTGTCAATTTGAGAAATATTTTGAACAGGCAATTCTGCCGCGTTTTGTCCGTAAGCCTTGAGTTTGGATAAGCCGAAACTCAAAACCGCGACGCACAGCAGCAAACCGAAAAATGCGGGAAACAAAAACTTCTTTTTTTTGAGCATAATTAAAAGCGGGTTTAATTATGATGTCCGGTTTGCCGCTTGTGTTCGCCGCTAATTTCGGTGTTTATGATTAACCGGAATTAAAGATTTTGCAGCTTCGATTTAACGGTTTCGCTGACCAGTTTTCCGTCGGCGGATTTGCCTTGCAGCCGGGCGAGCGCCGCCTTCATCACCGCGCCCATTTCCTTCATCGAACTCGCGCCCGTTTCGGAAATCGCCGCCGCGACCGCCGCTTCGATTTCTTCTTTGGTCGCCGATTGCGGCAGATATTCCTCAATCACGACGACTTCCGACTGTTCTTTTTCGGCTAATTCATTGCGTCCGGCATTCGTGAATTGTTCGATGGAATCTTTTCTCTGTTTGACCAGGCTTTGCAGCGCTTTGGTAATCTCTTCATCGGTTAATTCGCCGCCTTTTTCAATCTGGCGGTTCATTAAATTCGATTTCACCATTCGCAAAACGGAAAGCCGATTAGCGTCTTTCGCTTTCATCGCGGCGGTCAAATCGCCGGTAATCCTGTCTTTTAAACTCATTATTTATAATCTCCTGCGGTTAATTTTAACGAGTCGGGAGTCTATTGTCCAAAGCGCGACCAGCCGCAAATCACGCGAATTCCGCGAATAAAAGAAATAAAAATAATTCGAGATTTGTAGCAAAACATCTTTTCTTATCCGCGTTTATCTGTGCTAATCTGTGGTTTCTTTTTTTCCTATATGAAATTACGTTGGCGATTCGGAATTCTGGCGGGCATCGTCCTGCTCGTCTGCGGAATATATCCGCAGATGAAAATGTGGTATCTGCGCGGCGGCGACTGGCAGGGTCATTATGCCTACAACGACATCGACGAAGTGGCTTACGCTGCTTATCTGCGCGCTTTGATCGACGGCAGACCGCGCCGCAACGACCCTTATACCGGGCGCGACGACACGGCTGAACGCAAACAGGAAGAATCGCTTTTCTCGATACAATTCGCCGCGCCTTACACGATTGCGCTGCCGGCGCGCGCGTTTGGAATTTCCGCGCCGACGGCGATGTGGCTGGCGGGCGGAATCGCCGCATTTCTGACGGCGCTGGCTTGTTTCTGGCTGGTCGGGCGCATCACGAACGATTCGTTTTTTGCGATGACCGGAACGCTCATTGTTCTGTGCGGCGGCGCGCTGGCGGCGGGCGAAGGCGCCATCGGCGAGATTTTGGGGACAGGTTATTCGTATCCGTATTTTCCCGGCTTCCGGCGATACATCCCCACCGTCCCGTTCGCGGTTTTCTTTGCGATGTGCGCGCTGGTCTGGCTGCTGGTGACAAGCGAAAATATGCGCAAACGCATCGTTTACTGCGTTCTGGCGTCGCTGTGTTTCGCCTTTATGGTTTTTTCGTATTTCTACACGTGGACAACGGCGGCGGCTTGGCTGGCGTGCGTCGTGCTGGTCTGGCTCGTCGTGCGTCCCGAAGGCTGGCAGAAGGATTTTAAAGCGTTTGTCGCGCTCGGCATCGCGTGCGCGATGGCGCTTGTGCCGTATGCGATACTGCTTTCCAATCGTTCGCACACGATGGACGACGTCCAGCTGCTTGTTTTGACTCGCGCGCCGGATTTGCTCCGCGTTCCGGCGATTATCTGCTACGCCGTGCTGGCGATGCTGATTCTGGCGATTTTGCTGAAAGCCGTCAATTTGAAGGAACGCTCGACGCTGTTTGCGTTTTCTTTCGCCTTTGTTCCGCTGGTCGTGCTCAACCAGCAAATCATCACCGGACGCTCGCTCCAGCCGATTCATTATCAGGTTTTTACCGGAAATTACGTCGCCGCGCTGGCGATGGTCGTCGCGCTGGGTTTGCTGTGGCGCGGAATCAGCCAAAAAAATCCGAATTTTTCAAAAATAACTTTAACGATTCTGGCTTCGGCGGCAACAATCTGGGGAATGGTCGAGTGTCATTACACGGTGCGGATTTTGGATGAAGCAAACGTTGACCGCGATAAGGGAATGGCGGTCGCCCGCCGTCTCGAAGAGCTTCACAAAAACGAAACGACGCGCGGCGTGATAATGCCTTTCAGTATGCTGCAAGGCGATGATTTGCCGACCGTCGCGCCGCAATCCGTGCTCTGGGCGCGTCATCAACACGTTTTCGCGGGCGTCACCTGGCAGGAAAACAAGGAGCGCTACTACCAGTATCTTTACTATATGAATCTGGACGAAAATAATCTGGCGCATTCGATGAAAAACGGCGATTTCGTCTCGATGATTGCGCTTTTCGGCTGGGGCAGGCACACCGACCGTCTGAACTCCGAATACAAGCCTCTGACTTTCGGCGAAATTGACGAGGAAGCCGCGCGCTACGGCGAGTATCGCCGGAACTTCAGTATTCGACAGGCTTCAAATCCGGCGCTTTCCTACATCGTCATACCGACGGATTGGCAGATGAATTTTACGAATCTCGATAAATGGTATGAACGCGGCGAAGCCGAAATCTTCGGCGACTACACGCTTTATCAGGTCAAATTGAGAAATGGTCAGTAGTCATTTATCCGGCTGCGTACTGCGTTCTTTGCAGGTTCAATATAAACTGCGTTCCCGGTTTCAATTCAGCCGGCAAGGCGCGCTTGACAAATAAAAAAGACCGCCGAAAACCGGCGGTCGCATTTGGTATTACTAATAAATATAAAAACAACTAGGCGACGCGAATATCATTAGACGTTTCCGCAAAAACTCTGCGACCGTTCAACGCATCGTCGATGATTTCGCGTACGGCGGAGGCGTCTGGATTAACGTCCATACGAGCGCACGCCCGCAGATGCCGGATAATTCCTTCCGTCGCTATTTCTAAAGGCGCCCCGTTTAATTTTGAAAAACGGCGTGCCTGAATATGGTCAATTTGCAGAATTCTATCCTGCAAGGTCATCGGTTTAGCTGCTGCCACTTTATACTCTCCTTCCAAGTTCATAATTAATTCCCACGAACCCTTGTGAATTTTGTCGCAAACGCGACTGGTTATGTAAAAAAACGAATTAAAAAAATCCTCTCCTAAAAAAATTAGTTGAAATTTGGTATTTAAAGGTTGCTAAAAAACTGCTATTAGCTTTTGTTTCCTGCATGAAAGTAGAATCGTAACAAAAAAATTATCTTTTGTCACGATTTTTTTTTATAAGTTTGTAACATTTTTCTCAAACGGGAAAAAAGGCAAAAAAAGACCGGTAAGCTGAACTGCCGCTTGCCGGTCAAAAAAGTATTAAATTTATACTTAAAATATTATTTTCCGCCGATAGTATCTTTCAGCGCTTTGCCGATGCGGAATTTGACAGTGGTTTTGGCTGGGATTTTGATGACGTCGCCGGTCGCCGGATTGCGTCCTTCGCGTGCTTTACGCGTGGCTTTCACCAATTTTCCAAAGCCGGGCACGGTGAATTCTCCGTTCTTTTTGACTTCGCTTGCCGCGAGAGCCGCCAGAGCATTAAAAAATTCTTTCGCCTGAGCTTTTTTCAAGCCGGATTTTTCCGCCAATTGATTGACGATTTCAGTTTGTGTCAAACGCTTCTTTGTAGTAGCTGCCATAGTTTAAGTCTTACCTCCAAAAGTTTTAGTGATATTGCAATAACCTAAGTTAAAATTTTTACTCGCTGTTTGCAAACAATGAAAAGAGCATACGCCGCCGGCTGCCAACAAAAATACAATTGGTCGGGGCGAGATGATTCGAACATCCGACCTCTCGGTCCCAAACCGAGCGCACTACCAGGCTGTGCTACGCCCCGCAACGTGCGTTTCATTGAAGAAACATCAACAAGTAACGGATTTTACGGGCGAAAAATGCGAAGGTCAAGTTGAAACAGCGATAAAATGGCGCAAATACGCAATTATTTTTTTTGAAGCGCGCGCGCGGTGGCTTATTTCGCGCTTTACTTCGTCGGAGAGTTCGCCGAAGGTTTCCGAAAAACCTTCGGGAACAAAAACCGGGTCGTAACCGAAGCCGTTCGCCCCTTTCGGCGTGTCGATGACGCTTCCGTCGCAGACGCCTTCGGCGACATATCTGAGTTCGCCCCGGTCGTCGGCGACAGCCATCGCGCAGACGAATCTCGCCCGCCGGTTTTCGCTTCCCGTATTGCTTAGTTCGCTTAAAAGCTTGTCGATTCTTTCCTGGCTGGTCGCGTTTTCGCCCGCGTATCTGGCGGAAAAAACGCCGGGCGCATTATCGAGCGCCTCGACTTCCAGTCCCGAATCATCCGCCACCGTCCAATGACCGGTTTGCCGCGCGTACTCGCGCGCTTTCAAAACCGCGTTTTCGATAAAATCGACGCCGGTTTCTTCCGGTTCGGAAACGTTTTCAAAATCGTTCAGGCTTCGCAGCGTCACGGGCAAATCTGCCAGAATACGGGCGAGTTCTTTGACTTTTCCGTTATTTTTTGTAGCTATTACTAGTTGCATCTTTATCTTAAAACACTTTAAAACACTTTTTTCTTGCCAAACCGCCCGGCAAAAAGGTATAAATTTAATAGCGGCGTTTTTCACTCACGCCTTTCGACCTTCGAAAATCTGCGATTTGGGAAAACTAATCTTGGACGTTTCAACCACTTCTACAACAACTACATTCAATCCGACAAGTTTGTCAAAGACGAGCGCGCCGGACGAAAATGTATTTTCCGCGCCGATTGTTTCGGCGCGCGAGCTTGGATTTGAGCTGGGATTGTGGCTTTCCGGGCTGGAAAGCTTTCTGCAAGTCAGAAATCATTCGTTTGCGTCAAACTCCGGAAACCGCACGAAGCCGTCAAACCGCGATTGGACAAAAGAATTTCGTCTGGTGCATTCGACGCTTCTTTTGTGTTCGAAACTCACCTTGCAGCTTTCCAAAACAATCGAGGACAAAAATTTTGCGGCGAGCGACGAGCGGATTGATTTGATAACCAATCTGAACGCCGTGCCGTTTGAATTTTCCGATTCGGAAGGATTCGCCGAGCTTTCGGCGGCGCTGATTGATTCGATTCTGCTGAACGAAGGCTTGCTGCGCGCCTCGCCGCTCAGGTTCAGCGAATGGACTGCCTGGAGCAATTTTCTCGCGGCAAAGCTCAAAGCGGCGGAAGTTTCCGGCAAGCTGATTGCGGCGGCGGAAAAAGAAGGCGAAAATTTTCTGCCGAAAAAATTAAAAGACCTGCTGGCAAACACGCCGATTCCGTTTGCGCTGGAAGCGGATTTGCGGCTGGTTCTGCCGCGTTTCGCCAAGATTTTAAAATGGCTCGACGCCATCGAGCAGATGCACGACCGCGACGAGCCTTTGAAACCGGCGATGTTGCTTTTCGCGCGCATCAACGAGCAGACGCAGGAAATGATGCGTTTTATCAACAATCGGCTTTTGCGGTTTAAAAACGAGGAAGATTCGCTTTTCGCCGCGCTCGACTGCGCCGTTTACGCCGCTTCGATCGAGCTTCGCAAAGTTTATAATTTCGAGTTAATCGGATTTGCCGAAGCGCGTCAATCGCCGCTTATTTACGCTCGCGTCGAAACCGCGCACGGGCTTTTAAACGATTGTTTTCAGCAAACGCTGGTTAATTTCGCGCAGCTGATTGAGCCGGACGTGAAAGCCACCGAGCTTTTCCCGAATCTGCAAACCAAATTACAGCAATCTCTGACCCTGCGCGAAGATTTGTGGCGCGTTTTGCAGGTCGTGCGGAAAGCGGAGAAAAATCCCGAAAGCCTCTCGCTGCAAAAGCTGCACACAAAACTCACGGATTTTCTCAACAACACGATAAAATATTTGTTTTACAAGGATTTGGAAACGGTCGAGCGCTTTATCGAAGAAGTCCTGAACACGACCAACAAATCCGAACTGGTCTCGATTCTGCACCGCTTCGGCGCTTATCTGGAAACGCTTCTCGGGCAAGTCAATATGCGCGTCGTGCTGGTAAACCATCCGTTCAACCCGCCGCCTGAATGATTTTTTCTGCCTTTCGTTAAATTCAACCCCAATCCCGATTTGAAAACAAATCGCTTATGAAAGCTATCAAATGCCGGAATTGCCGCTTGATAAATTTTGCCACCGCCGAGGTCTGCAAAAGATGCGGCAGCCCCTTAACTGTTTCCGCCGCGCCGCCCGCAGATGGATTTAGCCAATCGTTAGAGAGCGGGTCATACACTCGCGGTCAGGAAATTGGCATCGGCTTTATCTTTCTCATCATCGGCTTGTTCGGGTTTGCCATAAACTGGTATACAATCGCGTTCGAAGGAGAGTTCAGTCCGAGAGCGACGATTGTCGCGCCGATTTCAATATGCGTCGGGCTGATGCTTTTTATTTTTCCCTACCCGGATAAAGAAAAATTCCCGGACCACGACCTGACGCCCAAAGGCTGGTTCGTTTTTATTCTAATCGGGGCGATTCTCGGATTTTGGAACTATTTCCGTCTTCTTTCCTGAATTTAAAAGACTCTGCCCGAAGTTTTATTGCGAGCGCAAAACCGCTAAAGGTTTTTTGAAGATCACGCCGAAGCTCGCCAGAACGCCAATCAGCATCACGATAAGCGCCGTCGCCAGGACGCCGAGAATCATCAGGACGAAATCAAATTCCCAGTCGATTTTCAGAATATATTTCGTCACGGCGAAAGATAAAGCCGTCGAGAACAGCGCGCCGATGATTCCCGCCAGAACGCCGAGCGCGGCGTATTCCGTAAATAAAATCGCCGTTAAAGTCAGACGCTTGGCGCCGAGCGTTTTCAAAATCGCGTTTTCGTAGACTCTCTGCGATTTCGTCAGCGCGACCGAGCCGATTAAAATCAAAATCCCGGTCAGCATCACAAAGCTGCCGACAAAAGAAATCGCCAGCACGAAGTTTTCAATCAGCCTGGTGATGGCTTTGATGATGTCCGCCGTGTCGAAAATTTGAATGTTCGGGAAATTGTCGAGCACGCTGCGCTGAAACCGCGCGCGTTCGGCGGCGGGAAGCTGTTTGGTAATCGGCAGAACAAAAGTCTGCGGAGCTTTTTCCAGAACGCCGGGGCGAAAAACGAAAACAAAAGCCGTCCGCGAATTGCGCACGTCGATTTTGCGGATATTTCCGACCGTCGCATTAATGCGGCGCCCGAGAATGTCGAAAGTTATCACGTCGCCGACCGAAAGTTTCAGCGTGCGGCTCATTCCTTCTTCGACGGAAACTTCCGCCTTGGTCGAGGGCGAATTTTCCCACCAGTTTCCGTCAACCAGGCTTTCGTTTTCTTCCAGGTGCGGGCGATACGTGACGGCGAATTCGCGCCCGATTTGACCTTGCTGCTGGCGAATTTCGCGCTGTTCGTAATCGAAAGGCTCGCCGTTTATCAGCGCGATGCGCCCGCGCACGGTCGGAATCGGCTGTTGCGTTTCGCCGGTCGCATCTTCGGCGATTTGCTTTAATTTTTCGACCTGGCTGCGCTGAATATCGACCAGAAACAGGCTCGGCAATTTTTGATTGCGCGTGAAATCGAATTCGCGCACCAGATTTGCCTGTAAAGACTGTACGGCGAGCACGACAAACGCTCCCAAACCGACGGCGAGCAGCACGACGCGCGTCTGATTGCCCGGACGATACAGCGAATTGACGGCTTGTGCGACCGCAAACGACGAAAATTTCTTTGTCCTTTTCAAGGCGGAAGTTAAAACAACCGCCGCCAGGTATAAAATCAGCGAGGTCGCGGCTAAACCGCCCAGAAACGCCGCGCCGACTTTTATCGAGCCGGCTTGCCAGATTGCCAGCGCCAGCAGTCCCGCCAGGCAAACAAAGGCGAAAATCAGACGCGTCCAATCGAGGCGCCGCAATTTTTCGTTGTTTTCGTCGCGCAGAAGCAGGTTCGGCTTGATGTTTCTAATTTGCAAAAGCGGCAAAAGCGAAAACAGAAGCGAAATCAGCAAGCCGAGCAAGACGCCTTGCAGCGCGGCGGCAGTTTGCACCGCGTAAGACATATTTTCAGGCAGCGCGTCGGCGAAACGATACCGAATCAGCCACAGCGCCGCCTGCGCCAGCACGACGCCGAAAACGCTGCCCAGCACGCCGAGCGTCAGAATCTGCAAAAGATAAACCGTGATAATCCGCCAGCCGCCCGCGCCGAGGCATTTTAAAACGGCGACCGTTTTGCGTTTCTGCTCGACGAAAACGCGCGCCACGTTCCACACGCCGATGCCGCCCAAAACCAGGATGAGTAAACCGGTCAAAGCCAGATAATTTTCCGTGCGCTCGAATTGTTCGCCGAGATTTTCCTGCGTTTCCTT
Source organism: Pyrinomonadaceae bacterium (assembly GCA_036388635.1). Lineage (GTDB taxonomy): Bacteria > Acidobacteriota > Blastocatellia > Pyrinomonadales > Pyrinomonadaceae > JALZHR01. Next base: position 11,443 of record DASVRL010000235.1, read on the forward strand.
GTAGGAATTGACCGTCAGAATCGTGCCTTTCAAAGCCTGCCGCAATTCGGAAACCAGCGGCGTCGGGTCTTCGGAAGTGCGGTAAAGAATCCGCCGCCGGATGCGCGCTTGAGTTAAACCGGCTTCGTCAAATAATTTTTTCTCGATAAAAACGCGCGGACCTAAACGAAAGCCGCCCGTGCCGCCCGGTTCTTCGTCAAACGCGGCGCGAATCTCGAAAACGCTTTCGCCGAGGCGGATTTTATCGCCGATTTTCAGATTTAACCGGTCTAAAAGCGTCGCCTGCACGACCGCGCCTTTGTTTTCCAGCAGCGAAAAATCGAAAGTTTTATCGTCTGTCAACACAAAATCGCCGACCAGCGGAAACGGCGGCTCGATGCCTTTCAGCTCGACAAACTGAAAATTTTCGGCGGTGCGCGTCATCGCGGCGGTCGTCACCGTTTCGTTGCGCGCCTGGACGATGTTTGATTTAGCGATAACGCTTTCAATCGCGGAAAGCTCGCTCGGCGTAAAAGGATTCGTCGAGCTGATTTCAAAATCCGCCGTCAAAAGCCCGCGCGCGTCGCCCGCCACGGCGCGCCCCAGATTTTGAATCAGCGAGCGCAGCACGACGACCGAGCCGACGCCGATGGCGATGCACAAAAAGAAAAACAAAAGCCTGCGCCACGACGAGCGGATTTCGCGAAATGTCAGGTTGAAGATAAATTGCATAGAAATTCAAACAAGATAAGCCGAAATGATGAATGCCGAACGCGTAAACGATGAATTCTTTATTCCGCGTTCGGCATTCATCATTCCGCGTTTCTTTTATCCTGCCCGTCCTGTTTATTTATTTCGTCGGCTACTACTTTGCCGTCGCGCAGGCGAATTTGCCGGTGCGCTCTGTTTGCCAGTTCCTGGTCGTGCGTCACTAAAACCAGAGTCGTCTGATTATCGTCGTGCAGTCTGGTCATCAAATCGAAAATATGCGAGCCGTTGCGCGAGTCGAGATTGCCGGTCGGCTCGTCCGCCAGAAGAATTTTCGGCTGGTTGGCGAAAGCGCGCGCGATGGCGATGCGCTGCTGCTCGCCGCCCGATAGTTCCGACGGGTAATGATGCCCGCGATTCGTCAGCTCGACGTCTTCGAGCAGCTTTCGCGCCGTTTCCTTGGCATTTTTTAAACCGGAAATCTCCATCGGCACCAGGACGTTTTCAAACGCCGTCAAAGACGGAATCAGGTGAAACGATTGAAAGACAAAGCCGATTTTTTCGCTTCTGAGCCGCGCCAGAGCGTCTTCGTTCATCGCGTTAATCAGTTCGCCGTCAATCAAAATCTCGCCCGCGCTCGGCGCGTCCAAGCCGGCGATCAAACCGAGCAGGGTCGATTTTCCGCTGCCCGAAGCGCCGGTCACGGCAATAAATTCGCCGTCCGGGATTTCCAGCGAAACGTCGTCCAGAATGATTAAATCCTCCGCGCCCGACCGAACGATTTTGGTAATATTTTTAAGTTGAATCATTGCGTCTAATGACAAGCTATCTTAAAAATATAAAAATTGCACTCGGCGTCGCCCGGCGACTTATATTCAGCGCGCTTTGCGTTAAAATTTTCTTAACCGCAAGGCGCGCGAAGCTTTTCGCTAAAGAGCGCCGAGCGTATTTTCGAGATAGCTTAAAATTAATCTTAACCAAACATTTAGACTAAACAAAATACGCGAAACTCGCATCTAAAATTCGGTTTTGAAGTAAATATTATGTTCACAGTCAGAAAAAATACATTCGCATTAATCGGGTTTCTCGTTTTGTCGATATTTGCCGCAAGTTGCGGCACCGAGGCGAGCAAACTGAAAAATCAAAAGCCGAAAGACGCGGCGAAGCTGCCGCCGACCAGCTCGAACAAACCGAAAGTCGTCGCGTTCGGCGACAGCCTGACCGCCGGATTCGGCTTGAGCGAAAAGGAATCTTACCCGTTTCTGCTTCAGCAGCGACTGAACGCCGAAGGCTATAATTACGAAGTCATCAACGCGGGCGTTTCCGGCGATACGAGCCAGGGCGGGCTGGAAAGAATCGACTGGTCGCTCGAGCAGGAAAACGTGCAGATTCTGATTCTCGAACTCGGCGCAAACGACCTTCTGCGCGGGCTTTCGCCGTCAAAGATGAAAAAGAATCTCGGCGAGATTATCAAACGCGCGCAGGCGAAAAAAGTTCAGGTTCTTTTGTGCGGAATGCTCGCGCCGCCGACGATGGGCGCGAAATACCAGCAGGAATTCATCAAAGCTTTTCCCGATTTGGCGGATGAATACAAGGTCGAATTTCTGCCGTTCGTGCTGGAAGGCATCGCGCTGGATAAAAAGCTCAACCAGGCTGACGGCATTCACCCGAACGCCGAGGGCGCAAAGGTTCTGGCGGAAAACGTTTATAAAGGCTTAAAGCCGCTGCTGCAAAAAAACTGATGTAAAACCGGCGTCGGAATATCGTAAAATGGTTGCCAACGGCATTGCATCGAACAAGAACTGAGAACTGATAGTAAAAAACAAGCTATCAGTTCTCAGTTGATTTCTAAATTTTCGTGCCGAGTTCTGTTCGGTCATCGGCGTCGCGCCAGTAATAATAGAGCAACACCGCCATTACGCCCGCCAGCGGATGCCAGAGCAGCCCGTGCGGCTGAAACCAGTGTTTCGGGTCGCACAAAGCTTCGCCCGTTTCGGACAGTCCCCGAAAGATGGTCGCCGTGATAATCGCGACGAAAGCAAATACCCAGAGCAGAATGGTTCTCGGTTTACCCTGCATTATCTTTGTTCGCCACCAGATATATATTTCAAGCGCGGCATACGCGCCGACCAGAATCCCGATGTTGATAACCGAATCGACTCCGAGATTGCTCATCAAAGTGAAAAACAGGACGCTGCAAAGATAGCCGAGCCAGAAAACGCAGTCGCAATCAAAAAAGCGGCGCGCCGAATAAAAGACGAGAAACGACGCAAAGACATACATCGACACGCCGTCGAGCAATCCGCCCCATTCCTTGAGCGAAGCGTGAAACCACATACTGCCGAGTCCGAGAAACAACACGGCAAAGATATATAAATCCGGTTTCCATGAGCTGGAGCCGATTATATTGGGGGCGTTGTCCGTATCGGGAGCATAGTCGGCGGTATATTTCTTGCGGTCTGAATAAACGCCGAAGGCGACGATAAACGACGTGATGAGCGCATAAAGATTAGACCAGGTATTAACCGGCTGGCGCACGCCCGGCTTGTCTTTGATGACGTCGTCCTTTTTAAATTCTTCGCAGTAACATCCGTCGTGGGGTTTATCATAAATGCATTCGTCCGGCTTGCCTCCCCAGCCGATGTCCCGGAAAATCAAAAAAGCCGTGAGAAGAAAAAACGTGCCCAGAATCCAGACAAAGAATCCTCTATATTTCGTCATTATTAAATCCTCCTATGTTGGCGACCGGCGCATTTACCGAAATTGCAAGGTAAAATCCGAATGATTTGGCTTAGATTACAAATACGAGACGCGCCGACCCGGCACTCTTTGCGTAAAACGCGGAAGACAAAGAATTTGCCTTTTGAATGCCGATAAATATAGGAAAAAAATAAAATAATGTAAAGATAAAGATATTGCTGCGCCGGGATCTTGATTCGGCTTTACCGGAGATTTAGAAACTATAATTTGAAGGGTCAATAAACAGAACAACTTAGCCGCTGCCGAATGCATCAATAA
>DASVRL010000236.1:0-5080 GCA_036388635.1 Pyrinomonadaceae bacterium
TCAAGCGTTTAGCCGCGAAACTTGAAATTTCAAGTTTCGCGGCTAAACGCTTGAGATTCCAGACCTCAAAGTCGAGGTTTGATGCCTCAACTTTGCGCCTTTTTAGAACAATTTTAGATAAAGTGTATGGAAAAATACGCAGGCGCGCTTTATTTCAACGCCGCCAGCTCGCTTCTTACGTCTTCAAAGGTTTTACCGATTAAATTTGCGCCGACGAAAAATTTATTCTGCGTCACTTCGGCAATGGCGAAATCGGGCGGCGCGAAATTTTTCATTTCTTCTTCCGACTCGAAAAAAACTTTCGCCGGATTGTAGCCCCAGAGCGGGTTCAGAAAAACGTCGATTTCGATTTGCCTGCCTTTAAAATCTAAAAAATAACGATTGAAGCGAAGCTCGTTGGTTTCGACGCGCTCGTTTTTCTTGACTTCCCTGCCTTCAAAAATCTCGAAAGCGGCGTGTTCGGCTTCGTCGAGATGAATCTCCGAAACCTGCCAGCGCGATAAATCTCCGGCAACAGGCGCAAAACGCTGTTCCAGAATCCAGGTCCAGGCTCGCGTTCGAGGCGAGCGAATCGTCCGCAGGCGCAGGCGCGTGTCTCGGATGTAATTGTCGAAAAATTGCAGATGCTCGCTGGCTCGGTTGAGCGGCGCGGGCAGCTCGCGGACGAGAAAAACGCGGCGCAGTTCGATTCGATAAAGCGGTTGATGATTCATAGCGTGCTTGTCTTTTCGTTTATTTGTTTTATACTTTTCTATTTTCAAGTTCAATTTAAGGAGAACACTTATGCGTTATCAATTTTTACTTTTTATTACGATTTTAAGCTTTTCGATTATTTTTGCCGCCGGGTGCGGCAGCCAGCCGGCGACCAACAGTGCGGCGAATAATAACGCGGGAAATACAAACACCGCCGGCGCCGTCGCCGCTAATAATTCAAACAGTTTAATTCTGACCAACAAAAAAACGGAAGCGCCGACGACCAACAACGCGCCGACGCTCGCGCCCGTCATGACGGCTTATTACGACGCTTTAAAGAAAAAAGACGATGCCGCGCTGCGCAAAGTCGTCTCGCAGGACACTCTGAAAACCTGGGAAGCCGATATGAAAGAGGAAAAGAAAACCTCGCTGACCGCCTTTCTGACCGAGCTTGAGCCCGCGCCGGAAAAACCTTTCGAAGTCCGCAATGAAAAGATTGAAGGCGATTCCGGAATTGCGGAAATCAAAGGCGGCAGTTACGGCGTCTGGACGCCTTTTAAATTCGTGCGTGAAAACGGCGATTGGAAAATTACCAACCAAAGTACTGATTTTGAAGACGTGAAAAAATCGGCTTCGCCGCAGTCAAATACGGAGAAATAACCCGTAAATTTATAAAATTAAAGCAGTTTGGACGTTACAACTTCATTATTTTTTCGTCCCGAATCGCCTTTTCTACAAATTCCACTTGCAAAAAATATTTTTTTTGCTACTATTTGCAATTTGAATGTGAGAAAGTGAAATTTTTCGCAAATTAATAATTAAAACCTTTTGGAGGAATTAGAAAACCATGAAATTGAAAATTTTAACCATTTCGGCTGTCGCTGCCTTAGCAGTCGGCATCTCCGCTTGCGGCGGCGAAACAACCGGAAACAACACTAATACGAATAATGCCAATACCAACAGAACGGGCACAAACGTAACGAACCTGAACACGACCGGCGGCACGACGACGACCGGAAACACGACCACGACAACTGGAAACTCGACGACCGGAAACACGACCACGACCGGCGGCACGACGACGACCGGCAACACCACGACCGGCAATACAACGACGACCGGCGGAAACACGACCACCGGAAACACGAATCGCACCAGCGGCAACACGAACGCTACGACCAACAGAACTCCGTAATCGAGAGTTTCAAATTCGTTTAAAATAAAAAAGCCAGCCTGACTGTAAAAGTCGAGCCGGCTTTTTTATTGGACGAGAAAAAAGATGAAAACGCAAAATGCAAAGTGCAAAATGAACGAAGCCGTTTCATGCCCGGTTTCTAAATCCTAATAGTTTGCACTTCGCGTTTTGCGTTTCTGAATTACGCCGCAGCGTCTTTGGCTTCCGGAGATTTATACGGCGGCAAAGTCACGCGCGCCTGTTTCTCGCGTTTCAAGCCTAAAGCCCAATCCGCCTGCATAATCGTGTGAATGTCGCGAGTTCCCTCGTAAATAACGGCGGCTTTGCAGTTTCTGAGATAACGCTCGACCGGATAATCGTTCGTATAACCGTTTGCGCCGTGTACTTCAATCGCCATCGAAGCGGCTTTTTCCGACCGGACGGTCGCCTGCCATTTTGCCAGACTGGCGGCTTTAGCAGACGGCAAGCCCTGATTTTTCAGATAACCCGTTTTGAGCCACAAAAGATGCGACATTTGATAATCGGCTTCCATCTCGGCGATTTTTTGTTTGACTAATTGATGCTCGCCGATTTTCACGCCAGCCGTTTCGCGCGTGTTCGCATACGCGACCGAAGCGTCACGCGAAGCGCGAATCACGCCCGTCGCGCCCGAAGCAACCGTGTAACGACCGTTTTCCAATGAAAACATCGCGATTTTAAAACCTTCGCCTTCCTGTCCGAGCATATTTTCTTGCGGCACGCGCACGTCCTGCAAGGAAAAATAGCCCGTATTTCCGGCTTTAATTCCGAGTTTTCCGTGAATCGTGCCGGAAGAAAATCCCTGCATCGTGCGCTCGACGATAAAACAGCTCATTCCCGTGTGGTCGCGATTCCGGCGTTTTTCCTCGTCCGTCCAGCAGAAAAAAAGAAAATGGTCGGCAACGTCGCCCAAGCTTATCCACATCTTTTCGCCGTTCAAAATCCAGTCGTCGCCGTCGCGGCGCGCGCTCGAACGCAAGCCGATAACGTCGGAACCGGCGTTCGGCTCGGTCAAACCGAAGGTCGAGATTTTTTCGCCTTTCGCCTGCGGCGCCAGATATTTCTGTTTCTGTTCTTCGGTTCCCCAACTGAAAACGCTCATCGAATTCAAGCCGACGTGAACCGACATAATCACGCGCAAAAACGTGTCGCAGGCTTCGAGTTCCTCGCAGACCAAGCCGAGCGAAACGTAATCGAATCCCGCGCCGCCGTATTGTTCGGGAATGCAGACGCCCAGGATTCCCAAATCAGCCATTTTTCCCAAAATCGAGCGTTCGAAATGCGATTTCTCGTCCCATTCCTTGATATACGGCGCGACTTCCTGCTGGCAGAATTCGCGCACGGTTTTTTGCAAAGCGACGTGCTCTTCGGTTAATTCAAAATCAATCACAGTTTCTAAAATCCTCTCAAATAAATTTTTATGGTAAATTAAGGCAGTTGAAACAAAATTCAGTTTATCATTTTGTAAAAATTTGCGCTAAAAGCCGCTAAATAAAAACAATATTTATATATGAAGACAATCAATAAAATTCTGTTTTCCTTCTTCCTGATTGCCTGCCTGCTGAACGCGAATCTCGTTTTCGCCCAGAACAAATCCAGCGAAAAGCTGCCGCCGCTGCCGAAGCTTTTAAGCCAGCGCGAGCAGCTAAGAGTGCGCGAACAGTGGCTGAAAAAGCGTTTCGATACGGTGCTTTTGCCGATGATGCGCAAGCACAATGTTTCGATGTGGATTGTCACCAACGAGGAATTTCACGCCGATCCGGTGACGGAATACATCGCGCCGCCGCTGCCGTATGTCGGCAGACGCGATTTTTTCATTCTCGCCGATAACGGGCAGCAGACGCTCGACAAAATCGCGGTCGTGCGCTACAGCGAAGAACATCTGAGAAATTTTTACACGGTTTTGAATCCGCCGGGCAATAAAATCGGAGAAACCCTGAAGCAAATCGTCAGCGAGAGAAATCCGAAAACCATCGCTTTAAATATGGGCGGCGGGCGCGGTCAATCCGACGGCATCACGCGCGACGCTTATAAATTTTTAGCCGACGCGCTCGGCAAAGATTACGAATCACGCTTTGTTTCCGGCGCGAAATTTATCACCGATTATCTCGACACGCGCCTGCCCGAAGAACTGGAACATTACCGGCAGGCAGTTTTATTGACCGACATTCTGACGCGCCGCGCGTTTTCCAACGAAGTCGTCACGCCGGGCAAAACGACCGTCGGAGATGTGCGCTGGTGGCTTTTGCAGCAGGTTAATAATTTTGGTCTGACCACCTGGTTTCAGCCCGATTTGCGCGTTCAGCGGCTGGCGAAACCGAACGAAAATCCGATGCAGTTTCTGGAAGTAACGGCTGAAAACGTCGTTTTGGAACGCGGCGATTTGATTCACGTCGATTTCGGCTTGAATTATATGGGACTTTCGACCGACTGGCAGAAACACGCGTATATTCTGAAAAAAGGCGAGCGAGACGCGCCGCAAGGGTTGAAAGACGCGCTGAAAAACACGAACCGCCTGCAGGACGCTTTATTTGCCGTCGCCCGCGCCGGAATGACCGGACCGGAAGTTTACGCGGCGACGATGGAGGAAATGAAAAAACAAAATATTCAGGCGATGATTTATTCGCACCCGCTCGGCACGCACGGACACGGGCTCGGCGCGGCGATTGATTTCCGGCGCAATATCACCGCCGCCGACGCCGAACGCCTGCGGCTCGGCTCCTACACTTCGATTGAGCTGAACACTTCGACGAGAGTTCCCGAATGGAACAATCAAATGGTGACGATTATGGCGGAAGACGACGCTTTTATGACCGAGAAAGGCTACGAGTTTTTCCGCCCGCGCCAAACCGAGTTTTATTTGATTCGTTAAAGAGATGAGCTGCGAAAGAAGGCGAAAAGGCGCGAAAGAAGATTCGAGAAAATTTGTCCGCAGATGAACACAAATAAACGCACAGCTAAGAAAAAGATTTTATCCTGTCATCTTGCCCAACCTGTTTGAATCTATGTTTAATTATGTTCAACTGCGGTTTCATTCTCATTTTTCTTCCGTGTTCTCCGTAGCCGATTTTTGTTTTCTCTTTTCGCGTGCTTTGCGGCTAAAATAATATGATTCCGATTTTCGAAGCATTAGAAATCATCAAACGCGAAACTTTTGCGCTCGCAGCCGAGACG
>DASVRL010000237.1:0-4894 GCA_036388635.1 Pyrinomonadaceae bacterium
CCGAAAAAGCGAACCCTAATAATAAATTTTTCACCAAGCTGGACACGACCGACGCGCCGCGCGAATCGCTTCTGGCAACGGCTAAAGCGGCTGCTGCGGTCGTCAAATTCGAGCCGATTTCCAGCAATTATTTCTGGATTATCCTGATTCAGGCGCTGCCTTTTCTGTTGCTCGTCGGATTTCTCGTCTTTACGCTGCGGCAAATGCAGGCGGGCGGAAACAAGGCTCTGAGCTTCGGCAAATCGCGCGCGAAACTTTTAAACAACCAGCAGAAACGCATCACGTTTAAAGACGTCGCGGGCGTCGAAGAAGCCAAAGAAGAATTGCAGGAAATCATCGAATTTCTGAAAGACCCGCAAAAATTCCAGAAGCTCGGCGGTCGCATTCCGAAAGGCGTTTTGATGGTCGGACCTCCGGGAACCGGCAAAACGCTTCTGGCGAAAGCCATCGCCGGCGAGGCGAACGTTCCGTTTTTCTCGATTTCCGGTTCGGACTTTGTCGAAATGTTTGTCGGCGTCGGCGCTTCCCGCGTGCGCGACCTGTTCGAGCAGGGCAAGAAAAACGCGCCGTGTATTATTTTTATTGACGAAATCGACGCGGTCGGTCGTCATCGCGGTGCCGGTTTGGGCGGCGGACACGACGAGCGCGAGCAGACTTTGAACCAATTGCTGGTTGAAATGGACGGTTTCGAATCGAACGACGGCGTGATTTTAGTTGCTTCGACCAACCGCCCGGACGTTCTCGACCCGGCGCTGCTTCGTCCCGGACGCTTTGACCGCCGCGTGGTCGTCGGTCGTCCCGACGTTCGCGGACGCGAAGGCATTCTGAAAGTTCACACGCGCAAGATTCCGCTCGATGAAGCCGTCGATGTGAACATCATCGCTCGCGGAACGCCCGGATTTACCGGCGCGGATTTGGCGAATCTCGTCAACGAAGCGGCTCTGAATGCGGCGCGCTACAACAAAAAAGTCGTCACGATGTCGGATTTCGAACTTGCCAAAGACAAGGTTATGATGGGCGCGGAACGCAAAAGCATGGTTATCAGCGAAGCCGAAAAACGCTTGACCGCTTATCACGAAGCCGGTCACACGCTCGTCGGTCTGAAAGTTCCTTCGGCTGACCCGGTGCATAAAGTTTCGATTATTCCGCGCGGAATGGCGCTCGGCGTGACGATGCAATTGCCGGAAGCCGACCGCCACAGCTATACAAAAGAATATTTGCTGAGCCAAATCGCTATCTTTATGGGCGGACGCATCGCCGAGGAAATTTATCTCGGCGCCGACCATATCACGACCGGCGCTTCGAACGATATCGAGCGCGCGACCGAATTGGCTCGCTCGATGGTTTGCGAATACGGAATGTCGGAATTAGGTCCTCTGACCTTCGGCAAAAAGGAAGAGCAAATCTTTTTGGGACGCGAAATCTCGCAGCATCGCGATTATTCCGAAGATACGGCGATTAAGATTGACCAGGAAGTGCAGAAAATCATTTCCGAGCAATACGAACGCGCCAGAACCATTATTACTGAAAACAGCGAGGCGATGGTTCGCCTGTCGGAAGAATTGATTAAACGCGAAACGCTCGACGGCGTTCAGATTCGACGCCTGGTGGCTGGCTTGCCGCTCGACGAAGACGGAACGACGGAATCGAGCAGAAACGACGGCGGAACGCCGCAGAAAGCCGACGGCGAAGGTTCTTTGAATCCGTTCAAGAAACCGATTCTGCCGCCGATTACGCCGAATAATCCGGCAACCGCGTAAGAATGGACAAAGGATAAAAGAAAAAGGATGAAGGTTAAAAAATCTTCATCCTTTTTCTTTGCTTTCCGCGCGACATTTACGTTTAATTAATTTATGTACTGGCAGACCTCGCGGCGAAAATTGACGTTTGAAAAAACTCTCGTGATGGCGATTTTAAACGTCACGCCGGACAGTTTTTCCGACGGCGGCGAGTTTTTTTCGATTGACGCGGCTTTACGGCGGGCTGAAAAACTCTTTGAAGCGGGCGCGCACATTCTCGATATCGGCGGCGAAAGCACGCGCCCGACGAGCGCAAGAGTTTCGGTCGATGAAGAAGTCCGCCGCGTCGTGCCGGTGATTGAAGCGGTTACTAAAAGATTTGATATTCCGGTTTCGATTGATACGAGCAAGTCCGAAGTCGCCGAAAAATCGACCGGAGCGGGCGCGGAAATCATCAATGACGTTTCCGGTTTGCGGTTTGACGAGAGAATCGCGCAGGTCGCGGCGGCGAAAAATTCGGGTTTGGTTTTAATGCATCTGCGCGGCGATTTTGAAACGATGCACCGGCAAAAGCCGGTCGCGGATATTTTAAAGGAAGTTTCCGAAGGTTTTCATTGGAGCATCGAAAAAGCCGCGAGTTTTAACGTTAAAAGAGAAAATATAGCGCTGGACATCGGCGCCGGATTCAGCAAAACTTTTAATCAGAACTTAGAGCTTTTGGCAAAATTGGATAAACTGAGAAAAGAGTTTCCCGGATTTCCCGTACTGGTCGGCACGTCTCGAAAATCGTTTATCGGAAAAATTCTCGGCGAAGTTCCCGTCGACGAAAGATTGAACGGAAGTTTGGCGAGCGCGGCAATCGCCGTCTGGAACGGCGCCAACGTCGTCCGCGTGCACGACGTCAAAGCGACGGTCGAAGCCTTGAAAGTCGTCGAAGCAATCAAAAAAGAGTTATGAAATTCATTCGTTTGACAATAATTATTTTAGTTTTCCTGACGGTTTCCGGCTTTACCGAGTGTTATAAGCCGGTGACGAATTCCGGTTTGCCGAAGCGCATTAAAAAGGTCGCCGTGCCGGCGTTTCAATTCGAAGCGCGCGGCTTGCGTTACCGGGTCGAATCGCGTTTTACCGAAGCCGTGACAAAGGAAATAATCCGGCGCGGGCGCGGTTTGAAAGTGCAGGGAAGCCGCGAAGGCGCGGATGCCGTCGTCGAAGGCACGATTCGGGATTTTAATTTCACAGGCGTTCTGCTCGACCGCGAAGGTCGCGCGCGCATCTATGAAGTGACGATTGTCGTCGCCGTGACGGTCAGAGATTTACAGGAAAATAAAATTCTGTACGACAATCAAAATTTCATTTTCCGCGATTCGTTCGAGTTTTCCGAAGACCCGCGCTCGTTTTTCAACGAAGAAGACCCGGCGGTCGAGCGAATGGCGCGCGCCTTTGCCGAATCGGTCGTTTCGTCGGTCGTGAACGGATTCGGAGTCAGGGAAGAAAAAAAATAATTTCGCGCGAGAATGTGTTAATGCTCGGAAACCTGTTGATTAATAATTAACGCAATTTTATGAAAATTTTGAGCCGGGAAGATTTACGAAATCAATTAATCAGAGGCGAAATCGCGCCCGTCTATCTGCTTTTCGGCGAAGAAACTTATCTGCGCGATCTGGCGGCGAAAACTATCGTTGACCGGGCTTTAAACGATTCCAGCTTGCGCGAATTTAACGAAACCGCTTTCAGTCTCGCCGATTCGAAAATCGAATACGCGCTTTCCGCCGCCGAGCAGATGCCGATGATTTCCTCGCGCCGGGTCGTCAAAATCACGGAAGTCGTCGTTTCCGGAACCGGGAAAAAAGACAGTTTAAAGGAAGAAGACGAAACGGTTTTGATGCGTTATCTGGCGCGCCCGTCGGAAACGAGCGTCGTGATTTTTGTCGCCAATGAACTGGACAAACGCCGGAAGATTTCCAAACTGCTGCTCGAAAACTGCGTCGCCGTCGAATTCGCGGCGCTTTCCGAGATGGAATTAATGACGTGGGCGAAAGGGAAATTAAAAGAGCAAAATGCGGAAATCGAAGAGCGCGCGCTGCGTTATTTAGTCGGCTTGGTCGGAAACAACGTCCAGAAAATTACGACTGAAATCGAAAAGCTGGCGGTCGCCGCGCTGCCCGATTCGCTGATCACGTTTGAGCTGGTCGAACAGTTAGTGCCGAATTCGCGCGAGCTTTCAAATTTTGAGCTGACCGATTATCTGCTGGCGAAAAACCGCACGCGTTCATTGCAAGTCCTGCACAAAATCCTCGACGACGGCGCCGAGCCGCTGATGCTTCTGGGTTTGATTGCGAATAATTTTCACAGGCTTTTTCTGGCTAAGGAATTGATGCGAAACGGCGTCGACCGCAACGAAGTAGCCAGAACGATGCGACTGCCGTTCAGCAAACAGGAAGATTTTCTGGCGACGGCGCGCCGCGCCGATGCAGAGAAGCTTTCGTGGAATCTACAGCGCATCGCGCAAACCGATTTAGCGATTAAAACCTCGCAGGCGACGCCGCGCCTGCAAATCGAAATGCTCGTCTGCGAATTGACCGGATAGAAATAGCCGCAAAGAAAATTTAGCCGCAGAGAAGTGAAGAAGAAACACGGATTTATAAAAAAAAATAGTTTTCTTATCCGTATCTATCTATCCGGTTATCCTATCAATTCTTCTGGCGTGCTTTTTCTCGTGTCTTTATCGCCGCTAAATGAAAAAAGACAGAAGCGAATATTACGTCGCTCCTGTCGTCCAGTCAAAGGAGAAAAACTATAAAGAAACCGTGAGAATTTATTGGGCTGCTGCTGCTTTGTTGACGTGTCCCGTCAGGCGCGCTTTATAACGAGCCGCCGTGTTTTTGTGCAGAATGCCTTTGTTGACCGCTTTGTCGATGGCGGAAATCGTCGGCACCAGCAAGTCCTGGCTTTGTTGATTATCGCTGCCGGCAAGCGCCGAGCGAAGCTTCTTAATCTGTGTCCGCAGGCTGCTGCGGTTGTTGCGGTTGACCTGCCGGCGTTTCTCGTTTTGTCTGACGCGCTTTTCGGCTGATTTATGATTCGGCATTAAAAATCTCCGTTTATATCCAAAGTGAAAATATTCTCAATCAGAGAAAACATTAAGTATAAAT
>DASVRL010000238.1:0-13956 GCA_036388635.1 Pyrinomonadaceae bacterium
CTGTAGCTTTATCTGACAAAAGAGCCGGGCGTCGGCACATCTTCGTTTGACCCGAACTGCGCGGTGCTAAAGCCTTGCGTCGAACGCAGCAGATACCAGACGCCTTCCGATGGTCGGAAAACTGCTAAATCCGCACGTCCGTCGCCATCGTAATCCGCCGGCGACGGTTTGTCTTGGGACGATCCGAATTGTGTCGCAGCTAGCGTATTCATCCCGCTGTTGATGCGATACCAGATTCCATCACTCGGTCGCCAAACTGCCAAATCGGTTTTGCCGTCGCCGTCGTAATCGGCGGCGACCGGCTTGTCTTCCGAGATGCCGAATTGAACACCGATGAATTGACCGGTTGAGCTGTTGATGCGGTACCAATCGCCCGTCAAAGGACGAAAGACCGCCACATCGGCTTTTCCGTCGCCGTCAAAATCCGCTCCGACAATCGGCTTATCACCAATAGCGCCGAAACGCACCGAATCGAAATTGTGTGCCGGAACGCCGGTCGCTCTGGCGATATACCAGGCTCCCGCTGAGGGACGGAACACTGCCAGATTCGCTTTGCCGTCGCCGTCGTAATCTCCGGGCACAGGAATATCTCCGCTGGCTCCGAATTGCGCCGCTCTGAATCCTGCCGTCGACTGCATCAGATACCAGACTCCGTCCGAAGGTCGCCAGACGGCAATATCGGTTTTCCTGTCTCCATCATAATCGGCAGGTACAATCACGTCTCCCGCAACGCCGAATTGAACAGCATCGAAATCCCGCTGCGGGAAAGGCGGTCGTGTGATATACCAGAAGCCGGTCGATGGTCGAAATACTGATATGTCGGCTTTTCCGTCTATGCCGTCATAGTCAAATGGTATTCCCCACGGCGCGATTTTATTCAACAGGCGCACGAGACCCGCTCTCGGCGTGTTGTTGTAAGTGACAAAACCGCCGCCGGCTAAAACTTTTCCGCCTGCGTCCAGTTCAATCGCATGGATGTCGTCGTTCGTGTCGAAGATGCCGTCATTTGTTCCGGTTCCGATGTTGAAACTTAAATCGAGTGAACCGTTCGGATTCAGACGCACGATTCCGGAAGTGCTGCCGAACAGAATTTTCCCGTCTGCCGGTTGCACTTTAATCGCCGACGCGCTTATCGACATCGGATTAAACGTCGTATCCGTCGAGCCGTTCGGGTTCAGACGAGCGGGAGAAGCTCTGAATTGACCGTTGATTCTGGTAAACGCTCCTCCGATCAGAATTTTTCCGTCTGCTTGCTGAGCAACGGCGAGAACGGTATTGTTTGCCGCGCCCATCGGGTCAAATGACGTATCGAGCGAGCCGTCCGCGTTTAATCGCGCGAAGTTGTTGCGCACTATTCCGCCAATGCGGCTGAAGATGCCGCAGATTAGTATTTTACCGTCTGACTGAACGGAGATTTTTACTATTCTGTTGCCTGTGAATCCCGGAAACTGGAACGAGTTATCGACTGAGCCGTCCTGATTAAACTTCGCCACATACAGGGTTGAGCCGCCTTGCGGCGTTGCCAAACCGACGGTGATTATTTTTCCGTCCGGTAAAATCGCGAGGTCGTAAATCCATCCTGAAGAAAGATTTGCGTTAAAAGTCGCATCCGTTGTGCCGTCCGGATTCAGTCGCGCCAGCAGTCCGATAAATCCTCCGCCGATTAATATCTTATTATCCGGCTGCACAGCCAGCGTCATTATGGGCGGGTCGTAACCGTTGCCGGCAATCGTCGGGTTAAATACCGTATCGACGCCGCCGTCCGGATTCAGACGCGCAATGCCCGGACGATAGGTCTCATTGACCGTGCTGAAATAACCGGTGATGAGCGTTTGCCCGTTCGGCAGAGGCGCGATGTCGGTGACTTCCGTTCTGCCTCCGATATAGGATTTAAATGAATTATCCGCGCTGCCGTCGGAATTTATTCGATTGACCGACGCGCCGGTCGAGCCGTGCGTCCGTCTTGCTATGCCGCCGATTAAGATTTGCCCGTTCGGCAAAGGAGTGATGTCCGCCACCTTATTATAAGTCATACCGGTCACCTCGGTATTGAGATTAAAAGAGGAATCGAGGCTGCCGTCGTCGTTCAAGCGCGCGAGAAGGTTGCTCTGCAAGCCGCCGGGATGGTCAAACGTGCCGGCAATTAAAATCTTGCCGTCGCTTCCGAATTCAATATCGGAAATAGTTATCGGGGCGTCGATGCCGATAACAAAGGTTTCGTCGAGCAAGCCGTCCGTATGAAGGCGCGCGAGCCGGTTGCGCGGAATATTATTGGCGAGAGTAAAAGTGCCGCCGATTAAGATTTTGCCGTCCGTCTGAACTTTGACGGCGTTGAGCTGAGAGCTGACGAAAGCGCTGAACGAAGGGTCTTGCGTGCCGTCCGGAAGCAGGCGTTCCAGATACATTCCGGCGCTGCCGCCAGGCTTATTGTAACTCAGAATTCTCCCGTTCGGCTGCACGGTAATATCTTCGACCGCTGCCGAGGGAGTGCCGGGGAGAAACGTATTATCGGGCGTGCCGTTCGGGTTTAAACGCATCAGATTCTCTCTGCGTATGGGTCCATAAAGGGTGAAACTGCCGCCGATTAAAATTTTGTCGTCCGGTCGAATGTCAACGACGCTAATAGAACCCCCAAATGACCCGCTCGACGACGTCACGACAAAAGAAGTGTCCCACGAACCGTCCGCATTGAGACGCACAATCGGAGCGTGTAGAAATACTCCGCCTATGCGGGAAAGCGCGCCGGCGACGATGATTTTCCCGTCCGATTGAACCCCGATAGCATTTACAGATTTGGGAGTTTCTCCTGTGAGCAGATAGGGCGGATTAAACGACGTATCTACACTGCCGTCCGGATGAAGTCTCGCCACGCCGCCTCTGAAATAGCCGCCGACGACATCAAAATCTCCGCCTATCAGAATTTTTCCGTCCGGCTGCCGGACGACGGTTTGAATGTTCCTCCTGGGCTGAAAGTAAGCTCCGGCATAAAAGCCCGGGTCGATTTCGCCCGCCGCCTTTATCGCTGTAGTCATCTCCGGCGCCAGCAAAAAAAGTATTAAAATTATTGAAAGGATTGAGAAATGAGTTCTGAAAAATGTTTTTATAAGCGTCGTTGTAGGCATGTTACACACTCCTTTTTACAATGCGAATTACCTGAAGTAATTTATCCGGCGGAAACTTTTCTCGCGCTTCTTCATCATTTTGCGTCCGTCTAAGCAAAATGGTGAAGATTACCCGATTCAAGAGTTCCGTTTCAAACAAAAACACGACTCGTTAAATCCGCACCCGAAAATCTGCAAATAATAAAATCTGCAAATAATCTGGTTTTAGCATTTCCCCCGAAATGCCAATCGGATTTAAATGGTCGTCGGTTAAAGCGACTCTAGTTGATTTCCTGATGAGTGTCAATAGTTTTTGTGATGGATAAGTGAAATAGCGAATAAAACAGCAAACATTCAAAGCCATTTCTCGTAAAAAGAGCGGCTTTGAATGTTTTAATATTCCTTCAATTCTGATATGAGCAAAAACTAGAGATTTTGCTCAGCAGAAATTAAACCGTCAATCATGAGCAAACTCAGTATTTGGTATTTCATAAATATCTTACCCTTATGCACATTAAAATACTTATAAAATAGCTTGTGATAAAGTATTTACCTTATCGAAGGCGACTCGAAATAGATAGCCCTTTGATACCGGCGCGCGAAGTTTTCCAACGGGGATACTCGGGTTAAGGACCCTTTTTGAGAAAATTGAAAACTACACTAAAAGAGCTTCATTCGATTTCGAAGGTTTTGAGGGTTTTCATTAATAAATCCTTTCACCGATTCTTTACTGCCAGGCGCCGGCTTAACTCCCATAAAGCCGTCTTGTTACTATCCCATTTTAAGCGTCTCAGAGCAGTTTCATAATCTAACCAGGCAGATTCGACATGCTCAGCCGACAGATGAATTACATTGTTATCGACTTTAATGCCGAAACTATATTCCGGAATGACATAGGTTTCTGCGCCCCACAGATAATGGTCTGAAAAATGCGCCGCCGGGATGGAAGTCACCGAATCCAGCGCCATCAGAGCAGCATCGGAGCGGATACCTGCCTCCTCGAAAACTTCGCGGCGAGCAGTTTGTTCGGGCGTCTCGTCATCTTCGCCGCCGCCCGCGATCCATTGCCACGCATTCGAATCAGAGCGCTAAAAAACCAGGTACTGCAATCGCCCGTCCGAGTCGTGACGATAAGGAATAACGATAACTTGAAACGGTGCGCGAGCCATAATGGAATATTGTATTACGAATTGAATTCTACCTTTATTTTTTAATATTAAATCATCGAGCGGACGAGCTCAAACAACGCTTTTGTTCCTAAACAGTTTGGCGCAGGTGGAGATTTGATCGCGCCGGCTGATTATGATGGTGACGGAAAGACTGATCTGTGTGTGTTTCGACCGACTGACGGCGGCTGGTATCGTATAAATTCATCGGACAACACTTTCGTTCCCGTGCAATTCGGGTCGAATGAGGATATTCCTGTTCCGGGAGATTTTGATGGCGACGGCAAAGCGAATTTAGCTGTCTTCCGTCCTTCGAGCGGTTATTGGCTGATCGCCAGACCAACCGGCGTTCCTGCACAGAACTTTGATGCCAGACAATTCGGTTTGAGTACGGATAAGCCGCTTGCCGGAAGTGATTTCGACGGCGACGGAAAAGCTGACCTGGCAGTATATCGCCCGTCAAACGGCACCTGGTATCGCATTAACAGCAGCAACGATACTTTTTCTGCGGCGAAGTTCGGAATAGCTGAAGACTTGCCTGTTCCGGCTGATTATGACGGCGACGGTAAAACCGACCTGGCTGTTTTCCGTCCTTCAGTCGGAGATTGGTATTTGGTCTTCAGCGCCAGCGATTCATTTACCGGATTTCACTTTGGAATCAGTGAAGACAAGCCCGCACCGGCTGATTTCGATGGTGACGGAAAGGCTGATTTTGTGGTGTTTAGACCATCTTCCGGAATTTGGTATCTCTTGAGATCAACTGCTGGCTTTACCGGATTTCAGTTCGGGGCAAACGGAGATATTCCCACGCCCGCCGCATTTATCAGGTAAACACTTTATCGACTAATAAATAAAAGGCTTCGTTCCAATCAGAATGAAGCCTTTTATTTATAGCTTTAGTCTCTAACTAAGATTCTAAAATCCTGTGGCTTCCGGACTAATAAATTATTTGATTTCTCTTATAACCTTTACACAAACCCACAGAAAATGATTTTTAAGCTATCAAAACTCACGCTATCTTTTTCTCTTTTTGAGAGTTTGCATAATTTCGTTCAATGAAACTTCTTTTGCGGCGAGCAGAATCAGCAAATGATAAAGCAAATCGGCGGCTTCATTTTTAAAAAGCGCGCGGTCGTCGTCTTTTGCTTCAATCACAAGCTCAACGGCTTCTTCGCCGACTTTTTGAGCGATTTTGTTCAATCCCTGACGAAAAAGTTTTGTCGTGTAGGAATCCGCCGCCGGATTCGTCTTTCTGTCCAAAATGATTTTTTCCAGCTCGAACAGGAAATCTTCATTTTCATTTTTTTCGCCGAAACAAGTCTCCGCGCCGGTGTGGCAGACCGCTCCGCCCGGCTTGGCTTTTATCAAAAGCGTATCGGCGTCACAGTCGAGCGTAATTTCCTTGACTTCGAGAAAATTTCCGCTCGTTTCGCCCTTCGTCCAAAGTTTTTGGCGCGAGCGCGAAAAAAACGTCGCTTGCCCTGTTTCCTGCGTGCGCAGGAGCGATTCGGCGTTCATAAAACCGAGCATTAAAACTTTTCCGGTTTCCGCGTCCTGGACGATTGCCGGAACCAGCCGGTCGGCGTATTTTTCAAAATCAATTTTCATACTTGCTTCCGATAACAACCAAAACCTTTAAATTCTCACGGCGATGCCGCGCGCCCGCAGATAATTTTTCAGCGCCCCGATTTCGATTTCGCGAAAGTGAAAAACGCTGGCGGCGAGCGCGGCGTCGGCTTTCCCGTTTTCGAAAACCTCTATGAAATGTTCGGGCGAGCCGCCGCCGCCCGAAGCGATGACCGGAACGTTCACGGATTCGGAAACCGCGCGCGTCAAATCAATCTCGAATCCGTTTTTCGTGCCGTCGGCGTTCATCGAAGTCAACAGAATTTCGCCCGCGCCGCCTTGCGCGCCGCGTCGCGCCCATTCGACGGCTTCAAGCCCGGTTTCAATCCGTCCGCCGTTCAGAAAAACCGTCCACTTTTCATCAATCTTTTTCGCGTCAATCGCCAGCACAATGCACTGCGAGCCGAAATTCCTTGCCGCTTCGGATAAAATTTGAGGATTTTTCACCGCCGCCGTATTGATTGAAACCTTGTCCGCGCCCGAATCAAGCAGAATTTCAATGTCCTCGATGGTATTGATTCCGCCGCCGACCGTAAACGGGATATTAATCTCGGCGGCGACTCTTTTGACGAGCGCCGACAGGGTTTTGCGCTTTTCGTTGGTCGCCGTTATATCGAGCAGAACCAGTTCGTCGGCGCCGAGCCGCGAGTAAGCTTTCGCCAGTTCGACGGCGTCGCCCGCGTCGCGCAGGTTTTCGAAGTTCGTTCCCTTAACCGTGCGCCCGTCTTTGACGTCCAGACACGGAATTATTCTTTTAGCCAGCATATTTCGCCAAATCTTTCAATTCTATTCTTTCTTCATAAATCGCTTTGCCGACGATGACGCCCGCGCAACCGATTTTTTCCAGCTCGGAAATATCTTCCAGATTGGAAACTCCGCCCGATGCAGTCAGTTTCAAATCGGGAATTTCGCGGCGGATTTTCGCATACAAATCGTTTGAGCTTCCCGCTAAAAGCCCGTCTCTCGAAATGTCGGTCACAAAAGCCTGAGTAACGCCGCGCGCCGAATATTCTCGCAAAAACGGTGTAATTTCGATTTCCGTGGCGGTCTGCCAGCCGTTTATGGCGAGCTTTTCGCCGCGCGCATCGGCGCCGAGCAGAATCTTTTCGCTGCCGTATTTTTCCAGCCATTCAAAAAACTTTTCCGCATTTTTGACCGCTACGCTGCCGATGCTCGCCCATTTCGCGCCGGCGCTGAAAACCGCGTCAATGTCTTCGTCCGTTTTAATTCCGCCGCCGAAGTCGATTTCCAGATTCGTGCCGCACGCGATGCTTTCCAGAACTTTAAGATTCGCGACTTTCCCGTCTTTCGCTCCGTCCAAATCGACCAGGTGCAGACGTTTCAGACCGGCGTTTTCAAATTCTTTCGCCGCCTCGAGCGGGCTGTCACGGTAGATTTTCCGCTGCGTAAAATCTCCTTGTCGCAAACGCACGCATCTGGCTTCGATCAAGTCGATGGCGGGAATTATTTCAATCATATTTTCAGAAAATTCTCCAGAATTTTTTCGCCGACGGCGCCGCTCTTTTCCGCGTGAAACTGAACGGCGTAGAAATTCTTGTAACTTAAAGCGGCGGAAAATTTCACTCCGTAATCGCACGCGGCGGTTGTTTCCGCGCCCGTTTCGACATAGTAGCCGTGCACAAAATAGACGTAAGCATTTTCCGCCACTTCGCGAAACAAACCGGTTTTCAAATCGAATATTTTGTTCCAGCCGATGTGCGGCGTTTTCAGATTTTCCGATTCGAACCGGCGCACGCGATACGGCAAAATTCCCAGACACTCGGTCGAATTTTCCTCGGAAAACTCGCATAAAAGCTGCATTCCGAGACAGATTCCCAAAACCGGCTGCGCGAGAATTTTAATCGCCGAATCGAGATTTCTTTCGCGCAGAAACCGCATCGCGCTGGAGGCTTCGCCGACGCCGGGAAAAATCACTCTGTCGGCGGAACTTAAAATTTCCGCGTCGTCCGTTAATACCGGCTTCTCCACGCCCAATCTACGCAAAGCATTTTTGACCGATTCGACGTTTCCGGCGTTGTATTTCACGATGGCTATTTTCATATCATTTGCTTGCAGCCGGCTTTGGTTTTCTCACAAAACCCCTTTGGTCGAGGGCAATTCGCGCTGCTTGGAAGCGTCGCGCCTGACAGCCATTTTTATCGCTTTGGCAAAGGCTTTGAAAATCGCTTCGATTTTATGATGCTCGTTGGCGCCTTCGGCTTTGACGTTCAGATTGCACTGCGCCTTGTCGGTAAACGATTTGAAGAAATGAAAAAACATTTCCGTCGGCATTTTTCCGATCATTTCGCGGCGAAACTCCGCTTCCCAGACAATCCAGTTGCGCCCGCCGAAATCCAGCGCCACCTGCGCCAGACAATCGTCCATCGGCAGACAAAAACCGTATCGCTCCATTCCGCGTTTGTCCGCCAGCGCCAGCGCAAACGCTTCGCCTAAAACGATGGCGACGTCTTCAATCGTGTGATGTTCGTCAACCTGCAAATCGCCTTTCACTCGGATTTTTAAATCAATCGCGCCGTGGCGCGCAATCTGTTCGAGCATATGGTCGAAAAAGGCGATTCCGGTTGCAATCTTCGCCGTTCCGTCTCCGTCCAGATTCAGCTCAATCGCTATTTCGGTTTCTTTGGTCCGGCGTTGGTGCGAAACTTTGCGCGGCGGAAGTTTTAAAAATTCGTAAATCGCCCGCCAGTTTTCGGCGACGAAAACGTTTTCCCAACTCTCCGGCGGCGACAAATCAAAATTCGGATTTTTTATAAAAATCGCCTTCGCGCCCAAATTTTTCGCCAGTTTGACGTCCGTTTCGCGGTCGCCGACGACGAAGGAATTTTCGAGGTCGTATTCTTCGGCATTAAAGTATTTTTGCAAAAGTCCCGTATTCGGTTTGCGCGTCGATTTGTTTTCGTCGGCGAACGAACGGTCGATGCAAATTTCCGCGAAAACAACGCCTTCATTTGCGAGCGTCTGCAAAATAAAGTTATGCACCGGATAAAAGCTCGCTTCAGGGAAGCTCTGCGTTCCGAGTCCGTCCTGATTCGAAACCATCACCAGTTCGTAATCCAGCTCGCTCGCGATTTTGCCGAGATTGGTAACGACGCCGGGCAGGAATTTCAGCTTTTCAAAAGCATCTATCTGAAAATCTTCCGGTTCAAACACGAGCGTTCCGTCGCGGTCAATAAATAAAACTTTTTTCATACGATTTTCACTATCGAAGGCGAGAAGATTTTTTATGATTTCGCCGACGACGCCTCTCTTTTTTCCGCGCCGGCGTCGGCGAATTTTTTCAGTGAATCGATTAAACTTTCGTTTTCTTCCGGCGTGCCGATTGTGATTCGCAGGCAGTTTTGGCAAAGCGCGACCGCTTGGCGGTTTCGCACGACGATTTTTTCGTCGAGCAAAAATTTGTAAACCGCATTGGCATCGCTGGTTTTCACTAAAACGAAATTCGCGTCCGTCGGATAAATCTTTCGCACGAACGAAAACCGGCTCAGATTTTCAACCAGCTTTTCGCGCTCGCAGATGATTTCCGAAACGGTTTTTTCGACTTTTTCAACGTTTTCCAGCGCTTCTGAAATTGCCGCTTGCGCCGCCGCCGAAACGTTGTAAGGCGGCTTTACTTTATTAAAAAGCTTAATGATTTCTTCATTGGCGAAAGCCAAGCCGACGCGCAAGCCCGCCAAGCCCCAAGCCTTGGAAAAAGTCTGCAAAACGACGAGATTCGGAAAATTGCGGATTTCGCCGAGCAGTGATTTTTCTTTTGAAAAGTGAATATAGGCTTCGTCCAAAACAAGGATTCCGGCAAAAATTTTCGTCAAATCGAGAATCGATTCGCGGGAAAAACTGTTTCCGGTCGGATTATTCGGCGAACAGATGAAAAGCAGTTTCGTGCGTTCGTCGACCGCATTTTCAATCGCTTTAAAATCGAGCTGAAAATCCGCGGTCAGATTTGCCCGCTTGATTTCGACGTCATTGATTTCCGCCGAAACTTCATACATTCCGTAAGTCGGCGGGCAAATCAGAATGTTGTCTTTTTGCGGCTGGCAAAAAATTCTCAGCAGCAAATCTATCGCCTCGTCGCTGCCGTTGCCGACAAAAATCTCGTTTGATTTGGCGCCGCTCAATGCGGCAATTTTTCCCTTGATTTCCCATTGCAGCGGGTCGGGATAGCGATTGTAATTTCTGTCGGCTAGCGCGGGTGAGCCGAAACTGTTTTCGTTGGCGTCGAGAAAGATCTGCGCTTTGCCCGCAAATTCCTTTCGGGCGGAAGAATAAGGCTCAAGACGCAAAATGTTTTCTCGAACGAGGATTTCTAAATTAAACATAGCTTCAATATTTAAGCGCCGGAAAAATTGAATTAAATCGCGCTTTTATCCTGTCTGCCGCTGCCGTAAATCTGTTCCAGCCGAATTGTGATTGCGTTTTTGTGCGCCTGCAATCCTTCGGCTTCCGCCAAACATTCGACGGTTCGTCCTAAGTTTTTGACTCCCTCGGCGGTGAGTTTCTGAAACGTGATTTTTTTGACGAAACTCTCCACCGAAACGCCGCTGTAAGATTTGGCGTAACCGTTTGTCGGCAGCGTGTGATTCGTTCCCGAAGCGTAATCGCCCGCCGCTTCGCACGAATAATTTCCGATAAAAACGGAACCGGCGTTGACGATTTTTTCGGCGATTTCATCCGCATTTTCAACGGCGAGAATCAAATGCTCGGCGGCGTATTCGTTTAAAAGCTCGATTGCCGTTTCCACCGTTTCGACCAGAATCGCTTTTGAATTTTCCAGCGCCTTGGCGGCAACTGTTTTGCGCGGCAATGTTTCCAGTTGTTTTTCGATTTCGGTCAATGTTTCTGCGATAACTTTTTCGCTCGTCGTCACGAGCAAAACCTGGCTGTCGGCGCCGTGTTCGGCTTGCGACAGCAAATCAGCGGCGACAAAGGCGGGAACGCTCGATTCGTCGGCGAAAACAGCGACTTCCGAAGGTCCGGCGGGCATATCAATCGCCACGCCGAATTTCGTTACCTGTTGTTTGGCTTCGGTCACAAACTGATTGCCGGGACCGAATATTTTATAAACTTTCGGCACCTGCGCCGTGCCGAAAGCCATCGCGCCGATAGCCTGCGCGCCGCCGATTTTGAAAACTTTCGTCGCCCCGCAGACGCGCGCCGCATACAAAGTCGCGTCGCTGATTTTGCCGTCGCGGTCGGGCGGCGAGCAAAGAACGATTTCGCGGCAAGCGGCAAGCTGAGCCGGAACGGCGAGCATCAGCACGGTCGAAAAAAGCGGCGCGCTGCCGGCGGGAGTGTAAAGCCCGATTTTTTCAATCGGCACTGATTTGCGCCAGCAGAAAACGCCCGCCGTCGTTTCGACGACCTTACTGCTTTCATCAATTTGCGCGGCGTGAAATTTTTCGATGTTCGCTTTCGCCGTTTGAATGGCGGCTTTCAGCTCCGGAGAAATTCTTTTTTCCGCTTCTTCAAATTCGCTTTCGGCGACCAGGAAATCATCGATTTCGACCTTATCAAAATGTCGCGCGCAGTGTTTCAGCGCCTCGTCGCCGTGCCGGCGGACATCCGCCAGAATATTAGCGACGGTTCGTTCCAAAAATTGTGTGTCGAGCGTCGGACGCGCGAGAATTTCGTGCCAGGTGTTTTTTTTCGGATTCTTAATCGTTTTCATATATTTATTTAATCATCTGTTCAACCGATAAAACCAGAATGCCTTCCGCGCCGGCGGCTTTGAGCTGTTCGACGACTTCCCAGAAATCGTTTTCATTGACGACCGAATGAATTGAGCTCCAGCCCCGCTCGGCGAGCGGCATAACGGTCGGGCTTTTTATGCCGGGCAAAAGCGCGGCAATTTCACAGAGTTTTTCGTTTGGCGCGTTCAGTAGAATGTATTTGTTCTGCTGCGCCGCTTTGACCGAGCGAATGCGAAAAAGAAGCTTTTCGAGAATCGAGCGCAAGTCGGCGCTGAGATTTTTTCGCGCAATCAAAATCGCTTCCGAATGCATGACGGTTTCCACCTCGCGCAAACCGTTGGTAAAAAGCGTGCTGCCCGAACTGACCAAATCGCAAACCGCATCGGCTAAACCGATTGACGGCGCGATTTCGACCGAGCCGCTGATGGTATGAATTTCCGCTTTAATGTTTTTTTCGCCCAGAAAACTGGTGAGAATTTTCGGATAAGTCGTCGCGATGCGTCTGCCGCTGAAATCCCTGACCGATTCGTATGCAAAATTTTTCGGCACGGCTAAAGACAGACGACATTTGCCGAAACCGAGTTTTTCAATCGAATCGACCGTCTTGCATTTTTCCGCCAAAACGTTTTCGCCGACGATGCCGATGTCGGCGACGCCGTCGGCGACGTATTCGGGAATATCGTCGTCGCGCAGGAAAAAGATTTCGAGGCGGAAATTAGTCGCTTCCGTGCGCAGCTTGCCCAGCCCGTTGCTGAATGAAATGCCGCATTTTCTGAGCAGGTCGTGCGATTGTTCGCTGAGGCGACCATTTTTTTGCAATGCTATTTTTAACTTCTGATTTTCCATCGTAAAAATAAAAAAAACCTGGAAATTTCTTTCAAGGTTCGCGCCGGGATAAATTAATTTTCGGATTTTTGTAAACGAAGACTATCTCACGCGATGATGTCGAGCGTGATGGTGCAGATGAATTTGAACGGAGAAACGGGTCATGGCTATTTATATAGAAAACATATTGCAATGCTTTTTGCAAGCCTAGAGGAAAATGATTATCTTCAAGGCACTCAAAGAGGACGTCAATGGAGTTATCAAATATTCCAAAAACATCTAATTTATCCAAATTAGAACAAAATTCTTATGAACGAGAATAGTTTTTAGAAAAGCGCAAGTCAAAAAATTTCCGGCACTGCCGCAATAAAAAACCGGCGTGATGCTCGCCGTTCCGGCTTAATAAATTTCGCCGCTCAGGGTTAATCCGCCGAAGATTATTTTCCGACGATTTCGGCGAGGATGTCCGTTTTGTTCTGACGCGCGCCGGCTTTGACAAAGTATTCCCATCCGAGAAACTTTTCGGCTAAATCGGGCGGCAGCGAGACGAACGAATTATTTTCGTCAAACTGCGTTCGATGACATTTCAAGGCAGCGATTTTGGCGTCCAAATGTTTGCGAACATCCAAACGTGTGGTGATGGTCGATGACGCAGCGCCGAAAGCCGCCGGCTCAATTCCCCAGGCGTTAAAGTTCAGTCCTCGCAACTCTAATTCCTGCGCCAGTGCGAGCATTAAATCTTCCGGGAAAGTCGCGTAATAAACTGCCGGGGAAAAATCCCGATTGAGATTCGAAGACAAAACCGATTTGGTCAATTCATAAACGGCGATATGATCCGGGTGCCAGTAAAGCCCGTCGGCTCCGAAGGTGATGATTACTTCCGGCTGGTAATTGTTTATGGTTTCGCCGAGTAGTTTTACAATTTCGGGCGCGTTCGTCCACGCCAGCTCTCCGTCCGGATAATTGAAGCACTCGACGGTTTTAGCTCCGAGCTTGTTTCCCGCCGCTCGCAGCTCGGTTCGGCGCACCGCGCCGAGGCTTTCGCGCGTCGCTAAACCGGCATCGGCGATAAAACCCAGCTCGCCGCTGGTCAGACAGATGATAATTGTCTCCAAACCCTTTTCCGAACAGGCTTTGAGAGTTCCTCCAGCGACGAGGCTTTCGTCGTCCGGGTGAGCAAAAATAGCTAGTACGCGGCGGGCGGTAAAATTATCTTTCATTGACATAATTGCGGCTCCGGGAATTTAAACGGAAAAAGCCGATTTCTTCACAAAACGAAAACAACCAATCGTTCATTTTCCAGCACGCATCGATACTTTGAACGAAGATGTTTATCAAATTCTTTGTAGTAATCGAACCACCAAAAAGCATTCCAGGCGAAAACAATGAATGCGGCTCCAGATTGCCGCAGCCGTTCCATTTCAATAATAGCCGTTTCATCGTCCGGCGGCGGTCCCCAATATTTTCCTTCTTTCTCCAGAAAAGGAAGACTGCGTCGACGGGTCAGAAAATTGCCGCCCGCGCCCTGGG
>DASVRL010000239.1:0-3162 GCA_036388635.1 Pyrinomonadaceae bacterium
GAATGCTCTGCTGCCTGAATTGCTCGTCCATGCGTTTCATTTCCTCGTCGGTCTTTTTCATCTGCTCTTCGACGTAGCGCTCTTTGGCGATTTTCCATTCGCCGTCTTCCTTGTTAAAAGGCACTATGTCCCACGAGCCGAACGAGTTTTCGACTTCAATCGTCGCCCGCTCGCCCTCGATTTTTTGGTTTTTAATCCTCACGGTTTTTTGAGTTTCGGTAAAAAGCGTCTCGCGTTTGATGATTTCGTCCACGGTCGTGTTTTGCGCTCTGGCTTCGTCCTCCGCCATTTTCAGCGAGCCTTTCGAAAGCAGCAGCTTCATCTCGGTCGGGTCTTTTTTTCTGATGGCTTGCTGATAAGCCTTCAGCGCGTCGAGCGGCGTTTCCGGCTTCGGCGCGCCGGATGTGCAGGCGAAAAACAAAGCGGAAATTAAAATTAAAAATGTTCGATAAAGTCGCATCGCGTTTAATAACCTTTTAAAAATAGTTATACTCAAAATAAACAGTATAACTTAAATCGAGCGCCGGCGGCGACTTTGCAAAAGCGAAGATTCGGACGCCGATTGATTAGGATTGTTTGAGAAATCTTTCGGATAAAATCATAATTAATTCTAAATTATCCCGAATAATAGCGCGCCGCAGCGCGTTTTATAATTACAATTTTTTTCGAGGAGCAAAACGAATGGAAAGACGAAAATTATCGGCGGAAGAAATCGAAGCGAATTTGTCCGGCTTAGACGATTGGACGGTGACAAACGAAAAGCTCTCGAAAAAATTCGAGTTTGCGAATTTCGCCGAGAGCTTGAGCTTTGTCAACAAAGTCGGCGAAATCGCCGAGCGCCGCGACCATCATCCCGACATTCTGTTCGGCTGGGGCTACGCCGAATTTTTTATCACGACGCACGACCGCGGCGGCATAACGGCGCGGGATTTTGAATTGGCAAAAGAAATAGATGCGATTGCCTAGAAAGAGCGTGACGCAGAAACATTCTCGATTAACTGCGAATGGTCGATACGTTTGGTTTACCGAGCGATTGTGGCGGCTCGCCGAAAATCTTCCCGTTAAAACCGTCGGAATCGAAAGCATCGCGGAATTTGACCTTAACTGCTGGTTCGGCGCTGACAAACCGCCGACTTGCCGCGCTGTGGCGGCTCACGCCAGACGAATTTACGAAGCCGATTTATCATATCCGATTATTTTATCTGCCGAAGGTTTTTTAATGGACGGCGGACATCGTCTCGCCAAAGCGTGGCTACTTGATTTGAAAGAGATTCAAGCCGTGCAATTTGAAATTGACCCGGAACCCGATCGGGTGATTGCCGAATAGCGTAAATTACGACGTGTCCCGGCGTCTTTCTCGTTTAAAACTTTAAAGTTTTAATTTTAATTCACGTCATTAATTATTTTAATTCTCAAGATGCACAATTGCCGCAACCATATAAAATAAAAAACTCCCGAAACTCCGGGAGTTTTTTATGAATTTTGAATCTAAAGCCTTAAATTCCGTCCACAATCGCGTTCAGCGTCGCGGAAGGTCGCATCGCCGCGTAAGTCTTTTCGGAACTCGGATGATAATAACCGCCAATATCTTGCGGTTTTCCCTGCGCTCCGATCAATTCTTCATTAATTTTCGCTTCCGCTTCCTTCAAGGCTCTGGCAACGGGAGCGAATTCAGCAGCAATTTCGGAATCCGACGTTTGATTCGCCAAACTTTCAGCCCAATACATTGCCAGATAGAAATGCGAACCGCGGTTATCTATTTGCCCGACTTTTCTTGCCGGAGATTTGTCGGTCGCTAAAAATTTCGCATTCGCTTCGTCCAAAGCGTCCGCTAAGATTTGCGCTTTTTTATTGTCTTGGGTTTGAGCCAAATGCTCGAAACTTGCCTGTAATGCCAAAAATTCACCGAGAGAATCCCAGCGCAAATATCCTTCTTTTTGGAATTGTTCGACGTGTTTCGGCGCGCTTCCTCCGGCTCCGGTTTCAAACAAACCGCCGCCGTTCATCAGCGGAACGATGGAAAGCATTTTCGCGGAAGTTCCGAGTTCCAGAATCGGGAACATATCGGTCAGATAATCTCGCAAAACGTTTCCGGAAACCGAAATCGTGTCTTTGCCTTCTCTGGCACGCCGCAAAGTTTCGAGCATCGCGTCCTCGACATCCATAATTTTGATGTCGAGACCGTCTAAATCGTAATTTTGTAAATATTTTTCAACTTTTTTGATGATCTCTCGGTCGTGCGCCCGGTCTTTATCGAGCCAGAAAATGGCGGGCGTGTCGGAAAGTTTTGCGCGGTTGACCGCCAATTTCACCCAATCCTGGACGGGAGCGTCTTTGGTTTGGCACATTCTGAAAATATCGCCGTTCTGGACGTTTTGTTCGAGAAGAACCGTTCCGTTTTCGTCTTCCACTTTCACCGTTCCTTCGCCCGAAATTTGGAAGGTCTTGTCGTGCGAGCCGTATTCTTCGGCTTTTTGCGCCATCAAACCGACGTTCGGAACCGAACCGAAAGTTTTCGGGTCGATCGCCCCGTTACGCTTCATATCCTGAATGATCGCGTCGTAGAAACCGGCGTAAGTTCGGTCGGGGATAATTGCTACGGTGTCTTCTTCTTTTCCGTCTTTGTTCCACATTTTTCCGCCGCCGCGAACCAGCGCCGCCATTGAAGCATCCACAATCACGTCCGAAGAAACGTGGAAATTGGTAATTCCTTTGTCCGAATTTACCATCGCGATTCTCGGTCCGTTTTCGATGGCTTCTTCAATGTCTGCCTTTATTTCCGCTTCTTTCGGATTTCCGGCAATTTTTTCGTAAAGCGTTGCTAATCCGTAATTCGGATTGATGTCTAATTCAGCGAAAGTATCCTTGTATTTTTCAAAAACGTCTTTGAAATATGTTTCCACAATCGCCCCGAAAATAATCGGATCGGAAACCTTCATCATCGTCGCTTTTAAGTGAGCGGAAAGTAGAACGTCTTTTTCTTTGGCTTCGCTCATTGCTTCCTGAACAAAAGATTTCAACGCAGAAAGATTCATGACAGAAGAATCAATTACCTCGCCTGCTTTTAATGGAGCGTAATCTTTCAAACCTTGTTCAGAACCATCATTTCGATAGAAAACGATTCTGAATTTCCCTTCCGTTTCCACTGTGGTTGAGTTTTCG
>DASVRL010000240.1:0-5591 GCA_036388635.1 Pyrinomonadaceae bacterium
AGCCAGAGCGGCGCTGCGGCGGCGGCGTATTAAAAAGAGTTATTCCAGTTCTCTGCTGTTTCATTCGCTGCTTGCCGGACGCGAGGACGAAGCCGCCAATATTCTGATCGGCGCGCATCTGCACGACAAGCCGCTCGCGCAAATTTTTGACGAATCGGTCTGTCCCGCGATGCGCCGCGTCGGCGAGCTTTGGTTTGACGGCGAGATAAGCGTGGCGCAGGAACATCTCGCCACGAATGCCGTCTATAATGCGATTTACAAGCTCAGAGAATCGGTTCCGGTCGGCGGAATGAACGGCAAGCTCGCTTTTTGCTGCGCGATTGAAGGCGATTTTCACGAGCTTCCGACGCATCTGGCACAGTTGATTCTGGAAAACGAAGGCTGGGAAGCGATGAATTTCGGCGCACACACGCCGCTCTACTCTCTGACCGACGAAGTTTTGTGTTATTCGCCTGAAATCGTCTGTATTTCGGCGGCGATTATCAATGATTACGAGCGGCTGGCGCGCGATTACAGAGAATTTCGGGCGCGCATCGCGAAATTAAAAATTCCGGTCGTTTTAGGCGGCAGAGCTTTTGCCGCCGAGCGGTTCAGAGAGCGTTTTCCCGCCGAATTCTACGCCGAAAATTTCACGCAGTTTGCCGAATTCGTTAAAGGCTTTCCGGTTAAATAATTAAATTTCACCCCGGCAAATAGCCGCAAATTCCTGAAGTATACGGATTTGCGGCTATTCTTTTTATTTCCCCGCAGGAAAATCCTTTCGCGCCTTTGGCGTTAAAAAATTTTATTTAACCGCAAAGAGCGTAAATCCTTCGCGAAGAAAGAAGAAGGATTTTAATCGCCGCAGGCAACCAATCCACGACTTAAATCTCTAAAAAAATGTAAGCTCTTCCCGAAATCATCGGTCTTTGGAGATAAGGTCTATGCGAATCCGATATTTTCTGCCCTTTGTTCTCGTCACTTTTCTGTTTTCCGTTTCCGCTTTTGCCGAATCATCGAGTAAAGCCAAAGAATTAGCCCGCCAAGCCGCGTCCGAAAACCAGACCGAAGCGATTTCCGCCATCAACCAGCTTCGCGCGCTGCGGCAGGAAGGCTTGGACGCGCTGTTTGAAACACACGCCGCCGACATCAAGCGTTTCGGCGAAACGGGCGAAGCAACCGACGATTGGAACCGCGTCGCGTATGCGATTGACGGCGTGGCGAGGCAAAAGGACGCATACGCTTCGCAGCTTTTCTGGTTTACGGATTTGGAACAAGCCAAAATGACGGCAAAGGCGCAAAACAAACCGATTCTGAGCCTGCGCCTGCTGGGAAATTTAAACGAAGAATTCAGCTGCGCGAACAGTCGTTTTTTCCGCGCCGTGCTTTATTCGAACGCGGAAATCTCGCGGTTTCTGCGCGAAAATTACGTTCTGCACTGGAAATCGGTGCGTCCCGCGCCGAAAGTGACGATTGATTTCGGCGACGGTCGCAAAATCGAGCGCACTCTGACCGGCAACAGCATTCATTATCTGCTGGACGACAGCGGCACAATCATCGACGCACTGCCCGGTCTCTACAGCCCGCAAGGATTTCTGAAATACATCACGCAAGCCGGGAAAGTCAATAAAATCATCAACGGCGCGTCTGCCAGAGACAAGGAAATCGCGATGCTCAAATTTCGCGTTTTAATGTTTAGAGACATCAGAACCAAGCGCGACAAAGCGGTTGCGCTGGCGAAAGTAAAACTCGTCGAGCCGAAAGAAGGCGCGGGCGCGCTCGAAGTGATGCCGCGCGCAGCGGCGAAGATGGTGACCGAGCAGACTATTCTGACGGACATTTACGACAATTTTTCCCGCTACGAGCCGCAGATAAATCTCGACGGCTGGAACAAGCTCGCCAAAATTTACACGGGCGGAACGAAAATCGACGCGGCGAGTCTGGCTTTTATTCGTCGTCAAAACGCCAAAACCGGTTTGAGCGAAGCCGAATTTACGAGTCTTATTCAAAAGCTGGAAAAATACATCGCGCTCGACACAGCGCGCAACGATTTTCTTTTTCATACGAGGCTTTACAGTTGGCTTAACGGCGAAACCGTGACGGACATTGAAAACTTCAACGCTCGCGTTTACGCCGAAATCTTCAAAACGCCCGATTCCGACCGATGGCTCGGAATGTATGCGCCCGACGTTTACACGGCGCTCGACGGCGGCGGAATTATCAAATAAGCTCGCATCGGGCTTTGACAAACTTCGGTCTGGAAGGCGCAAACTCCGGTTTCACGCTTCAAAACTCCGGTTTTATTCTTCCAAACCGGAGTTTTGCTGTTCTACGCATTCGCTTCTTTGTGCTTGATTCCGCCCGTCGGAATTCGCGCGGAGACCACGCGCATAATTCCTTCCCAGGTAAAACCGCTGCCGTCGTATCGCCTGCGCCACCATTCCGCTCCGTATAAAACGAATAAAAACGAAAACATTATCCGTTTTGCCAAAACGGATAAATTCAGTCGAGTCTGACCGGTAGAAATATACTGGCGTAAAGAAAATTCAAGTTCGCTGAACTCGGTATCAGTAATACGGTATTGATAAAGCTGCCGACCATCCGGCGTATTGAGTCTGCGGTTTGATAACATCTGAATTATCCATTCTGAAAGTGTGCGATTCTCATTTGCCGGAACTATATAACCTAACCTCAAAAAAAGTTTCTGTATTAATCAAAGATTAAGGGTTTAACCTTTTAGTTCCCCAAATCGTAACTTCATTATCAAATTCATAAGTGCACTGCGTAAGGTCAACTAATTTTTGAAAATCATTCCAAATCTCCGAATACATATCAAAAATCAGCAAAACAACCGGCGTAACCTGCCCGCCATCATCATCATCGTCATCCAAACCGTTTTCAACTAATACCCCGCCTCTGTCAGTTAAAATATAACGGGCGTGAAATCTTTTTCCGCCCTCGCGTTCTTTCCAACGAATAAATTTAACTGGAAAACCATCTGGAATTATCGGAGCGATATTGTTTTGACAGGCAGCATCAAAGTTGTGTCCAAAAGTAAGCCTTTCAGCTTCATTTTCGAAATCCACCTTGACGTGATATTCAATTCTCTTAATGTTTGAATTTTGATGTAAGGCTTCTTGTAAAAATTGTTCCAACGGACGTCGAAATCTACGTTTGCCGGGATCAAAATACGGGTCAATAAAAATAATTTCCTCCGCAATTTTGAGCAATGAGCTGACTGCCTGTGCCAGATTTTGCGCGATTCGAGGAACTCTTTTTTGTCTAGGTACATTCCATAATTGTAAGGTTTCATCAACCTCATTGGCTTCTAATACATTTTCTATATTCAGTTTTTGAGTTGTGATAACAGCGTGAAAAGGAGCGGAATTTTGTTGCTCCAAGGCATTTTCAATCCAAGATTGCACGCCGTTATAATCTCTCGATTTTTTTATTAGGCGGTCGTTAATATGTTGCAGCCGAAATTCAATGCGTTTTTTGTCTATATCAGTCGGATTATTTCTTTCGACCGCCTGATAAACCATTCGCTTCCATTTTTTTGGAAATTGGGAAATCAGGCGACCTTCCGATACGCCGAATTTTTCCACAAAATAGCGAAAAGATTGCCAATCTGAGATTACTTCTGGATCGAGCGCGAATTCGTAAAGCATAATTAAAATAGTTCTTTGGCTCGTTCGGCGAAAAAGCCGCCCGGTACATTTTCGGCAAAATCTCCTTCGTCGGTCACCGGCAGGTTATAAAAAACAGTTCCGCCTTTTGCCGGTTCGACATAAATCAGTTGAACGTTGTCAGGAGTTATCCCCGGAGCGCTCGGGTCTTCCTGTTCTCCTTCGGCGTATTCGCGAATTCGTCTTAGAATTCGCAAAATCAGATGTTCGCTGTGGGTTTCGATTAAAAATAAATTTCTAAAATCCCCTAATGCGGATTGAATAAATAAATCTCCCAGTTCAGCCTGGACAGCCGGATGCAGATGCAGTTCGGGCTGTTCGATGGCGATTATTCGATTGTTGGAAGCAAACGCGGCGACGACGACCGGAACAACTTGCGAAATGCCGACGCCGATGTCATAGGGCGCAACTTCCAAACCGCTTTGTTCTTCGATAAGAACGAGTTTTTTCTTGATTGGATATTTTTTAAGTTCGGCGGCTGTGTCAGCGATGTCATCAAAAACCGTGTTGTTTTCTAACGCAATCATCAAAGAACTATCGATTGGAATTTCGCGGTGTTGATTTAACTTAAAACTGTAACCGGTTCTTGACAACCACTCGCCGCTGACCCAAAGTTCCGCTAAATTTTTGTCGTTATACAGTTCGCGCCAC
Source organism: Pyrinomonadaceae bacterium (assembly GCA_036388635.1). GTDB lineage: Bacteria > Acidobacteriota > Blastocatellia > Pyrinomonadales > Pyrinomonadaceae > JALZHR01. The sequence continues at coordinate 4,317 of DASVRL010000240.1, forward strand.
GCTGCCAAACCATTTGCCCAGTCGGGTTCTTCTTCGGTCAACAAGGGCTGGAAGTTGCGCGGCGGTGTGGCGCGTAAAGGTCCTATATAGCGGAACGAAGCGAGCCGTGCGCGCAACAAATCGGTAGGACCAACAAGCATCTGAGTCAATCGAATGTCATCGGTGTCGCTGTAATCTTCATAAGTGCCCTCGACCAAAATTAAAACTTTGCCTTTTTCCGGCAACGACTTTTCGTAAGCATTGATTTCAATCGGCTGCCAATCAGCTTCGGCTGAGCCAGGCGAATCTGAATCTTCAACTGAATACAATAATGGATGATTAGAGTTAAATTCGATGCGAACATTTTTCTCGTCTGTCGACGTTAATACTTGTACAGCTTCGATTTCATTGAATATAGTTTTGTAACTTGTCAAAATCGGACGTTCAAGTATTTCACTCCATTCCACTTTCAGTTCAATTCCCACACTTTCAGTGCGGCTGGATAATATATCCAAACCACGGCGAAATGAGATTTCCATTTCTTTCGCTTCTTCTGAGTCAAATTCCTCGCCTACTTCATTGCGTATAGCTTTATATGCAAGAGTTGGCGAAAAATCATAATCGGGTAAATCCGTTTCACGCAAATCCATTTCAAAGCGCATTGTGATGGTTTTTGTGTCGTCGTGATTATTGACGAGATTGCGAAAGCCGCCGAGGTCGACCGACGCGCCGCCGAGCTGCGTGTGGTCGGCGTTCAAGTTGTTACGCTCGAAAATCTCACGGGCATAATGTAGAGCCTGCACAACGGTGCTTTTGCCGGCGCTGTTTTTGCCGAACATAATCGTCAGCGGTCGCAACGGAATTGTTGCGGGCTGGCTGATACCTTTGAAATTTTCCAGTGTGATAGCAGTAATCATAAATTCTAATTCGGGAGTTCGGAAAATAAATCTTTTTGAAATGATGCGAATTCCTCGCCTGTTTCAACCAAAGTGTTATTTGTACGTTCTACATCTTTTTCTTCAGTCAGGGAGTAACTAATATGTTCGACAAAACGGCTGGAAATATCCTCATTCTTTCCGATGGGTTTAATGCCGCGCTCTTCCAGGGCTTTCAATAAATCTGAAATTACCTCTTTTCGGTGCATTACAAAGGTTGAGGCAAAACAACGCCAGAATTGCCAGCCGGCGCGTTCCAGAATTCTTTGGCGGCGCATATCGTCTTCCCATTTGTCCGGACCGTGATAGCGGTCGCCGTCGCATTCGATGGCGAGGCGTTTGTCGCCATCACCTTCGACGA
>DASVRL010000241.1:0-2160 GCA_036388635.1 Pyrinomonadaceae bacterium
CAAGCCTAAAACAACCAAATCACGCGCTTGCTGCGTTAAATCGGTTTGCAGAAAATCGCGCATTCTTTCATCGACGTATTTTCGATACGCGAAAACCTGCCTGACCGTCGGGCGCGACAAATCGCCGCGTTTGTGACGCAAGGTGCGCGCGCCGACGGAATTGTAATAACTGTTGAAAAAGTATGCGAAGCTTTCGTCGAAAACCCGATATTCGGGGACGAATTTTTTTAAAATCATTTCCTCGAAAAACCAGGTCGTGTGCGCGATGTTCCACTTCGGCGGCGAGACGTCGGCAATCGGCTGCGGAATATAATCTTCGGTTTCGAGCGGCGCCGAGAGTTTTTCCGTGTATTGGCGAACGCTGGCGTAAAATTCGTCTAAATTCTGAGTTTCGGATTTTTTGAGATTCGTGCCTTGCATAGATCAATTATAAATCAGAAATTCGCCGAAGAAGCGTTAAATCTTTTAGAATTTAAAAATATTTTCCGGTTGAGTCTCGCCAATGAGCCGCCATTTATTCAGTCTGTTTCGAAAGTTTCAGCAAAGCTTCGCGGGAAATTTCGGCGAGATAATAATCTTTGCCGTTCAGATTCGCCCGCAAAACCGGAATCGCCGATTCGTCGCCGATTGCGCCGAGCGCGAAAGCGGCTTCGCGCCGGGCGTCGTCGGATTCGCGCGGATTTTGCAGAGTTTGAAGCAAAACCGGAAGGGCGGCGCGGAACTGCGGAAACGCCTGCGCAAGATTTTTGTAAACCGGCTTGGTCGTTTCCTTAAACGGGTCGGGCAGAAAATTTTCGGGCGTGATTGTTTCGTCTTCGCCAATCTGGATAATCTGCGCGATTTGCCCGATTGAACGCGCCGCCGCGCGCCGGAAAAATTCTTCCTCTTCGCGCGGTCTGCGCTGCAAAATCCGCGTCAAAGCGTCGAGCGCCGAAACGTCGCCGATTGAGCCGAGCGCGACCGTCGCGGCGTCTTTCACTTCCTGAATTTTATCGCGCTGAATGATTTCGACGAGCGGGCGCACAACTTGCGGATTCTGCGTTTTGCCGAGCGCATAAGCGGCTTCTTTGCGCACCAGAACGGATTTATCGCGCAAAAGCGGCAGAAGCGCGAGCGCGGCTTCGTCGGGCGGAAGAAAAACGATTGATTGCGCGGCAGAGGCGCGGACGATTTCGGATTTGTCGGATAAAGCTGAAACGGCGAGCCGCGCGGCTTCGGCGGACTTTAAATTGCGGATTTGCAAAAGCGCGTCGCGTTTTTGCTCGGTATTTCCGCGATCGAGTCTTTGGGCGAGAATGTCCAAATCGCTTTGCGCGAAAACATTTATCGCCAAGACGCCAAAGACAAAAAGAAAAAAACGACACCGCAGACGAGCGCCGACCGGCGCAGATAAAACAATATGAAAAACTGCGTTCACCCGCGCCGTTCTGCGGTCGATTTTCATAAATTTTTAAGCCGCTCTTTGATAATGCCCGCGCCGCCGCACTTTTTCCCATTCGACGACTTGCTGCGCGCAGCGATTCTCGCGCTTTTCGGACAAAGACGCAATCAAATCATCATTAAATTGTGTTTCGCTCGGAATCGGAAGCTGGCGGCTGGAAAGAAGCTCGGAAATGTAATCGAGAACGGATAAAGTTTCGTGTTCGTTTAATTTATCAATTTCGCGGACGATTTTGCTGTTAGTTTGTCTGACCATCTCTTTTACTCCTTTTTTTCGGAGCAGACAGTCAAACGCAAACTTTAGGATTTCAAGTTTTGACTGTCTGCAAAATTGTTTTTCTCATCATTAAATCTTTCGTGGAAGTAAAACTCCTAAATTTTAGGCTTTTCCCAAAATAACATGAAAAACAGTTTTGGAGCAATATAAAATGATAATAGACACCTAAAGAAAACTGAATTAAGATACCTGCAAGGATATCAATATGCTAACCAGGCTTAAAGTAAAAGGATTCAAGAATTTAGTTGATGTTGATGTTAGATTCGGAGCATTTACCTGTATCGCTGGTTCAAACGGAGTTGGTAAATCTAATTTATTTGATGCAATAAGATTTTTAAGTGATTTAGCAGACCATTCTTTAATCAGAGCAGCAACTTCTGTTAGAGATGAAACCTCAGATGTAAGAAGTATTTTTAGAAAATATACTAAAAAGGAAACTGCTG
>DASVRL010000242.1:0-13591 GCA_036388635.1 Pyrinomonadaceae bacterium
GTAAATTGGTGCCGCTAGAGCATCTTCCCACACGGAGATTGCCCGTCGCGCAGGGCGTCGTCGTTGCCAGCGGAGTTTGGTAATTCACGTAGTCGATAATGAAATCGTTGATGTTCGGATATAAATATGAACCCGTCTGTGAACGCAGATTTTCAATATCGTCGGTTATGTGGTTAAAATCAGCACCGAACTTGAATGTATGTCTTCCTCTGGTCCAGGTTACCGTGTCGGCAAGCTGATAACGCGTCTCATCGGGAAACTTTACGCGCTCAAAGTTTGCCGTGGTTCCGAAGGTCAATCCGCCGGTTATGTTTATACTCGGTGAACGCGGTCCCGCCACCGTCATCGCCGTCAGCGGTTCGCCCGGCAGCGGCTCCTGGCTGAAGGCATATTCGTTATCGCGCGAATATTGAAAACGCGCTTCATTCAAGATGTTGGTAGAAATCGTCGACTGCAGTCGCGCATTTAAGGAATCGACGTCTACAAAGTCGTCTCCGAAGCTTCTGCGCCCGAAGGTATTGGTCGCTTGCGTCTGCAAACCGGCGGGCGAGTCGGCGCGCAGGCGATTGTAGCTTACTGTAAATAAATTATTGTTATTAACCTGCCAGTCGATTTTCGGCAAAAATAATTTTTGGTCCTGTCGGCGCGGCGTTTCGCCGGTCAACGAATTAAGGAAAGTCAGCGTGCTGTTGACTTGCGCAGCCGTTAAACCTCGACCCAGCACTCCGGGCGGTCTGCCCGGCACTTGCTGTCCGAGCGGAGTCGTCAGCAGAAGAGTGTCAGCCGTATTCAGGAAATTTAAGTTGCTGAAGATGGCAAGACCCGGAAAGTTTCGTTTCTGCTGGTCATAGCTGAAAAAGAAAAACAGTTTATCTTTAATGATCGGACCGCCGATGGTGCCGCCGAATTGATGGCGCACGTCGACCGGCTTTAAACCGACAATCGTTTGAACGCCGTTATTTAAAATCGTCTGGAAAGCCAGCGGGTTGCGAGCGCCGAAGCGATTGTTGCGGTAATATTCAAATAAATCGCCGTGAAATTCGTTCGTTCCGCTCTTGGTTACGGTGTTGACCACGCCGCCCGCCGAGCGCCCGTATTCAGCCGAGTAATTTGAAGTGTTTACCTGAAACTCGCGAATCGCCGATTGGCTGATAACATAGCCGATGCGCGTGCGACCGCGTTCTTCGGATTGAAACGCCTGGTTATTGTCGCCGCCGTCGACGGTGCTGTTGTTCAGCAGACCGGAAATTCCGCGAAAACTAATCAAGCCGAAGGTTCCGTCCGGAACCGTGGCAGGCGTCAGCAGAACAAAGTTTGAAGCGCGACGACCGTTAATCGGCAGCTCGTTGATGGAGGTTTGGTTAATATTCGTCGCAAAATCCTGCGAGTTGGTATTAATAACCGGCGCTTCCGCCGTCACTTCGACGTTGGCGGTTTGACCGGTCAAGCCGAGCTGAACTTCAATCGGCGTGACCTGACCGACTTCGACGACGACTCTTTCCTGCGTGAATTGAGCAAAGCCCGAAGCCGTCGTTTTGAGCGAATAAACTCCGGGTTGAAGATTGCTGAAGCGGTAACCGCCGTCCTCGTCGGTAGTTATATCCTGTGTTTGATTCGTTCCGGTGTTGGTAATCGTAACGGTGGCATTCGGCACGACCGCGCCCTGCGCGTCAGTCACAGTGCCGCGAATACCGCCCGTGACGGTCGATTGCGCAAACGTCTGTCCGATGCCTAACGCGAGACAAAAGACAGCCAGCATAAAAAAGCGTATGGAACTGGAAAATATATTTTTAGTCATTCTTTCTGACCTCATATTTGAATTTTAATTTTAAAAAAATTGCACGTGTATTTGAATTTAAAAAAAATGCACGTAGAAATTCGAAAACATTTTGATTTTCGGATTTTGAATTTTATTTTTTGGATATTTGTAACGAAGAATTTTTGCTTAATTCAAGGTTAAAATTCCTAAACGAATGTCGGTGAACTTTCCAACTTATTGTAAACTCACACAATTAGCGCTTTCATAACACCTGTTATGAAAATATTTTTTAACAAATTGTGGGTTTACATAAATAGACAATAAACTTTTAGGCAAATTGAGTTCCTAAAATTTTTGTCTCAAAGCATAAATAGAATTATGCCTTTCAAAGATTAAATTAATGTTACGGCGGCGCGGAAAATTTAAAGGCGCTGCGCGCGCCGACCAAATCGTTTTGCCGTTTATCTTAGCAAGCCGAATAAATTCTTTTCGGCGATTTGCCGCTCGAAAGCAGCCGTTTGAAAAGCTTATAAATAATTAGAAAAATATAACCGCCGCCGCTGAATTTTTGCGGATTTTTACGGCAACTATTTTCCGTATTCAGGCGTCCATAGCTCAATTCGTAATTGAATTTGTTACAAATCGTTCGCGTGAACGGTTTGAGCGGTTTTTATAAACTTGACTTTTTAGTAAGTCTAGTCTATTTTTATGTGACAATGTTTGAAGTGTCACCAGGCACTGGAGCTTCGGGCATTAATATAACAAGCGAGAAAGGGAGGGAAATTATGGCACGAACGGAGTTATCTGCATCTACGAATCGCCCGCCGATACATCATCGGATTATGGCGAATTTACAGGTTCAGGCGAGTTGGATTGATAAAGTGACCGGTAAAACGGTCTTGGTCGAAGGCTTAACGGAGAATATCGGTGAAACCAGTGCTTTGGTAAATTTGAGTACTCTCCCGCCGGTTGGAAGTGAAGTTAATCTGCGTGTAATTGACGAAGAAAAAACTTTAATCGAAGTACCGACGGAAGTAATCAGGGTCGAACGCGACCCGAGCAAACCACTAGCCGCGCTCTCTATCGGCGAGAACTTGAAAAAGTGGAAAACGACTGTGATGACCGCAGCCCAGGAATGGGTCACTCGTCAATGGAAACTTAACTACGAAGAAGAATGGGTCAATTAAGCTTTTTAGGCTTCATTTCTTATTCATAATTAAAACGGAGAAGCTATTCAGGTAGCTTCTCCGTTTCCCATTTCCGGCGCGTTTTTTTGTAAATTTATGTAAATCCGCCGCCGGCGCTTTCGGGCGGCAAACTGTAAAATCGTATAACGCATCTTTTTAAGTAATGAAAAAATTCATCTCTTTAGCTTTAATCCTGATTTCAGCCGCTTTCGTCTTCGCGCAGGAAACGCCGTCGCCGCTGCCGCCGCAGAAACCTCTGACGCAGGCGGAATACGTCAAGCTGCTTTACGATTTGGAAAAAAATCCGAAAAAGCGCGACGAAGTTATCGAAACGGTCAGAAAACGCGGAATCGGTTTTGTCTTAACGGACGGCGTCAGAGGCTTGACCGTAACGAAAAGCCGCAACGATGCCGAACTGAAGCGCACTTTGGAAGAAGCTTCCCGGCGGCGTGAAAATCCGACTGTTTCGCAGCCGCCGTCGGAAAAAGAAAGCGCGGAGGTTTTAGCCAAAGCGCGCGAAGCGACGCTCGCGGCGGTTGACGAGATGCCGGATTTCGTCGTCAAACAGATGGTTCAGCGCTCAGCCGCTTACGCCGGAACGAGCAATTTCAGAAATCTCGACCGCCTGATTGTCGCCGTCAGTTATCGCTCCGACGGCAAGGAAGAATATAAAATTCTGAGTTTGAATGGCGTCGTTCAGGAAAATCCGAAAGCGAAATCAGCTTATTCGGAAGTCGGCGGAACCAGCTCGACCGGCGAATTCGTGACGGTTCTGGCGACGATTTTCAAATCTGAAAGCGAAACGAAATTTGAAGTAGTCGACACGGATTTGATTCGCCAGCGCCGCGCCATCGTTTACAGCTTTGAAATTGCAAAAGACAAAGCCAAACAGCAAATTACCGCCTCGGGCAGCGTAAACAGCTCGACCACCAGCGGAATGAAGGGGAAAATCTGGATTGACCGCGAAAACTTGCGCGTTTTGCGAGTCGAAAGCGTCGCCACGGAGATTCCGGCGGATTTTCCGATTCGCGCCGCCAGCCGCACGATCGATTACGATTGGGTAACGATTTCCGACCAGAAATTTTTGCTGCCTTTACTTTCCGATGTCCGTCTGACGTTTCGGGAAAACCGCCAGTTTTTTGAAACGCGCAATTTAATTCGCTTCAAAGAATATCAAAAATTCGGTTCGGACGTGAAGATTCTCGACAGCGACGACGAAGAAGCGCCGGAAGAAAAACCGTAAACATTTAACATTTAACATTTAACATTTATCGTTGAACTTTAGTCTTTTGATAAATGATAAATGAAACTACCAGGCGAGATAAGCGACCAGAGCCGGAACGATAAGCCAGAGCAAGCCTTTAATCAGAAAAAACATAAATCCCGCAAAGCCGAAGCGTTTTATCCATCGGCTGGCGGGAAATTTTCTTTTTTCCGGCGTTTCCTGCATCATCTAAAAATAACTTTTTTACGTGAATTTTTCAAACCTTTTATTGAACGTTGGAGCCGAATTATGAAAAAACATTTTTGGAGATTTACCGCGCCGGTTTTTTGTTTTATTCTTTTTTCGTCCGCAGTTTTTGCTCAGTACGCGCCGCCGCGAGAAGAAAACAAACGTGAGGCTGATTTGGTCGAACTCGTCAAACTCGATAAAACAATAAAACTCGATATTCGCTACGCTCGCGCCGACAATTTCGTCGGCAAAGTCGTCTACACGGAAGCGCGCGCGTTTCTCCAGCGTCCAGCCGCCGAAGCTTTGCTGCGCGTGCATAAAAAGCTGAAAAAACAAAATCTCGGCTTGGTCATTTTCGACGGCTATCGCCCGTGGTCGGTGACGAAAATTTTCTGGGAAGTGACACCGGAAGACAAACGAAAATTTGTGGCGAATCCGAAAACCGGCTCGAAACACAATCGCGGCTGCGCGGTCGATTTGAGCATCTACGACCGGAAAACGGGGAAACTCGTCGAGATGCCTTCGGATTTCGACGAATTCACCGAGCGCGCCTCGCCCGATTATCAGGGCGGCACGGAAAAAGAACGCGGGAATCGCGATTTGCTCCGCCGCCTGATGGAAGCCGAAGGCTTTACGGTCAACGCCAACGAATGGTGGCATTTCGATTACAAAGACTGGCAGGAATACGCGATTTACGACATCCCGTTTTCGGAAATAACCGGCGAAAAGAAAAGCAAAAAAGCGAAACAATAATAAATTTTCAGCTGCGAAACAGCGCGAAAGAACACAAAAAAGAATTGAAAAAAAGTAAGGAGCGAATGTCGCGAGTAAAAGAAATAAATTTACTCGCGACATTCGCTCCTTACTTTTTTTTGTCCTTTCGCGACTAATCCGAATTACTCAATCTTAACGGGATTGCCTTCCGCGTCGAGATAAGAAATCGTTTTGCCCCAGACTTCGATTTCTCTGAGTCGCGGCTCAATCACGCTCTTATCGCCGACGATGACGATCGCCATTTTATCCGGCGTCAGATATTTATTGGCGACGCGATTGATATCAGCGAGCGTGACGGCGTTGATTTTCGAGAAATATTCGTTGTAATACGAATCCGGCAAGTCGTATACGGCGAGCGTGGAAAGCTGACCGGCGATTTGCCCGTTGGTTTCAAAACCCTGCGGGAAGCTGCGAATCAGGCTTTGTTTGCTGGTTTCAAGCTCCTCCTGCGTGACGGGTCTTTCGCCGCGAATGCCGTTGAGCTCCTTCATAAACTCGAGGACGGATTCTTTCGTGACGGCAGTCTGCACGCCAGCCGAAGCCGTGAAAGGTCCCGCGCCGCGGCGGAAGCCGAAGCCGCTGCCCGCGCCGTATGTGTAACCCTTGTCCTCGCGCAGGTTCATATTCAGACGCGACGAGAAAGAGCCGCCGAGCATATCGTTCATCACCTGGATGGCGAAATAATCGGGATTATCGCGCGAGACGCCGACCTGACCGATGGAGATAATCGACTGCGCCGCGCCGGGTTTGTCCACCACGTAAATTCCGGGTTTATCAAACATCGCGGCTTCCGGCACTTTCGAGTTCGGAACCGCCGCCGGTTTCCAACCGGCAAAAGCAGTTTCCAGCTTCGGCTTGAGCGTGTCCATCGTCGCGTCGCCGGCGACAATCAAAACCGCGTTGTTCGGGCGATAATAGGTTTTATAAAAATCCTCCAAATCCGATTGTTTAAAGGATTTGATGGAGATTTCATCGCCGCCCAGCGAGTTGCCGTACGGGTGATTTCTGCCGTAGAGCAAAGCGTTGTAGACGACGCTGGCAATCGCGTTCGGATTATCGCGGCGCTGCTGTAAAGCGAACAGCGAGCGGCGGCGCAGCGTATCTAGTTCCTTGTCCGGAAACGTCGGGTTAAGCAGCACGTCCGAGTAGATATCCAGAGCTTTATCGAGATTTTTCGTCAGAGTCTGCATCGAAACGTTTGCCGAATCCCAGCTCGAACCGGTTCCCAGATTCGCGCCGATGTCCGACAGTTGATTGGAAATATCGACCGCCGAGCGCGTTTTCGTGCCGCTGTTTAAAAGGCTCGACGTAAATGAAGCCAAGCCGGATTTTCCGCTCGGGTCAATCGTTCCGCCGGATTTGAAAACCATATTCATCGAAACAATCGGCAGTTCCGGCTGACGGACGAGCCAGACTTCCAAGCCGTTGGAAAGCTTCTGTTTTTCAATCGTCGGCAGATTGAATTTCGGGTCGGCGCCGGCTTTCGGCAGGTTCTTTGTCTGGTCGACCGCCGGTTTCTCTTTCGACGATTTCGAAGTCGGCGTGTTTGCCGCGTTGTTTGTCGACGACGTCGTTTTGTCTTTACGCGGAACGAAATTCATCACCAGATGATTCGCGTTCAGGTAAGCATTGGCGACGCGCACGACGTCGGCGGGCGTCACTTTGCGATATTCGTCCAGCTGCTGCTGAAAGCGGTCGGGCTTGCCGTAAAACGTCGCGTTGCTGTTCATCGCATCGGCTTTGCCGAGAATGGTTTGCAGTCCGAAAACCGTCTGCGATTCGATGCGGTTAATGGCGCGCGAAACTTCTTCGACGCTCGGCGCTTCTCTCTTGATGCGCTCGATTTCGATATTGATTTGTTCCTCGATTGCCGACAGGAATTTGCCCGGATTGGTGCGCATTTCCTCGACGTCTTTCGGTCCGTTCGGGCGTGCCGTCGCCGTTACCTGAAATGTTCCGGCAAGCTCCCGGGTCGGGTGCGACGTGAAAATGTCCTGCGCCAGCTGCTTGTCGTAAACCAGCTTGCTTTGCAGACGCGAGCCGCGACCGCCGGAGAGAATCGAGCTTAAAATATCGAGCGCGGCTTCGTCTTTATTGCCCTGCGGAACGGTGTGCCAGACCATATAAACGCGCGGCGACTGCACGGCGTCTTCAAATTCTTTGCGGATAACGCCTTGCATCATCGGCTGCGGCGTCGTCGGACGCGTAATCTCGGAGCCTTTTTTAATCGCGCCGAAATATTTCTGCACCCACGCGCGAGCCTGTTTCGGATTAAAATCTCCGGCGATGACCAGGGACGCGTTGTTCGGCACGTAATACTGCCGGAAAAAGGCTTTCACGTCGTCCTGCGAGGCGGCGGTCAGATCGTCGAGCGAGCCGATGGTCGTCCAGTTATACGGATGACCTTTCGGGTAAATAATATCCATTATTTTTTCGCCCGCCGTGCCGTAAGGCTGGTTGTCGTAGCGCTGGCGACGCTCGTTTTTCACGACGTCGCGCTGGTTGTCGAGCTTTTCCTGCGTCATCGCGTCGAGCAGATTGCCCATGCGGTCGGCTTCGAGAAACAGCGCGAGCTCCAGAAAATTCGAGGGCACGACTTCGTAATAATTGGTGCGGTCGGCATTGGTCGAGCCGTTGACGTTAGCGCCGGCGGCGTCGAGCGGTTTGAAATAATCGGTGTTCCAGTTTTTCGAGCCTTGAAACATCATATGCTCGAAAAGATGCGCGAAACCGGTTTTGCCGACGGTTTCGTTTTTCGAGCCGACGTGATACCAGACGTTGACGGCGACAATCGGCGTCGAGCGGTCTTCGTGGAAAATCACGCGCAGCCCGTTTTTAAGGCGAAACTCAGTGTATTTAATCGGCGGCAGCTTATCGCCGCTCTGTGCTGAAACCATTGTTGTCATAAACGAAACAACGACGAGCAAACATACGAGAAATTTTATAGCTTTCATCGCAAACTCCTTTTTCAATTTTTCGACCGCAAAGACGCAGCGGGAAACAAGGCAAAAGGTAAAAGTAAAAAGTAAAAAAATGCTCTTTATTTACTTTCGCCTTTTTACTTTTTACTTTTTACTTTCTGATCTTCTGCGACTCTGAGTCTTTATGATTTAATTTTACTAGTTTTATAGACGTAAGGAAACTGTTTTACGTTTCAACTTTCGCAATCGCCATCATTTTTTCCTGTTTGGAGACGACCACGCCGCCCGGTTTTTCGGCGGTGACGGCAAACAGCGTCGGTTTTTGAACTTTTATTTTCGCGTCGATCGGAATAATCACCTCGCCGCTTTCGCTGACGTCGAACACGCCGCCGTCAACCGGAGTTTTCGGGTCTTGATTCGAGGCGAAAATCCAGAGCTGATATTGCTCCTTCGTCGCGTCGTTTGCCGGAACGCCGCGCAGGCGGAGGAAACCTTTCTGCGCCGAATCGCTCCAGGCAACGTCGCCCAGAATTTCGCCTGGGTTTTTCGGATTCGTGAATGTCGTCTGAACGGTATCGACCGAATTGAGAAGCTGCTCGCGTTCCTGCGCGGGAGATAGTTTTTGCGGCGTAACGGTCGGCGTCGGCGTGGCGTTTCCGGCAATCTCACGCGGCTGAAAACGCGTCATCCAGACATTAACCGCCAGCGCGATGCAGGCAAATGCCGCCGCCAGCCAGCCGAGCCACTGCCACGGCGAGCGCTTCGGCTCGAACGCAAAAGTTTTTTGATATTCTTCTTCACCAGAAGTTTCCCGAACCGAAGCGCTCGCCTCCGCCGGAGACGCGAAATATTTATCGGCGTCGGCTAAAATTTTCGCCTGCAAATGCGCGGGCAGCGGCTCGGAAACGTCCAGATTCGTCAGGCTCACGGCGGAAGCGGCGATTTCAAAAGAATCGTCGTTTTCTAATTCGGGAAAGAGTTTTTCCAGCTCCGCCAGTTCCGCCAGTTCCGTTTCGCTTAAATCGGAAAAGGCTTTGCCGGAAAGAAGTTCAAGCATTTTTTCTTTGTCCTGTTCGCTCATGCTATGACTCCTTTCGTTTCATTACCGCTGCTGCCTAATCCTAAAACCTCTCTAATCTGCATTAGCCCGCGCCGCGCGTGCGATTTGACCGTGCCGACCGGCATTCCCGTCGCCTCGGCGATTTCCTGGTGCGACATTCCCTGATAAATCGAAAGCTGCAAAACCCGCCGCTGTTCGGGACGCAGGGCGCGCATCGCTTCCGCCGCTTGTTTGGCTTCGACCACCGTCTGCATCTGCTTATCCTGCGCTTTGAGCGGCTCGACCGTCATATCCTCGATCGAATCGACAAAGGGCTGGCGCTGCGATTTCCTGAGCCGGTCAATCAGCCGCCGCCGCGCAATCATCGCCACAAACGTAGTTTCTGATGCCTGAGTTTCGTCGAAACGTTCGGCGTTTTTCCAGATATCGATAAAAATTTCCTGCACGGCGTCTTCCGCGTCGTTCGGATTCGCACACATCCGGCGCGCCAGCGACCAAACGAGTCCGCCGTAAGCGTTCAAACATTCCTGCGCGGCGGTCTTATCTTTCGCGGCGATGCGTTGAAGAATGGAGCGAGCCAAAATCTTTAACCCTTTTAATAAATTTAAAAAACATTTCTAAACTACTTCATTTCAACATCGCTTGCCAAGTTAAAGCGGCTCCGAAAACCGAAGTTTGCGGCGCCGTCAATAAATATATTCGCTGATTTAACTTGGATGGATGCAAAGGCAAAATGAGAACTCGGAAGATAAGAGCCGAAGAACTATAAAACTATTTTCAGTTCCCGGTACTGAATTCTTCCTTCCCGGTTAATTTGAACGCCAGAAGCGCGAAGCCAGAGCGATAATAAAAAGCGTAAACGTCGCCAGCGCCGAAAGCAGGCAGAATTGACAAAACGCGCCGATGACCATTCCCTGCAGATACAAAAGCCAGATGGTAAACGCCGTCATTAAAATTACCTGAACGCCGAAAAGCCGCCAGAATTTCCGGTTTACGAAAGCCGCCAGAATTGCCAGCAGAAAGGCGGCGATATAAGCCGCCGCGCCATACAAAGCCAGCGGAACGCCGGCAATCGTCGCATACTGGCTGGTCAAAACCATCTCGCAGCCTTCGAGAATGCTGCACGGCACGGGACGCGCGGTGTAATGCTGAATCGTCAGGTAAGTCGCGTCGACCAGTCCGAGCAGGGCGACGATTGCCGCCGGAACGGCAAATTTTTTAAACGGATTGAAAATCTTTTCGGAACTGCTCATTTTTCTTCGTTTCGATAAAAGCCTCTATTTATTCGCGCCCGCCCGATTGGCGTTGCTGCCGGCTGACGTATTGACGCCGACCGTGTTGGCGGCTGCCGGTGTTGCAGCGTTAGATGTGTCGGGCGCGGATTGAGTTGTGCTTTGCGTCCTCTGCAATTCGGCGTCGATCGCCTGGCGGAAGCGGTTAAATTCGGTATCTTCGTACGGGAGCTGTCTGCCGTTCACGTAAAAAGTCGGCGTCGAACCGACGCTCAGCCCGCGCGCGCGCTGCAAATCGGCATCAACTCTGGATTTCGCCTCGATTCCGCCCATATCGGCGTTGAATTTCTGGATATCAAGCCCGATTTTCTGCGCGTATTCCTCAAACATCTTGCGATGGTCGGCGGAAGTGGTTGACCAGAATTGCTGGTTGGTGAAAAGCTGATTTTGCATTTCCCAGAATTTTCCCTGTAGTCCGGCGGCTTCGGCGGCGGTCGCCGCATCGTAAGCTTTCGGATGTATCTGCGTCAGAGGATAATTGCGGAAAATTATTTTCACGCGGTCGCCGTATGCGGCTTGAATCTGCTGAACGGTCGGATGAATCTGCGCGCAGGTCGGGCATTGGTAATCGGCAAATTCTTCAATCACGACTTTTGCCGACTGACCGCCTTTGAAATGCGCCGGGCTGGCGCCCGCCGGAGCGGTCGCGTAATTCGGCGCTGTGCTTGCATTATTCGCCCGGTTCGCATTTGAACCGTTGCGCGTGCTGTTTCCGCCCGACGAATTGTTTCCGCCGCCGCAGCCGCTGCCGATAATGGCGACGAGCAAAAACAAACCCGTCAGGACAAAAAGAAAATTTCTGTTTTTATTATTGTTCATAAATTGTAAGTCGTATTGCGAACAGTTTTTTAAGCTTCGCTGTTTCGCGGATTAACTTAGTGTTTTCAGTCGTTTTTTTCCGGCGCGGCGTTCTTCCAGAATGTCGATGGTTTCTTTCACTTTATTATAGATGCCGTCCGCGTCGAGACCGTATTTTGCCAGCAGAAGTTTCGGGTCGCCGTGCGTGACGATTCTATCGGGAACGCCCATCCGGACAATTTTGACACTGTCGAGCATACCATTTGCTTCCAGAAGCTCCATCACGGCTGAACCGAAACCGCCCGCCAGATAAGCTTCTTCGACGGTCACGATAAGGCGTTTTGATTGCGCGAGCGCGAGAATCAGTTCCGAATCGAGCGGTTTGACGTAACGCGCATTGACGACGGTCGTTTCGACGCCGTCTTTTTCCAGATTTCGCGCCGCTTCGACCGAAGGATAAACCATCGAGCCGTAAGCTAGGATAGCAATCTCGCCGCCGTCGCGCAAAATCTCGGCTTTTCCGATTTCCAAAAGCTTCGGCGCTTCCGAAATATCGACACCGAAACCGTTTCCGCGCGGGTAACGAATGGCAGCGGGCGCCGGATGCTCAATCGCCGTGAGCATCATATCGCGCATCTCGCCTTCATCTTTCGGCGACATCAAAACGATATTCGGATAGCCGCGCAGATAAGCGATATCCAGCAATCCGTGATGCGTCGGACCGTCTGCGCCGACGATGCCGGCTCTGTCCATCGCAAACGTAACGTTCAGATTTTGCAGGCAAACGTCGTGAATAATCTGGTCAAAGCCGCGCTGCAAAAACGTCGAATAAATCGCCGCGACCGGCTTTAAGCCTTCGCACGCCATTCCCGCGCAGAACGTGACGGCGTGCTGCTCGGCAATTCCGACGTCGAAAGAGCGTTCCGGGTGTTTTTCCAGAATTTTATCGACGCCCGTACCGTCGGGCATCGCCGCCGTCAGCGCGATGATTGATTCGTCTTTCGACATCAATTCGCACATCGTCAGCCCGAAAATATCGGTATAAGTCGGCGCCGCGGGCTTACTCGATTTTATCAATTTGCCGGTTTTCGCGTCATACGGTCCGGTGGCGTGATAAGCGTAATAATTTTTTTCGGGATTCGGAAAACCTTTGCCTTTCGTCGTCAAAGCGTGAACGATAACCGGACCGTCATCGACTTTTTTCGCTTCTTCCAGCGCGCGCACCAGCATCGAAACGTTGTGACCGTCGACGTAGCCGATGTATTTAAAACCCAGTTCGTTGACCAGCGCGCCGGGCAGAACCGCCGCCGCAATCGCGTCTTTGACGGTTTTCGCCGCTTTTCGTAAACGCTCGCCGAAATGCGGAACGCTTTCCAGCGTGTCGCCGATTTCCTCTTTCAGATGCTGGTAGCTTTGCGCTTCCTTGATGCGGTTCAGATAGCGCGTCAAAGCGCCGACGGCGGGCGCGATGCTCATTTCGTTGTCGTTCAGCAAAACAATCAGACGCGATTTCAGATGCCCGGCTTGATTGATGGCTTCCATCGCCATTCCGCCCGCCAGGCTCGAATCGCCGATCAGCGCGCAGACGTGAAAATCTTCGCCTTTTTTGTCGCGCGCCACCGCCATTCCGAGCGCGGCGGAAAGCGAGGTCGAAGCGTGTCCCGCGCCGAATGTGTCGTATTCGGATTCTTCGCGGCGCAGGAAACCGGAAAGCCCGCCGTATTTTTTAATGGTGTGAAGCTGGTCGCGCCTGCCCGTCAAAATTTTATGCGCGTATGCCTGATGCCCGACGTCCCAGACCAGCTTGTCGCTGGGCGTTGCGAAAACATAGTGCATCGCCACCGCCAGCTCGACCGCGCCGAGGCTGGCGCCCGTGTGCCCGCCGACGCGCGCCGTGGTTTCGATAATAAACTGCCGCACCTCGTTTGCCACTTCCTGCAAATCCTCGACGCGCAGCTGTCGCAAATCCGCCGGTGAATTAATTTCAGATAAAAATCTCATGTAAAGTTTTCCGTTCGAAATAGATACTCAAGTTTCGCATTTTAACTTGCCGCCGCGTAAATGTTAAATCCGAAACGATAAGATTACTAAAAATAGTTTGCCAATAAATTTTATAATTTACATTTCTTTACACGCGGCTGGTAAAATATATCGACCAAGCGCTTTTCGAAAGCATCAAAAGTAGCGGAAAGCAAAAGCCAACCAAAAAATTCAAGAGAGGTAACCAAACAATAATGTCTTTAAAGAGAAGAATTCTTACCGGCATCACTTCGGGTTTTGCCCTTGTCGCTCTAAGCTCGTTTGCGATGGCGCAGGACAACAGCACCACGACGCCGCAGCAGCAGGA
>DASVRL010000243.1:0-9942 GCA_036388635.1 Pyrinomonadaceae bacterium
CTTTTAATTTAAATGCGCATTTCGGGCGCGCTTTTGCCTGAACGCATTTTATAAATATTTATGAACGAAAAAGAGATTGAAAAAACCGGTTTGAACCAGCCGGAAACCGAAACGCTTGAATTTTCGCTGACCGATTTTAAATTGAATCTGGTTTCGTCGGCGGAAATGCTGAAAGGCGAAACTAAACTGCTGCCGGAAAACGAATTAAAATTTGCGACCGGCGATGAAGAGGAAGCGGAACGAGAAGCGCCGACCGAAATTTTTAAAGAGCTTGCCGAGCCGAAATTGCCCGCGCTGCCGAGCGAAAACCGCGCGCGCCTGCAAATGCAGTCGCCGAACCGGATTTTCTTTTACTGGTCGCTGAAAAATAATCCGTTTCAGACGCTGCAAAAAATGTTCGGCAGCCGCGCCGGAGATTACACGTTTGTCGCCAAGCTCGTCAATCTGACCAATCGGACGGAGAATTTTTATCCGGTTCCCGCCGCCGGCTCGTGGTGGTTCGACGTCGAATCCGATTCGACTTACCGCGCCGAAATCGGCTTTTTGTCCGCCGCCCGTCCTTTTGTGCGCCTGCTGTTTTCCAACGCGGTCGAAACGCCGCGCGCCGCGCCGTCGCCGCATATCGATTTGTCGCCGCAGTTTGCCGTCTCGGCGCAGGAATTTGCCGAAGTGCTGGACGTTTCCGGTTACAAACAGGACGCTTTTGAAATGGCGCTCGCCGGCGACGAAGCCGTCGAAGCCGATGCGGCGACCGAAGAAACGCTTTTTCAATTAATCGGCAAGCGAAAGCTCGGCGCGCAGGGCGGTGAATTGCGCTACGTTTTATTCGCGCTCGCGGCGGGCGCAGCGCTCGAAGATTTGCGCGGTCAAATCAGCCCGAATCTTTTCGCGCAGATGGAAAAGCTGGTGCGGGAAAACGCCGAGCAGTTGGCGGCGGTAAAGGTTTTGTCGGCTTTGCAGGAAAATTTCGATTTCGAAGCGGCTGAGGAAATTGAAGAAACCGGCGAGGTTTCCTACAAAACCTTCGGCGCGAGCCTCGTTAATTTTCACAAGTTTCCGCGCACGCTGACGAAAAGATTTCCGAAATTTTCGCCCGTCAGTTCGGCACGCTAAAGAAAATTAATAAACAGGATAGACAGGACAATCAGGATAGTTCAAAATTTATCCTGTTCTGTAAATCCTGTTTATTTTTTTTGGTGAGAAAATATGCCTCCTGTCGGTTATTTCAGCCTGATTCTACACGCGCATCTGCCGTTTGTGCGGCATCCCGAATATCCCGAATTTCTGGAAGAAGACTGGTTTTACGAAGCGATTACGGAAGTTTATCTGCCGCTGGTTTTCATTTTTCAGAATCTGCACGAAGCGGGCGCCAGCCCTCGTCTGGCGATGAACGTGTCGCCGCCGCTGTGCGAGATGCTCGCCGATAAACTTCTGGAAGAAAGATACACGCGGCATCTGGAAAATTTAATCGAATTAGCCAAAAAGGAAGTCGAGCGCACGCGCCGCGAAGCGCCGGAATTTCTGGAAGCGGCGCGGATGTATGCCGAGACTTTAACGGCATCGCTCGATTTGTGGAACAATAAATATCAGAGAAATCTCATCAACGCTTTTCGCCAGTTGCAGGAAGAAGGCGTTTTGGAAATCATCACCTGCGGCGCCACACACGGTTTTCTGCCCCTGATGTCGCGCCGCGAAGTCAGGCGCGCTCAAATCGAAATTGCCGTCGCCAATTATAAAAAGCATTTCGGTCGCCAGCCGCGCGGCATCTGGCTACCCGAATGCGCCTATGAAGAAGGCATCGAGGATTTGCTGAAAGAAGCCGGCATCGAATATTTTATCTCCGATACGCACGCCATTTTATACGGCAATCCGCGCCCGCGTTACGGCGTTCACGCGCCCGTCAAATGCCCGAACGGCGTGGCGACTTTTGCGCGCGATGTCGAAACTTCGCAGCAGGTCTGGAGCGCCGAAGTCGGTTATCCGGGCAACGCGCTCTATCGCGAATTTTACCGCGATGTCGGCTGGGATTTGGATTACGAGTACATCAAGCCGCACCTGCACGCCGACGGAAATCGCCGCAATCTCGGTCTGAAATATTACCGCATCACCGGCAAAACCGAACACAAACAGCCGTATCTTCCCGATTTGGCGCGCGAAAAAACCGCGCAGGACGCCGCCGATTTTCTCAATAAACGCATCCAACAGGCTTACGAATTGCGCGAAGTTTACGAAGGTCACGCGCCGCTGGTCGTTTCGCCTTACGACGCCGAGCTTTACGGTCACTGGTGGTTTGAAGGTCCGCAGTTTCTGGATTTCTTTTTCCGCAAACTGCATTACGACCAGACCGAGATTCAGGCAATCTCGCCGGGCGATTATCTGGATTCGGGCTTGCCGATTCAGACCCAAAAACCTTCGGCTTCGAGCTGGGGCGAGCGCGGCTACTACAAGGTTTGGCTCAACGAGGGAACTTCGTGGATGTACCCGTACCAACACGACGCCGAAGCGAAAATGATCGAGCTGGCAAATCGTTTCAATGAGGCGGACGGGCTTCTGCAACGCGCTTTAAATCAACTCGCCCGCGAATTGCTGCTGGCGCAGTCGAGCGACTGGGCTTTCCAGATTTACCAGGGCACGACCGTTCAATATGCCTCGCGCCGTTTCCGCTCGCACATTCACCGCTTTAATCTGCTGGCGACCGAAATCGAGAAAGGCGAAATCAACGAGGAGCTTTTGAGCGAAATCGAAGCGCGCGACAATATTTTTCAGGAGATTGATTACCGGATTTACCGAAGCTGAAGTTTTAAAACCGGACGCCGCAAAATCTCGTATAAAACAAAAGAGGCGATTTTTTATGAGAGCTTTTATCAAGGTTTTGGCGATAGTTTTTCTTTTGGCGGTAACTTCGGTTTGCAGTCAAAGCAAAAAAGCGCAGCTTCCGAAGCGAACTGAATCGCCGGCGAAGCTGAATCTGGCAGTCAGATACATCGCCAACGAAGGCGTTCTCGTTTCGGCGGGCGATAAAACGATTTTGATTGACGGGCTGCATCGCGAGTACAAACCGGCTTATCTATTTCCGCCCGCCGATTTGCTGAAATCTCTGGAAACGGCGGAAAAACCTTACGATAAAATCGATCTTCTTCTGGTTTCGCACGTTCATTTAGACCATTTTCACCCGCAATCAATCGGTTTACATATGAAAAATAATCCGCGAGCCGTGCTGGTTTCCTCCGAGCAGGTCGTCGGCGAAGTCGCCGGAAATTTTTCGGATTACGAGAAAATTAAATCGCAGATTAAGCCCGTCGCGCACGAATGGAAGAAAACCGTCGAGCTGAATCACGGCGGCATTAAAATCAAATTCCTCGGCTTGCGCCACGCCAACCGGCAGCACGCTACAATTCAAAATCTCGGACACTTAATCGAAATCGACGGTAAAAAACTGCTGCACATCGGCGATGCGGATATGACGGCGGAAAATTTTGCGGCGTTTAATCTGGCGCAGGAAAAGATCGATATCGCCTTTATTCCTTACTGGTTTCTGCTGACGATGGACGGGCTGGATTTGGTGCAAAAACAATTTAATCCCAAATATATTGTCGCCGTTCATATTTCGCCGGGCGACGCGGAGCGAATTTCGGCGCAATTTAGAGAAGACCTGCCGGATGTAGTCGCGCTGACCAAAGTTTTGGAAGAAAAAAGCTTCTGAGCGGAAAATTAAATCTTTCCCAAGTTTGCCTTAACATTTTCGTAAAGTTATCATTTCTCTTTACTTCTTGGAGAATACAATGGCAAACAAAGGCGTGGAGATTGCTCCCGCAGACGGTAAACTCGGAATTCTGCTCGTCGGACTCGGCGCGGTCAGCACGACTTTCGTGGCGGGCGTCGAGGCGATTCGGAAAGATAAGGCAAAGCCAATCGGCAGTTTGACGCAGATGGGCACGATTCGTCTCGGAAAACGCACCGAGAATCGCGCGCCGCGCATTAAGGATTTCGTGCCGCTCGCCCATTTGGACGACATCGTTTTCGGCGCGTGGGACATTTTTTCCGATTCGGCTTATGAAGCCGCGCTGCACGCCGGAGTTTTGGAAAAATCGCAGATTGAAGATTTGCGCGAGCAGCTCGAATCTTTAAAGCCGATGGAAGCGGTTTTTTCGCAGAATTACGTTAAGCGCCTGAACGGGACGAACATCAAAAACGGCAAGAACAAAATGGAGCTTGCCGAGCGGCTTATCGAAGACATCGCGCGTTTTCGGCAGGAAAAAGGCTGCGACCGTCTGGTGATAGTCTGGGCGGCTTCGACCGAGATTTTTCTCGAACCTTCGGAGGTTCACGCGAGCCTGGCGGCGTTTGAAAAAGGCTTGTATGACGACGACGAGCGCATCGCGCCTTCGATGATTTACGCTTACGCCGCTTTGAAATCCGGCGTTCCTTTTGCGAACGGCGCGCCGAATCTGACCGTTGACATTCCGGCTTTGACCGAGCTTGCCGAGAAAAACAAAGTTCCGATTTGCGGAAAGGACTTCAAAACCGGTCAGACGTTTATGAAAACGATTCTCGCGCCCGGTTTGAAGGCGCGGATGCTCGGGCTGGCGGGCTGGTATTCGACCAATATTTTGGGAAACCGCGACGGCGAAGTTCTGGACGACCCGGAAAGCTTTAAGACGAAAGAAGAAAGTAAATTGTCCGTTCTGGAGCATATTTTACAGCCGGAAGTTTATCCCGATTTATACGAAGGTTTTTCGCACGTCGTCCGCATCAATTATTACCCGCCGCGCGGCGACAACAAGGAAGGCTGGGACAACATCGACATTTTCGGCTGGCTCAATTATCCGATGCAGATAAAAGTCAATTTTCTGTGCCGCGATTCTATCTTAGCCGCGCCGCTCGTTCTGGATTTGGCTTTGTTTCTGGATTTGGCGCAGCGCGCCGGTATGAAAGGCGGCGTACAGGAATGGCTCTCGTTTTATTTTAAAGCGCCGCAAACCGCGCCGGGACTTTATCCGGAACACGATATTTTTATTCAATTAAAAAAGCTCAAAAACACTCTGCGGCATCTTCAGGGCGAGGAATTGATTACGCATCTCGGACTCGAATATTACGATTAAAAGTCGAGAGTCCGGAGAGTCCGGAGAGTCCGGAGAGTCCGGAGAGTCAAAAGAAAGTTTCCGGATAACTTGCTGATCTTCAGACTCTTCGCACTCTCGACTCAATTTTTCTCTTGCAGTATTTTAATTTTTGTGCAAAATATGTGTTAACGAGTCAACTGACTCGACGCGACTCAAAAAACAAGTCTAAGTTTGAATCATCAACGCCTTCCTTGAGCCTCCAAAAGGTTCAGCCAACAAATTTTTTTTTGACAGCATCTTAAGTAAGCGATTTAGCCGCGATTGGTTTCACGGCAAAGTCCAAGTTGAAAGTTCGTCTATGACAGTAGCAAATTGCTGAATCCAAAAGCGTTTGCTAAGGCGAGGAGAGAAATACTATATGAGTAACGAAACGGCAAAAAAGAAACAAACGACAGAAACACACATTTTACTTGACCCGGACCTGAAAAGCCCGCGCGCCAAAGAGTTTGAAGACAAACTTTCCGCGCAAATCGTCGGGCAGGAACGCGCCGTGCGCCGCATGAGCGGACTTTTCCAGATTTATCTGGCGGGCATGAACAATCCTTCGCGCCCGATCGGCACGCTGCTTTTTTTAGGTCCGACCGGCTCGGGAAAAACCCGCGTCGTCGAAGCGGCGGCGGAAGTGCTTTTCGGCGACCCGCTCTCGGTGGTCAAGATTGACTGCGCCGAGTTTCAACATTCTCACGAGATTGCCAAACTTATCGGTTCGCCGCCGGGATACCTCGGACACCGCGAAACTTCGCCGATGCTGACGCAGGAAAATCTCGATAAAGCTCACACGGATGAAACGAAACTGACTTTCGTTCTGTTTGACGAAATCGAAAAGGCTTCGGACGCGCTGTGGCAGCTGCTTTTGGGGATTTTGGACAAAGCGACTCTGACTTTAGGCGACAATCGCCGCGTCGATTTTTCGAAGGCGGTCGTCATTATGACCTCGAATTTAGGCGCGCGCGAGATGTCCGATATGATTTCGGGCGGCATCGGTTTTGCGCCGAGCAAAGGTCAGCGAATTCAGGAAGAAAACGAGATTGACCAGAAAATTTATCGCACGGCTTCGGAAGCGGCGAAACGCAAATTCTCGCCGGAATTTATGAACCGCATCGATAAAGTGGTCGTTTTCCGCAGTCTCAAAGAACATCACTTGCGGAAAATTCTGGAAATCGAACTCAATCAGGTGCAAAACCGGATTACGGAATCAGCCGGCACGAAATTTGTCTTTGAATGCACCGATGAGGCAAAAGAATTTTTGCTCAGCGAAGGCATCGATTTGAAATACGGCGCGCGCCACCTGAAACGCGCGATTGAACGCTTTCTGGTTTATCCGCTTTCGAATCTGGTGGCGACCGAACAGGTTTCGACCGGCGATCTGGTGACGATTGATTATGACGGCGAGAAACTGACTTTCGCCAAACAATCGGGCAAAATGATTGTCAACGAATCGGACGATTTCCTGTTTGAAGAAGAACTGGAATCGAAGTCCGACGCCGTCGGGCTGCCGCTTCCGCAAGCCCAAGCCGCCGCGAGCGGAAAAGGCAACAAAGGCGAAAATCAGGAAAGCTAAGCTGATTTAATGAAAAAGCTAAAAAACGAGGAACGAGAAATCGTTCCTCGTTTTTATTTTGAAAAAAATCAATAATTATCTATGCCCGAAATCCGTCTTGAAACTTTTATCAGTGCGCCGGTTGAAAGATGTTTTGATTTGTCTCGAAGCATTGATTTGCACAAACTTTCGCTCGAACACACGGGCGAAAAAGCGATCGACGGCAAAACAAGCGGTTTGATTGAAAAAGGCGAATTTGTCACGTGGCAGGCAAGGCATTTCGGCGTCAAACAAAAATTGAGCGTCGAAATCACACAGATGAAGCCGCCCGATTATTTCTGCGATGAAATGACGAAAGGCGCTTTCGAAATCATGCGTCACGAACACTTTTTTGAAGGCGCGGAACGCGGAACATTGATGATTGATAAGTTTTATTACAAAGTCCCGTTTTGGATTTTCGGCGCGGTTTTCGATTATTTCGTTTTGCAAAATTATATGAAACGACTTTTGGAAGATAGAAACAATACAATCAAACGATTTGCCGAAAGCGACGAATGGAAAAAGGTTTTAAAAGTGAAAGAGTGAAAAAGTGAAAAGGCGAAAAAGATACTATTGAAAACCAACTATTACTTTTTCACTCTTTCACTTTTATTCCCAATCTTTCGCTCGCTCGACCGCTTTTGTCCATCTCGCCCGCAGTTCTTTGGCTTTTTCTACGGGCATTTGCGGCTCGAAAACTTTATCGATTTGCCACGCCCGGGAAATTTCGTCTTTCGATTTCCAGAACCCGACGGCTAAGCCCGCCAGATAGCCCGCGCCGAGCGCCGTCGTTTCCGTGATGCGCGAGCGGATGACGGGAATCTGCAAAATATCGGCTTGAAATTGCAGCAGGGTTTCATTTGAAGTCGCGCCGCCGTCAACGCGCAACTCTTTCAGTTCAATTCCGGCGTCGGCGTGCATCGCGTCCAGCAAATCCGCCGTTTGATAGGCGATTGATTCGAGCGCCGCGCGGGCGATGTGCGCTTTTCCGCTGCCGCGCGTCAAGCCGATTATCGTGCCGCGGGCAGTTTGATTCCAATGCGGCGTTCCAAGCCCGGCAAAGGCGGGAACAAAATAAACGCCGCCGTTGTCGGCGACCGAGCTTGCCAGCGCTTCCACATCAGCGGATTTTTCGATAATTCCCAGAGAATCTCTCAGCCATTGAATCACCGCGCCGCCGATAAAAACGCTGCCTTCGAGCGCGTATTCCGTCACGCCGTCAATCTGCCAGCCGATTGTCGTGAGCAATCTATTTTTGGATTCGACCGGTTTCGCGCCGGTATTTTGCAGCATAAAACAGCCCGTGCCGTAGGTGTTTTTCGACATTCCGGCTTCGAGACACGCCTGCCCGAAAAGCGCGGCTTGCTGGTCGCCCGCGTTTCCGGCGATTCTGATTCCGCTTAATTCGCTCAATGTTTTCACCTCGCCGTAGATTTCGCTCGACGAGGTAACTCGCGGCAAAACCGAGCGCGGAACGTTAAAGATTTCCAGAAGTTCAGCGTCCCAATTTAAATCGTGGATGTTGAAAAGCATCGTCCGCGAAGCGTTCGAGACGTCCGTCAGGTGAAGCTCGCCGCCGGTCATTTTCCAAATCAGCCACGAATCTATCGTGCCGAAACAAAGCTCGCCTTTTTCGGCTAAATCGCGCGCCTTTTCTACCGTTTCCAAAATCCAGTTCAGCTTGCTGGCGCTGAAATAAGCGTCCGTTTCAAGTCCTGTTTTGGCGCGAATCAAATCCGCATATTTTGCCCGAATCCCGTCACAAAACGCCGAAGTGCGGCGGTCTTGCCAGACGATGGCATTATAAACCGGCGCGCCCGTTTTTCGATTCCAGCAGACGGTCGTCTCGCGCTGGTTCGTGATTCCGATTGCCTCGATGTCCGCCGCGGTTAAATTAGCTTTTTCGAGTGCCGCAATCGCGGTTTGCGACTGCGTTTCCCAAATCTCCTGCGGATTGTGCTCGACCCAGCCGCTTTGCGGAAAAATCTGCGTGTATTCCTTTTGCGCGAGCGAAACGATGCGGCTCTCTTTATCGAAAACGATAGCGCGGCTGCTCGTCGTACCCTGGTCGAGAGCGAGAATATATTTCATAAAAAATTTCAGACCTTTACTTTTTCGATAATTGTTTCAATCCAACTTTTAAAACGTGGACACTTTTCGAGCATTGTTTCAAAACCGACTTCGAGCGCAATAATATTACCGTCAAGGACTTTATTATATTCCGGAACAAAACTGAGAATTCTTTTTGAAGGAGCAGTTTGCGGTTTGTCATTTATCTCTTCAGGATTTTCATATTGTTCGATTACGCTCTGCGTTAATCCAGCTACGCTTTTGTCAAAATAAGATTCAAAGCCTCTGTTTGAAGAAAAAAGTAGCGCTTCAAATTCGTGTTTTTGGATATAAGGCAGAAATCTTTCGTGTCCGATGTCGTTGTATATTTCTCTTTCAAGACAATCTATACGGGCATCAATATTCAGAAATTCTATACAACTTTGATAATTCGGAAGATTGGTCGGTATTCTAAAATAATCAACAAACGTGCTGACAATTACTTCTTTTCTCTGTTTGAGCAATCTTGTCGCGTCTCTTCTCAAATGCTCATAATTGACGAAACCACCTTTGAAACCGGCTTTTGTGGAAATTTTTATCGGCTGGATTTCATATATTTTTTCTTTCCATAAAAAGGGACGCAGCAAATCTTTGACAAATTCTTCTTCGGTTTGTCCTTCGACCAAAATATAGAGAGGCTTCACGGTCTGGCTCCAATCAAATTTTTATTCCATAAATCGCCCAACGTGTAATCTTCAAGCCACTCTTTCAGTTCTTCGGAATTGAGGCGTTTAAAAACCGATTGATTATCTTCACGGTCAACCGCAATAACATCTTCCGGCTCAAAGTTGTCAACCAGATTAACGGATTGTGTCGAAACAATTACCTGACTGCCTTTAGCAGCAGCTTGTTTCATCATTGCCGCGAGCTTGTTAATGGCAAACGGGTGAAGCCCTAATTCAGGTTCGTCAATGATGATTGTTTTTGGTAAATCAGGTTGTAAAAGCAAAGTTGTCAGAGCAATAAAACGTAAGGTGCCGTCAGAAAGGTCATAAGCATTAAAATAAGCATCAGAACCTTTTTCCAGCCAGCGAAGTTCAATCTGGTCTTCATTCAAACGGTCAGGCGCAAGGTCGAAGCGGTCAAAGAAAGGCGCAACAGAACGAATCTGATATGCAATATTCCTGAAAT
>DASVRL010000244.1:0-12838 GCA_036388635.1 Pyrinomonadaceae bacterium
CCGACCTGGAAATCGTCGGAACGGTCGGTTTTCCAGAGGAACTGACGAAAAAATGGCAGCGCTTCCATTTGCATCAAAAAGTGCCGATTGCCGATGCCATAAGAGAAAGGAAACCGGTTCTGGTCGAATCATTTCCCGCCCATATGGATAAATATCCCGGACTCGGACCGCTCGCTTCGGTCACGGGCAGCGAGGCGCTGGCGGCGTTTCCGCTGATTATCGAAGGACGCACCATCGGCGCGATGGGTTTAAGCTTTCCGCGCGTGCAGGTTTTCAGCGAAGACGACGTCGCGTTTATGCTGGCGCTCGCCCATCAATGCGCGCAGGCGCTGGAACGCGCGCGGCTTTACGAGACCGAACAAAGACTGCGCGCGCAGGCGGAAACCGCCAATCGAATCAAGGACGAATTTCTCGCCACCGTCTCGCACGAGCTGCGCACGCCGCTCAATGCCATCGTCGGCTGGTCGAGCCTGTTGATGACTGATACGCTGGACGAAACCGTAAAGGCGCGCGCCATCGAAACCATTGGGCGCAGCGCCAAGGCGCAGTCGCAGATTATCGAAGATTTGCTCGACGTTTCGCGCATCATCACCGGCAAATTGAGCTTGAATACCAGTTTGACCGAGCTCGAGACGGTTATCAAAACCGCTCTGGAAAGCGCGCATCCGGCAGCCGAATCGAAAAATATAACGGTTAAATCGAAATTCGAATATCCGGCGAAATTTATCTGGGGCGACCCTGACCGCCTTCAGCAGATAATGTGGAATTTATTGTCGAACGCGATAAAATTCACGCCGAAAGGCGGCGAAATCCGCGTCAGTCTCGAACAAATCGAGTCTCACATACAAATCAAAGTCAGCGACACCGGACAAGGCATCAGCCGGGAATTTCTGCCTTTTGTGTTTGACCGTTTCAGCCAGGCGGACGGCACCTCGACGCGAAAATTCGGCGGCTTAGGGCTGGGGCTGGCAATCGTGCGGCATCTGGTCGAGATGCACGGCGGAACGGTCGAGGTCGAAAGCGCCGGTCTCAACCAGGGCACGACTTTTACCGTCACGCTGCCGATAAAAGCGGCGTTTGATAAGGAAGACGCGGCGGACGAAATTTTGTCGCCGCTGGACGGAACCGCGGTCGCCAATTTCACTCATAATTTGAGCGGCGTCCGCGTTCTGATCGTCGACGACGATAACGACGCGCGATTATTGCTGACGACCATTATCGAAAAAAGCGGCGCGGACATCCTGACGGCAAGTTCGGTCGCCGAAGCGCTCGAAACCTTGAAAAACTTCCGACCGCACATCCTGATAAGCGACATCGGAATGCCGGGCGAAGACGGTTACTCGCTGATTCGAAAGGTGCGCGCGCTTTACCCGGAAGAAGCCGATAAAATCTCCGCCGTCGCGCTGACGGCTTACGCGCGCGAAGAAGACAAAACGCTCGCGCTCGAAGCCGGCTTTCAAATGCACATCGCCAAGCCGGTAAACCCCGAAGAGCTGCTTTCGACCTTAAAAGAACTCTCGGAAGCCAAAAGCCAAGACAAAAAATAAATCACTCAAGCCGCCGGCTTTGCAAAATACACCGCTTCATCTGCAAAAGAGACGGCAAACATCGCGGGTAAAGCGAAAACATCTGTAATGTTGGTCAATAACTTTGCGATGTTGGTCAACAACTTTGCGATGTTGGTCAATAACTTTGCGATGTTAGTCACGTCACTTACGGGAAATCGCGATACACCCACGATGTTAGTCACGTCACTTGTGATATTAATCAGGTCACTTGTAGGTGACATTCGTGTCACTCGCGATGATAGTCTCATCTCTTGCAAGTTATGCCTTGTCACCTGCGATGCGGGTCGAGCCACTCGCAGGTGACAAGGCATCTCCGGTGAAAGAAATGAGTAAACCTGCAAAGATTAGCGCCGGATAATTAATTTTCAGCTCCGCTTTCATCATTTTGCCTTCATCATCGCGCGTTCGCCATTCTCAGCCTCGCAGCGATAAGATTTCCCTGCCCGAACGCACGGCACGATTCTTGCCAAACCTAACTCAAATAACAATTTTTTGTTTTGTTTCAATACAAATTTATTAAAAGGAAAAATCTTTGTGTCCGAAAATAACAATAAATGGCTTTTAGGTTCAGCCATCGGCGTCGGCGCCATCGCGGCTTTCACGCTTTTAGGCAAAAGCAGGCGCCGGTTCGATTTTGATAAAAAAGTTGTTTTGATAACCGGCGGCTCGCGCGGACTCGGACTCGTTCTGGCGCGCGAGCTGGCAAAGGAAGGCGCGCGGCTGGCAATCTGCGCGCGCGACGGCGAAGAACTGGCGCGGGCGCGCGAAGAACTGCAAACGGCGGGCGCGGAAGTTTTCGACGTTATCTGCGATTTGCGCGAGCAGCAGCAGGTCACGCGGATGATTGAAGACATCAACACGCGCTACGGGCAGATTGACGTTTTGATCAACAACGCCGGAGTCATCCAGGTCGGACCGCTGGAAGTGCAGACGCAGGAAGATTTTGAAAAGGCGATGGCGATTCATTTCTGGGCGCCGTTTTACACGATGCAGGCGGTTTTGCCGCAGATGCGAAGGCGCGGCGCCGGACGCATCGTCAACATCACTTCCATCGGCGCGAAAGTCGCCGTTCCGCATCTCGCGCCGTATTGCGCCAGCAAATTCGCGCTGCTCGGACTGTCGCAGGCGCTGCGCGGCGAACTCTATAAAGACAATATTTTCGTGACCACCGTCTGCCCCGGCTTGATGCGCACCGGAAGTCACATCAACGCGCTTTTCAAAGGCAAAAACGAAATCGAGTTTGCGCTGTTCAGCCTGATGGACGCGCTGCCTTTGACTTCGATCAGCGCCGAACGCGCGGCGCGGCAGATTGTCGCGGCAACCGCGCGCGGCGACGCGGAATTGATTATCACGACGCAGGCGAAGCTGGCGGCGAAAGCCAATGCGCTGTTTCCCGAAACCATCGCGCAGATTATGGGCTTGGTCAACCAGCTGCTCCTGCCTTCGGCGGGCGGCATCGGCACCAGCCACGCGCTCGGCAAAGACAGCACGTCTTTTGCTTCGCCTTCGATTTTAACCGTTCTGGCGGACAAAGCTTCAATCAAAAACAACGAGCTGGAGCCGAACGAATATTTAGCTTAAATCAGACAAGGAAGGGATAATTTATGAACAACAAAAACGAATCGCTAACCGATTATTTAACGAATATGGAAAACAACGTCGGCACGCCCGAACGCGTTTTGTCTTCAATCGGCGGCGGCGCGCTGCTGCTCTACGGCGTCAGGCGCGGCGGCGCGCTCGGCATTCTCGCCTCGCTGGTCGGCGGCGGGCTTGCTCTGCGCGGCATCACCGGACATTGCCATTTGTATGACTCGCTCAACATCGACACGAGCGAGAAAGGCGACAACGCTTCGCCGTTTCACAAAGGCTTCCTAGCAAGCAAAATCCACGTCACCAAATCAATCACGATTAACAAATCGCCCGCCGAGCTTTACCAGTTCTGGCACAACTTCGAAAATCTGCCGCAGTTTATGACGCATCTCGAATCGGTCACGGTCACGGACGAAAAACGCTCGCACTGGAAAGCGAAAGCGCCGCTCGGCACTTCGGTCGAATGGGACGCCGAAGTGACCAGCGACATCGAAAACGAGCGCATCGGCTGGAAATCAATCGAAGGCTCCGAGATTCCGAATTCCGGCGTCGTCGAATTTCGCCCGACCTCGAATCGCGGCACGGAACTGAGAGTCGTTTTGACGTATGAGCCGCCCGCCGGAGAACTCGGCGCGCTCATCGCCAAACTTTTGGGCGAAGAACCGAACCAGCAGGTGCGCGACGACTTGCGCCGCTTCAAGCAACTGATGGAATCCGGCACGATTATGACCGTTGACGGTCAGACTTCCGGACGCCTGAAAGACCAGGCTCAAACGCAGACGAAAACGCGCAGCGCTTCGGCATAGTGAAATGATGAACGCGGAACGCGGAACGATGAATGACGAATTTCGCGTTCATCATTCATCGTTTCACTTATTTGAACAAGGGAGAAATAAAAATGAAAGCAGTTTGTTGGTATGGAAAACACGATGTGCGCGTCGAGAACGTGCCCGACCCGCAGATTCTCAATTCGCGCGACGCCATTATCAGGATTACGACGACGGCGATTTGCGGTTCGGATTTGCATCTGTATAACGGCTATATTCCGACGATGCAGGAAGGCGATATTCTCGGGCACGAGTTTATGGGCGAGGTCGTCGAAATCGGCAAAGACGTCAAAAATCTGCAAAAAGGCGACCGCGTCGTGATTCCGTTTACGATTGCCTGCGGCAATTGCTTTTTCTGCGAGCGCGATTTGTGGTCTTGCTGCGACAATTCGAATCCGAACGCCGGAATCGCCGAGACGCTTTACGGTTTTTCCGGTTCGGGGCTGTTCGGTTATTCGCATATGCTCGGCGGTTTCGCGGGCGGGCAAGCCGAATACGTGCGCGTTCCGTTTGCCGACACGGGCGCTTTGAAAATCGGCGACGGCTTGACGGACGAGCAGGTTCTTTTCCTGTCGGACATTTTCCCGACCGGCTATATGGCGGCGGAAAATTGCGATATTAAAGAAGGCGATACGGTTGCCGTCTGGGGCGCGGGTCCGGTCGGGCAATTCGCCGTCCGCAGCGCGTTTCTGCTCGGCGCGGAACAGGTCGTCGCGATTGACCATTACGAAGACCGCTTACAATTAGCGGCGGAAGGCGGCGCGCGCACGATTAATTTTGACAATGATGACGTTTTCGAGAAATTAAAGGATTTGACCGGCGGGCGCGGTCCCGATTCGTGCATCGACGCCGTCGGCTTGGAAGCTCACGGCGTTGCGCCCGACGCGCTGCTCGATTACGTGAAAGCCAAATTATTTCTCGCCACCGACCGACCGCATGCGCTGCGGCAGGCGATTCACTGCTGCCGGAAAGGCGGAACGGTTTCCGTGCCCGGCGTCTACGGCGGATTTCTGGACAAATTCAATTTCGGCGCGGCGTTCGGCAAAGGCTTGACGTTCAAAATGGGACAGACGCATATGCACAAATATATGCCGAAGCTTCTCGGGCTGGTCGAAGAAGGCAAAATCGACCCGACCTTCGTCATCTCGCATCGCCTGAAGCTCGATGATGCGCCGAAAGCCTACAGCGAATTCAACAAAGAAAAAAATCAGTGGCGCAAGGTCGTGCTGAAACCGCAATAAGAAAACCACGGAAAACGTTTATAAACGGAAAGCGGAAAGTGGAAAATAAAAGAAAGGTTTCTTCATTTTCCACTTTCCGCTTATTACGCGTGCTGCACGGCGGCTGTCAGTTTCGTGAGAGAATCTTTCGCGTCGCCGTATAACATTCCCGTGTTTTGTTTGAAAAACAAAGGGTTTTCGATGCCCGAAAAACCTCTTCCCTGCCCGCGTTTCAGGACGACGACCTGCGTCGCGCGGTCGACTTCGATAATCGGCATTCCGGCAATCGCGCTTTTCGGATTGTCGCGCGCGTCCGGGTTGACCGTGTCGTTGGCGCCGACGACGACGGCAACGTCGGTGGTCGGCATTTCGGGATTGATTTGTTCCAGCTCGTAAAGCAGCGAATACGGCACGTTCGCTTCGGCTAAAAGCACGTTCATATGTCCGGGCATTCTGCCGGCGACCGGGTGAATCGCGTATTTGACCGAAACTCCGCGCGCTTCGAGCGTGTCCGCCAGCTCGCGCAGAGCGTGCTGCGCCTGCGCCGTCGCCATGCCGTAGCCGGGCACGAAAACGACTTGTCGGGCGTAAGCCATCTGCGTGGCGACATCGTCAAGCGAAATCTCGCGCATCGAGCCTTCGACCTCGGAAGCTTCCGTCGTGCCCGAGCCGAAAGCGCCGAATAAAACGTTCGTTATCGAGCGATTCATCGCGCGGCACATCAGAATCGAGAGAATAAAACCGGAAAAGCCGTCGAGCGTTCCGGCGATAATCAAAACCTTGTTGTTGAGCGCAAAGCCGGTCGCCGCCGAAGCCAGACCGGCGTAAGAATTCATCAGTGACATGACGACCGGCATATCCGCCGCGCCGATCGGCAAAACCAGCAGAACGCCGAACAAAAAAGCCATTGCGACCATGATGTAGAAAAGCGTGCCGACCGGAAAGAAAACGAGGTAAACGAAAATGGCGAAAGCCGCGATGAACAACAAAATATTGACGACGTTCTGCCCTTTGTAAGTCAGCGGCGTTCCGCGCATCAAGCCCTGCAATTTCGCGAAAGCGATTAAACTGCCCGTGACCGTGATGCCGCCGAACAGAACTTCGAAACCAATCGCCGTCATTTTAAACGAAGTCAGTTCCGCGCTGTGACGATAAAATTCCGCAATTCCGACAATCGTCGCCGCCAGCGCGCCGAAAGCGTGCGACAGCGCCGTGCGCTGCGGCATCGCCGTCATCGGCATCCAGATCGACATCGCCGCGCCGATTAAAGAGCCGATCACCAGCCCGACGATAATCCACTCGTAAGAAACGATTTCGCGATGCAGAAGCGTGCCGACAATCGCCGCCAGCATTCCAAACGCCGCCGCGTTCATCCCGCGCCGCGCCGTCGTCGGATGACTCATCGCCTTCAATCCGTAAATAAACAAAACGGACGCCACGAGATAGGTAATTTCGATTAAATACGGAATCTGCATAACCATTAATGGAAAATTGATTCAAGATTAACGAAACTCGATTCAAGGTTCAGGAAACTTAATTTACGCTTTATGAAACTCGATTTACAGTTCATAAAACTCAATTTAAGGTTCATAAAACTCAATTTAAGGTTTCTGAAATTAAGTTTAAGGTTCATAAAACTCGATTCAAGGTTCATGAAATTAAGTTTCGCTTTAACAAAACTCGATTTCACTTCAACAAAACTCGATTTCGCCTCAACAAAATCGAGTTTTGTTCATCGTTTCTTTCCGGTTTTTTCCTGAAACATCCTGAGCATCCGGTCGGTTATCATAAAACCGCCGACGACGTTGATCGTCGCGGAAATCACGGCGACGACGCCTAAAATCGTGCTCACATTGTCGTGATGCGAGCCAGCCAGCACAATCGAGCCGACCAGCGAAATGCCGGAAATCGCGTTCGTCGCCGACATCAAAGGCGTATGCAGCAGCGGCGGAACTTTCGAGATGACCAGATAACCGAGAAATGCCGCCAGCACGAAGACGTAAAGCAGACTGATGATGGTTTCCGTATTCATATAGCTATGTCGATTTGAAAATCTCTCTGATTCTTTCGTTCCGAATCTCGCCCTGATGAACGATGCAGCAGCCGTTCAGAATATCGTCGGCGAAATCGAGATTCAGCGCGCCGTCTTTCGCCAGCAGATGGCAGAGCGCCGCGACGTTGCGCGAAAAAAGCTGGCTCGCGTGAACCGGAATCGTCGCCGCCAGATTCGTCGGCGCGTAGACGAAAACGCCGTTGTGATTAATGATTTCGTCGGGCGCGGAAAGCTCGCAGTTGCCGCCGCCCGCGCCCGCCAGATCGACAATCGTCGAGCCGCTTTTCATCGCTTCGACCGCTTCCCGCGTGATCAAAATCGGCGCTCGCCTGCCCGGCACCTGCGCGGTCGTGATGATGCAGTCGGCGTTTGCCGCCGCTCGCGTCAAAAGCTCGCGGGCTTTTTCCATCACGTCTTCGCCGACTTCTTTCGCGTAGCCGCCTTCGCCTTCGGCGTTGACGTTTTCGAGTTCGAGAAATTTTGCGCCGAGCGAGCGCACGGCTTCGCCGGCAGCCGCGCGAATGTCAAAGCCTTCGACGACCGCGCCCAGCCGCCGCGCCGTCGCAATCGCCTGCAAACCGGCAACGCCCGCGCCGACGACCAGCACGCGCGCCGGCGGAATCGTGCCCGCCGCCGTCGTCATCATCGGCAGCATTCGCGGCAGTTTTTCCGTCCCCAGCAAAACGGCTTTGTAACCGGCAATCGTCGCCATCGAAGACAAAACGTCCATCGCCTGCGCCCGCGTCGTGCGCGGAACCATTTCCAGAGAAATCGCCGTCAAGCTTTTGTCGATAAACGTCTGCAATTTTTCCGGCTCGTCCAGCGGGCGCAGGAGAGCGACGATGACGGCGCCTTTTTTCAGTTTTGATAAAGCCGCTTCGGCAGGACGATTTATTGCCGGCAAAACATCGGCTTGCGGCAGCAATTCTTCCCGGTCAGCCGAAATGGTCGCGCCCGCCCGTTCATAGTCGGCATCGCTCGCGCCGGAATACAAGCCCGCGCCCGCTTCAACCAGCAGTTCGTTTCCCGCCGCGACGAGTTTTTTAACCGATTCGGGAACCAGAGCGACGCGAATTTCGTCCGTCGCCGATTCTTTCAAGACCACGATTCGCATATAAAAAGTGTTTTCGCTTCATATATTGTGGCAAAATTCGGAAAAATACAATATTTTTTTGGAACGAGAGACAAAGCCGTAGGAAATTTACGAACCTAAAGCGTCAGCCCACCGGACGAATCGAGTATTCCGCTGGTGTTTGCCGGAACTTCGTCAAAAGCCGCCGGGCGGCTGAGAAATCAAATCACACAAATTTAGCCGGATAAAGAAAGAAAATAATTATTCGCATTCTCAGAGTTTTCCATCTTTAATGTAAGCCGCCCCGCCGGACAGCTCGGAAGGCGAAATAAAAATCGGCGCGGCGGAATAAAAATATTTATAAAAAATGTTGACAAACCTTCGGAAATAGATTTTAATCCTTGCCGAGTAAAGATTTTAAAATAAAAATCAACCGACAACAATCCAATTCATCCGGGTGAAAATCCCCGCCGGTATTCCCACAGACCGGCGAAATATTTTTAAGAAAACTGCGCTCTGTTTGAATCCGAAAGAGCAGGCGGTTTCGCGCGGGATGAATTCGAGAGTTGTCGTTTTTTGTTTTGAAATTAAAGGTAAAAACTGGTATTGTGCGGCGTTTTGGAAGGTTTCGGATGACCGGACAATTTATCGAAAACGGTTAAAGCGGCACAAATTTACACAAGTCTAAAAAAATATAACCAAAAGGAAAATTATGACTACAGAAACAACAGACATTGGCGCGGTCACTTCCCTGTCGGCTCCCGAGGAGCAGCATCTGCTTTTGCTTTTCCTGCCGCTCAAACACGGCTCTAAACCGCCGCTTGAATCGGATGGCATATCGACTCTGCATACTTTGTTTTCCGGCAGCCCGCCCGCCGATTCGACCGCTCAATCCGACCCGCGACCGGCGACGGGAGTTCATTTTTTTATGATTTACGCGCTCGCGGCGGGCGCAGAGCAAAATCCGCCGCCGCCTTTTCCAGCGTTTCAGGTTCCGCCGCCGAATCCGGATACGAAAGAGCCGAGAGATTTGGCTGTCGTGTTGTCGATTTACGACGCCGATTTTGGTCCTTATATCGGCGCGTTTACCAGCAGCCCGACCTTTTCGGCTCTGCTGGACGCGACGGTGCTGCAAAGTCTCGACGAAACCGGTTTTGTCGACCCGGACGACCCGACCAGCGCGCAGGGAATTCTGGCTAACGGCGGCACTTTTGCCAATCCCGACGCTTTCGTCGCGCTTCTGATGCGCTATAACTGGGCTGACCCGACGCGCCCCGCAGCCACCAGCCCGACCAATATCGCCAACCCGAACCCGGACTGGAAGCCTTATTTTCTGGGCGCTACTTTCCCCGGATTGACCATCGGGAAAATTCTCAACACTTCCAACGGCTATCCGAATGCGCTTGAATTATATCCGGTCAAGGCGCCGCCGATTGATTTCGCGACCTCGACGCCGCCCGTTTAAGTTCAAGCCGGCTTTAATTAAATTTGTCAGGCAGATTACCGCCTTATCGACGTGATTTGTCTGGCATATTCTCATTTTACCAGCAACGTTTTCGGAGAAAATTTTATGAAAATCGACAATTACGTTCCCGGCGCGACTGAAGGCGTCGCGGCACAACCGGTTTACGACGATATTCAGGGGCTTATGATAAATGGCTATCGCGGGTATAACTACATTCGCTTTCTGATTTTTACGATTCCGGAAGCGAATATTCCGGCGGTCAGAGAATTTTGCGGAAAGCTCGTTCCCGGAACTGCCGATTCGCCACTGACTATTACGCCCGCCACCAGATGGCATTCGCAGGACGCGAGACCGGCTTACCGTTTGAACATCGGCTTGACCAAAAGCGGTTTGATGAAGCTGATAACGCCGCCAAACTACAAAACCGTTTACAACAAAAGCTATCAATTGATGGCGCGATTCGGGCGCGCCGCCGACCCGTACAGCGCGGCGAATCCGTATGGCGCGGCTTACCCGGCGACGGCAAGCTCGATCGGCGATACCGGACCGAGCGACCCTTCAAACTGGTGGCAGAGCGAAGGCTGGAAGCTGCCGAACCAGACTCCGGCGAACACATCGCTTGATATTCTGTTCAGCCTTTACGCTCCGACCTTTGAGGCGCGCGAAGAATGGCACGAACAGCTGTTGAAAATGATTGGAGACGATTCCGCCGTTCTCGCTTTTATACAGGATTCAGACCCGCTCGACGACGCCGGGCAGCAAATTCAATTCGGCTATCGCGACGGCATTTCGCAGCCGCGGATTGCGGGTTTTTCCGAAACCGATCCGGAACTGGATGACCGACCGGACGTCGATTCGTGGCGCTTTATAATCAATCTTATCGCCGGCAACAGCTCGTCGCCGCCGACTTACAGCGCGCATCCATTGCTCGACAACGGTTCTTTCGCCGCTTTTCGCCTGTTGTCTCAGGATGTCGAGAGCTTTGAGAAATTCATCAATCAGCAGGGCGCGTCAAAAGCTGAATTTATCGCCTCGAAAATGTGCGGTCGCTGGCGCGACGGAACGCCGGTCGAGGACTCGCCCGCAAAACCGGAAAATCTGCATCTGCTCGGCGAATCGCTGAAAGGCGAATACGAATTAAATAATTTTAATTACGTCGCGCCTTCCGCTCATCAGGAGCCGAAGCCCGCGCCGTTGGGAAATCCCGACAACGGTCAAGCCTGTCCGTACGCCGGTCATATTCGACGGGCAAATCCGCGAGACGACAACAGCGTGACCGGAAACTCGAATATGGCAAACCAGCACCGTATTCTGCGGCGGGCACGCCCTTACGGACCGCCTTACGACCCGGCAAATAAAGCGACTATCGGTCAAGACCGCGGTCTGGTCGGACTTTTTATCGGAGCCGATTTGCAAAATCAGTTCGAATTTCTGATGAACACATGGATTATCAACGGGCATTTCAGTACCAACGACGGCAGCCCGAATAACA
Organism: Pyrinomonadaceae bacterium; assembly: GCA_036388635.1. Lineage (GTDB taxonomy): Bacteria > Acidobacteriota > Blastocatellia > Pyrinomonadales > Pyrinomonadaceae > JALZHR01. The sequence continues at coordinate 11,288 of DASVRL010000244.1, forward strand.
GCGGCTACGACCCGCTATTCGGTCCGCCGCCAGCCGCCGCGTCGCCATCGACAACCGAATTTTCATACTGCACGGGCGACCCTTCGAACGCCGCGGATTATGAAACGCTGCAAGGATTAACCCAACTGATCGTCACAAAAGGCGGACTCTACGTCTTTCTGCCGAGCATAACCGCTCTCGGTTATCTGGCAAAAGGAGATATTCCGACTCACGTCGTATAGAGCGGATAGAGCGGAATGAAAAAAAAGCGCTTGTAAAAAATTTAACGTTGCCTGCGGATGAAGTCCTGCAAAAGGTGCGCGCTTTTAAAGCGCTCGCTCTTTTGCAGGACGGCAGAATCATTTTTTTGTTAAGTTTTTAAATAAAATTATTGACAAGTCCGCTTCTTCAAAGCTACTATTTTCTTCATCCTGCGGGCTTTCCTGAGAGGTGTTTTTTCTCGCCGCATTTCCTGCCGCAACCAAGGTTTTTATTGAAGCTATGCTATGACAAAACCCGTTTATGAAGGAGCTAAAAAAGCACCGGAAAGCGATAAACCGAACTGATTTTAAAACAACGAATCATACTATTTAACCCAAAAAGCCGCCGGTTAAACGGAATTTAAGAAATGTGCCCACGAAACACACGAAATATACGAAAAAACCAATCGGATTTTCACGCGGTTTCGCGTCTTTCGCGGGCAAAATCTTTTAAAGTTTTATCACCGGCGGCTTTGGTCACAGACTAAAGGAGCTGAATATGGACTTAGATATTGCCGTCGTCGGTGGAGGCGTCTCGGGTGCTTACTGCGCGTGGCGGCTTCAACAGGAAAAAGGCGCGAAGGCGAACGTCGCCCTCTTTGAATACAGCGACCGCATCGGCGGGCGACTTTACACGGTCACGATGCCGGGCTTGCCGAACGTGAAAGCCGAGCTGGGCGGAATGCGCTATATTCCGTCGCAGCACGTGATGGTCACGAATCTGGTCGAGCATCTGAATTTACCGACCAAGGAATTTCCGATGGGCGCGCCCGCGCCGGTCGGCTCAAACTGCAATCTTTTCTACCTGCGCGGAAAACACCTGCGCCTGCACGAACTCTCCGACCCGAAAAAAGTGCCTTACAATCTGGCGTGGTCTGAGCGCGGTTTGGGTCCGACGAATTTGCAGGTTCAGGTAATGAATAATATCTACCCGAATATGGCGAATTTGAGCCTGTGCGACCAGATGAAGATTAAGGTTTTCGGCAAACCGCTCTGGCAATACGGCTTCTGGGATTTGATGTATCGTGTGCTGAGCAACGAAGGTTATCAATTTATGAAAGACGCGGGCGGCTACGACGCAAACGTCGCCAACGCCAACGCCGTGACGCAGCTTCCGGCGACCGAATACAACGACGAGACCGTTTTTCTCACCCTGCGCGACGGCTACGACCAGCTTCCGATTCAGCTCGTCGAGCGATTCCGGAAAATGCCGGGCGGCGTGGCGAAAGACGAGCGCGTGCGGATGAATCAACGCCTGGCGGAAATTCTCATCGGCACGGGCGAATACCGCTACACGCTGGTTTTCGAGCAA
>DASVRL010000245.1:0-12177 GCA_036388635.1 Pyrinomonadaceae bacterium
CGGACAGGTTTTTCCCGATTGCGCCTCGTCCGCCAGCGCGGAGCTTTTCTCCGCCGAGACAAGCGAAAAGGTTTTCTTAAACGATTGCGGCGAATTTGTTTTTCCGGCTTTGAAAGAAAGAATTTACAATTTTCGCCTCGACTCGGGGGAGACGACCGTCGAGATAGAAAGCCTTTCGCTTGTCAATTAATTATCGATCGACGTTTTTAGAATCAATCGCGGGAAAGAAAACAAAAAATCATTCGCAAGCTGACCGGCGCCGCGCGGCGATTAACGCCGCGAACCGGAAGAAAAAAGATAACGTGAAAGATTAGCCTCCTCGGGTTATCGAGCTTCTGATTTTCGGTCGCCGCGTCGCCGGTCGGCTTGCGAATGCGCCCATTCGGGCAAACGAAAAAGGAGAAGTAAAAATGAAGCTTCAATCAGTAACGAGAATCAAGCTATTTGCGGTGCTGGCTTTGATTTTGTTTGTTTTGACGATACTGACGGTTAATTCAAAAAACGGAGCAGCAGCAGCAGTCGTCGTCCAGGCGCGCGGCGGAGCCGAGATTTACGCCGCCTCCTGCGCCAGATGTCACGGCAGCGACGGGCGCGGGCAGACGCCGAAAGGCAAACAAACCGGAGCGAAGGATTTCACCAATCCGCAATGGCAGGCAAGCGAAGCCAGAGGAATTCGGGCGATTACGAATGGCAAAGGCAAAATGCCCGGTTTTAAAAGCTCTCTCAGCCCGGAACAGATTCGCGCCGTCTGGGAACACGTGCGCGGCTTTAAGCGCTGACGGGCGCGTTTGAAAAATATTATTTTTTATGAAATTACAGTGAAATTGAGCGGGGTCGGCTAATTTGGGGTTAAATAAATATGAAAAAAATAAAAGTTCTGTGTTTGCTGCTTTTTATCGGGTTGGCATTGGCGGCGTTGGCGACAAAAAATAATCGTTTTGTCCATACCGGCGAGGCGTCAATTGCGGGACCGCCGCCGGGAATGACGGGCGCGCCGGGCGAGACGACCTGTTCGAGTTGTCACCTGCTGAATAAGCCGACCGGACAATTTTCCATTACCGCGCCGCAAAATTACAATCCCGGTCAGACTTATCAAATCGTGGTGCGTCACCAGACCACCGACCAGACGCGTCGCCGCTGGGGTTTTCAATTGACTGCTCTGGCGGGCACGACAATGGCGGGAAGCTTCGGCACCGGCGGCGGCAGCACTCAAATCGTCAGCGCCAGCGGGCGCAGTTATATACAACACACGACCGCCGGAACTTTTCCCAATCAGGGAAACGGAGCGGTCTGGATTTTTAACTGGACCGCGCCGGCAACAAACGTCGGACCCGTCACGTTTTATTCCGGCGGCAATCAGGCAAACAACGACGGAACTCCTGAAGGCGACCAGATTTACACGACCAACGCGACGTCCGCTCCGGCTCCGCCGGTGGCGGCGCGCCCGCCCGTCTTTGATTTTGACGGCGACGACAAAAGCGATGTTTCCGTTTTTCGACCGGCTGACGGCGTCTGGTATCTGCTCAGAAGCACCGCCGGATTTACCGCCACGCAGTTCGGCATCTCGACGGATAAACTAGCGCCCGCCGATTACGACGGCGACGATAAAACCGATCTGGCGGTTTATCGCGATAACACCTGGTACGTGCTGAGAAGCCAGGCGGGATTTACGGCGGTTCAATTCGGCGCTGCCGGCGACATTCCGCAGCCTGCCGATTTTGACGGCGACGGAAAAGCGGAGCTCGGCATTTTCCGCCCGTCTACGGGAACGTGGTTTATGCTGAATTTAGCGGGCGGTCAATTCAGCGGCGTGCAGTTCGGCGCCAACGGCGATAAGCCCGTCGTAGCTGATTACGACGGCGACGGCAAAGCCGACCAGGCGGTTTTTCGTCCATCGGACGGAGCGTGGTATATGCTCCGCAGTCAGGCTGGTTTTGCGGCGGTTCAATTCGGAAATTCGACCGACAAACCTGTCGTCGGCGATTACGACGGCGACGGGAAAGCCGACCAGGCGGTTTTTCGACCGGCTGACGGCGTCTGGTATCAACTGCGAAGCCAGACCGGATTTACCGCCACGCAATTCGGAATTTCGACGGATTTGCCCGCGCCCGCCGATTACGACGGCGACGCCAAAACCGATCTGGCGGTTTTCCGCGACGGCGTCTGGTATCAGCTGAGAAGCACGCAGGGCTTTACGGGCGTGCAGTTCGGCGCGACCGGCGACCGACCGATTCCCAACGCTTTCGTGCCCTAGCGACAAAAGCTCGGTTTTATTCGGGCGATTGCCGCTGCCGGCTTTGGCGGCAGCAACAATAAAGCCGAAATTGCAGTTTATCGTGATGGACAACAAGAATAATAACGATAATAAAAAACTTCAATTTCGGAATAAGTTCTGCCGCCTGCGTCCTCGCCGTCCGCCTGTGAAACTGACGGACGGCGAGGACGCTAATTAATTTAAATCAAAATCCGAAACGAATTAAAAAGCCATGCTTTTTTATCTTCGGATTTTGAATATTGACGCACCAAAAACATTCCGAGGTTTATTATTTATGACTAAAAAAATTTTCAGGACGATTGTCGTTTTCAGAAATATTGTCTATGTCGGGGCGTTGTTAATCGTTGTTGCCGCCGCGGCGGCGCGCGGTCAGAGTTTGCCTGAAAATGTCGATCCGCCCGCCAAACAAATCGGCGTCGAAAGCGAAAAAACGAGCAAAAACCTGCCGCCGAAAAGCAACATCAAGGTGGTTTTTGACGAAACCGCGCCGGGCATTTTGATAATCGAATCGAACGGCGAAAAGATTCGCGTCGATACGACCAGAAAAACCGTCGAGCAAATTACCGCCGCTTCCGTCACGACTAATGCTCAGGAAAAAACCGTCGAAACGACGAAACAAACCGAGACGGCAAAGGTCGAAACCCAGGAAACTCAGGAAGAAAGCGTCTACGATTTTGACGAGGGCGAAGAGCCGTATGATTATCGTCTGATTAATGTTCCGACGCCGAAAAAAGTTCCGAAGAGAAGCTGGAATCTCGGATTTACACACCGTTTTTCGCAACCGATTCATCCTCTGAGCGAAAGCGGCAGAAATCTGCTCGGCTTTGACAGCTTTTCCATTTCCTCGTTTGCCGTCACCTACGGGATTACCGACAAGCTTTACGTCACGGCAAATCGCTCGCCTTTGTGCCAGAGAGGCTTGTGCCGGACAATCGAAATCGGTTTCGGCTATAACTGGCTGGCGCAGAGCGCGAAATCGCCGGTTGCTCTGACGACGTATGCCAGCGTCGAGGGCAACGGCAATTTTACCGAAGAATACAACTACAACCTGCAGGCGATGATTTCCAGCCGCATCGGCAAACGCGTGTATCTTTTCTTTTCGCCCGCGCTGCATCTGAACGCGAACGGCGCGCGCCGCTTCAATCCGCGCCCCGAAGATTTTTTTCCGCCGGCGACCGTCGCCAATTCGTTTCGCCTGCCGACGCACGGCGCTTCGTTCGGCTTCGGCGCGAGCGTGTTGATTACGCCGAATCTGCTGGCTTTATTCGATTTCACGCCGCGCACCGGTTTCAAGCTCGGTCAGGTCGAAGCGCTTTTCGACAACAATTTCAACGTCACCGGTTTCCGCAACATCTCGAAGCCGTCAATCGGCTTCGGGATTCAAAGAAACATCGGAAAACACGCGTTTGCGCTGACGTTTTCAAACACGCAGACGACCACCACGAGCCGCTACAACTCCAGCAATCTGCTGCTGTCGCCGCGCCGGCTGATAATCGGCTTTAATTTGTACCGGCGGTTTTAGAGCGAATCGAGACAAATCAGAAAAAGAATAAATTCTATTCTATAAAAAATTTGTCCGCTGACTACATTTTCGCCCGCCGCTGATCTGTAGCTCGATTATTTAAATTAACGCGCAGAATCTTTTCGCATAAAGAGATGAAATTGTTGTGCTAAGTCAAAAAAGGGCTGCTAAAAAGCAGCCCTGAACTTTTGAAAAACACGGTGGTTGAGACGGAATCAGGAAAGCCGCCGCTGCTGCCGGCGGCGTCGCTTTCACCTTTAATGACTTGTTAAATCCTTGTAAAATCTTTGATTAACCGACCTTTACTTTATTAAAATAGATATTTTCCGAATTGATAAAGATAAACTTAAATTCAAATAAAATATATGAGTGAAATATCTACTCCGATGGCGCTAATCAATGAAATTCTCGGAATGCACTACTCTGCCAGCCCCGAGGAAATAAGGAAAAAATACGGAGAAAAAGCTGCCGAAGACGCTGAAAAAGTTTATCGAGCGGCAATGGCGATACCCTGGTACGGTTCGGCATACGACAACAATAAAAATTCATTTGCGGCTGATTGCGAAAGTCTGTTTCCCGGAATTTCCGAAGAAGCGGTTAGTAATTTGCATTGGTCTTACGCCGCCGGTTGGATTCCCTGATGGACATTTATTCTCACGTTTTGCCTGGTATGCAACAAGACGCAACCGCACACTTTGAGAAAATGATTTTTCGATAAATGGAACAGATAAACATAAAGAAATAAAAGGGCATCAATATTGATGCCCTTTTCTGGAAAGTTACACTGTCTGCAAATATGCTTAAGGTTTTGCAAAAGTCTGTCTTATAAACGGCTTTTGCAACAAAGCCAGGTGTCTCAAAAGGTATGACTTATGATACACTTTTTAGCCTATTTTTACTGTTTCAAAAAGGGGCGGTTTTGAGACAACAAGAAAGTTGCTGTTTCGCGCTTTGGTGCAACGACTTGTTCGGCTTTGGACTTGCCTTCACCAGGCAATTCGAACTTGTTACATCCGCTTCCAAGTCGACTAGTATTCTAATAATGTATTGCTGGCAGACTATACTTTATTGATGTCATGAAAGCACGTTTGCTATCTCCAAAATCTGCAAGATGAATGATGTCACTCCCTTTCAATCGGAAAAGTCATCGGATTCGACAGTCGGAGTGAAGTCAATCTCATCGTATTCGGCAACCGGTGAATCGAAATCTTTGGAGTTTTGACGAAGTTTAAAGAAATTTGTGGTGTTCTGGTTTTCATCAACCAATCTATAAAACTGTTGGTCAAACCGACCGAACATCCATTGGTTCGTGAGCGGTCTTTCCTGGGTTGTGCCGTCTTTGAAATGTAAACGGGCAACGGTCGGAAGTTGTTTTTTCTGCTGCCCCGCGTCATCCGGTTGAACGGCTTTTGCGACTTTTGGCTGTTGAGCCTGAACAGGCTTGTCGCGCAGGAGATGCAGGGTACCAACGCCGTCTCCCAGGTCAATGCTGTCGTCCCGCACGATTGCCTGCTGCTCTCGACCTATTTCCCATTGATAGGGATTATGAGATTCCCCTACATCCTCGACTAGCAGGAAAACCGTGTCGCCGCTTTGCCGCCAGGTTCCCTTAATCTCGTGAGAATAGCCTCCGCCCCAGCTCAAATAACTTTCGGAGTAGGAAAAACGATTGTTATCATAAAGCTCCAAACTAATATCTACGTCAAATTCTCCTCCATATGTCCGTTCCTCGTAAATCCTCATGCTGTTGCTCCTTCCTCTGTTTTAATCTGCGGCTGCGTTGCGCTGTGACTCCCGGAATATAAATATTTCGAGTTAACGGAAATTGGTTGATTGCGGAGTAATCAAAATATCATAAATTGCTAACTCTGTATCAAAAAGACTCCTTGTTCTGGATAATAATTTCACGGCAACACAATATTAGGACACTGCTTAGAACTGAAAATAGTTTTTTCATAAATCCTTGAGCGTTTAAGCAATCGAAGAAGCCGAACAAGTTATTATGCCGTAACTTTGCGGCATAAATCCGAAATAAGCGCAAATTACCGTTAATGTCTCAAAAAGGGTCATTTTCGAGACAAATAATATCACTTTTAAATCTTTTGACAGACCAACGACACACCAAAACGAAAAGGGCTACTAAAAAGTAGCCCTAAACTATTGAAAAATAAAGTGGCTTGGGACAGAATTGAACTGCCGACACGCGGATTTTCAGTCCGCTGCTCTACCAACTGAGCTACCAAGCCGTTTTGCTCGATAAATTATTTACCGGAGCAAGTAAATTAGTGTAAAGAAGCCTTTTCCACTTGTCAAATCTCTATTGAAAATCCGCAAAATCAGTCGAGAATACGGCTTATTATTAAATTTAGTATTGACAATTTGACCAATCGGAATATAATCACAATTTAGTAGTTGTTTGCCTATGTTTCAGCTACTACAAATATACCTTCCGAAGTCCGTTTGATACCTGCCCGTGCCGGTTTGAACGCCGTCGCCGTCCCCCGGAGACGCTACATTCAAGCCGGCACAGCTATTTTTATTTTTAGTCAGCGAGGATTTTTTTTGATGTTGAAGAAATTTTTATTTGTCTTATTTTGCTCGATTTTAGGATTTAACCTGGCTTGCAGCTCGGCAAGCGAACCGAACGCAGCCGCTAATGCCAACGCGGGCAATTCAGCCGCTAGCAATCAGAAGCTGCCCGAAGGAATTACGACCAGCCCGATGCCGGTTTCGGGCAATACGCCCGGCATTCCGGCTAATGTGACCGTGGTTAATATGAACGCTCTGCCGAAAGGCGCGACGCCGATACCGGGAATCGACCCGAAAAAGGCGAACCAGCCGCTCAAGCCCGGCGGAACGCCGACGCCCGGCATTCCCGACCCGAAGACTATGCAGAAACAAAACGTTCCGCCGATGGAAAACCCGAATTCGTCGCAATCGGATTCGCCGAACAGACCGGCGTCGAACAAGGTCGATTCGGTAAATAAACCGCCGACGGTCAGAAAGCCGTAAAAGAATTTTTAATTTACAGCAAAAAGGCGAGGGAGTTTTATATAAATTTATATAAAACTCCCTCGCCTTTTTGCTGTATCCGAATTCAAATAAAACTATTCAGCTTCTTTTTCAATCAAGCCGAGCGCCAGTTTTACATCGTGCTCGATGCGGTCACGCAGCTCAATATTTTCCTTGAGCGAATTTTTGACGTTTTCGCGTCCCTGTCCGAGCCGCTCGCCTTTATAGGAAAACCACGCGCCGCTTTTTTCGACGATGTTGTTGGTCACCGCCAAATCCAGCATATCGCCTTCTTTCGAGATGCCTTCGCCGTACATGATGTCGAATTCGCATTCGCGAAACGGCGGCGCGACCTTGTTTTTCACCATCTTGACTTTCGTGCGATTGCCGACGTGGCGGTCGCCTTCCTTGATCGCGCCGATGCGGCGAATATCCAGTCGAAGCGAAGCGTAAAACTTCAGCGCTTTTCCGCCGGTCGTCGTTTCGGGTGAGCCGAACATCACGCCGATTTTTTCGCGCAGCTGATTGATGAAAATAAAACAGGTGTTCGATTGCGCGACGATTGCCGTTAGTTTTCTTAAAGCCTGCGACATCAGGCGCGCCTGAAGTCCGGGAAGCGAATCGCCCATTTCGCCGTCCAGTTCGGCGCGCGGAACAAGCGCCGCGACCGAATCGATGACGATAACGTCAACGCTGTTTGAGCGCACGAGCGTTTCCGCGATTTCCAGAGCCTGCTCGCCCGAATCCGGCTGCGAAATCAACAAATCGTCGATATCGACGCCGAGTTTGGTCGCGTATTCCGGGTCCATCGCGTGTTCCGCGTCGATGTAAGCGGCGATGCCGCCCAGGCTCTGCGCCGACGCGACGACCTGTAAGGCGAGCGTCGTTTTACCGGAGCTTTCCGGTCCGTAAACTTCAATAATTCTGCCGCGCGGAAAACCGCCGACGCCGATTGCCGCGTCCAGGCTCAAACAATTTGTCGAGATCGAGCCGACCTGCTCGGACACGCGCTCGCCCATTCGCATAATCGAGCCTTTGCCGAATTTTTTTTCAATATTTGCCAGAGCTGCTTCGACAGCCTTGCTTTTGTCCATGCTCATTGCCACTGCCTCTTTAGCCAATGTTTTCTTTCTCCTTTTGTGTTATCTATCGTCCAGCTTTGTTGTCAGACTGTTATCAGAATAACACAAAAAGATGTTTTTGTGAAATGTTGTTTCACGTATGAAACAAAAATTTCTTTCATTTAGAGAAAATTTTTTACCGCCAAGCTTTTCTAAGTTAGTGGAAAACGAAAACTTCTGCAAGTTTCGCCGGTAACAAAAAAAACAGCGACCGGCGCGGCGGTCTGAATCGCGGAAATTTTTACGAAAACGGCTGAATGTTTCTTTAAATAATTAGGTTTTTTAAATTTTTCTTGTAGAATGTCTGTCGGGACAACCATTCTTAAACTCTCGAATCCAAACTTTTTAAATGACCGGCAAACCCGACGTAACCCAGCTTCTGAATAAAGCGCAAAGCGGCGATAAGGAATCGCTCGACCAGCTTTTGCCTTTGATTTACGACGAGCTGCGCCGCGTCGCGGCAAATCAACTGCGCGCCGAGCGCGAAAATCACACGTTGCAGGCGACGGCGCTCGTTCACGAAGCTTACCTGCGCCTGCTCGAACAGCACGAGGTCGACTGGCAAAACCGCGCGCATTTTTTCTCGATTGCGGCGGAGATGATGCGGCGGATTCTGGTCAATTACGCCGTCCAGCGCAACGCCAAAAAACGCGGCGACGGCATCACGCGCATCTCGCTCGACGATGCGATAAGCTTTTCCAACGGCGAAGCGGATCTGGATCTGGTCTCGCTCGATGCTTCTTTAAAACGCCTGGCGGAAGTTGATGCGGGCGCGGCGCGAATCGTCGAACTGAGATTTTTCGCCGGCTTGACCGTCGAAGAAGTCGCCGAAGTTTTAGGCATTTCCGAATCGACCGTTAAACGCGAATGGAAAATGGCGAAAGCGTGGCTGAAAACGCAACTTTGATTCAGGATTCGGCTTTCGGGATTCAGAATTCGGGATTTGCCGCCAGCTATCGAGAATCTTGAATTTCGAATCTTGAATCCCGAATGCCGAATCTTATGAACGCCGAGCGTTATCAAAAAATCAAGGAAATCTTCAACCGGGCGGCGGAAATGAGCGTCGCCGAAAGGGAAGACTTTCTCGAAAGCGCCTGCGACAGCCTCGCTCTGCGGCGCGAAGTTGAAAAAATGCTCGGTTTTGCAGACGCCGAAGACAGCGAGGACGCGTTTGAGAAAAACGCTTTTGAGCTTTTCACCGGCGGCAGGCACACGAAAATTCCCGAAAAAATCGGCAATTACAAAATCATCGGCGAAATCGGGCGCGGCGGAATGGGCGCGGTTTACGAAGCGGTGCGCGAAGCCGACAATTTCACGCAGAAAGCCGCGCTCAAAGTCATCAAACGCGGAATGGACACGGACGCGATTGTGCGCCGTTTTCGCCACGAACAAAAGATTCTGGCGACGCTCGAGCATCCGAATATCGCGCGCTTTCTCGACGGCGGAATGACCGGCGAGGGCTTGCCGTTCTACGCGATGGAATTTGTCGAAGGCGAGTTTATCGACGATTACTGCCGCACGAAAAATTTAAGCGTCAACGAGCGTCTGCGGCTTTTCAGGCAGGTCTGTTCCGCCGTTCAATACGCGCATCAAAACCTCGTCATTCACCGCGATTTAAAGTCGAAAAATATTCTGGTCACCAGCGAAGGCGCGCCGAAGCTGCTGGATTTCGGCATCGCCAAAGTTTTAACGCCCGAAACGGCGGAAGCAATCGGCACGGCGACGCAGTTCGGAATGATGACGCCGGCTTACGCTTCGCCCGAACAAATTCTCGGAAAACGAATCGGGACGACCAGCGACGTCTACAGCCTCGGCGTGATTCTTTACGAGCTTTTGACCGGGCAGAAACCTTATCGCATCGACTCAAACAGTCAAATCGAAATCGAAAAAGCGGTTCTCGAAGGTGAGCTCGTTCGCCCGTCAACAGCTTTAATGCGCAGCGCGGAGCGCGAAACGCGAAATAAAAAAACCAGCAGCCGCGTTGATTTGTCAAAGCAAATCGAGGCGGAAAAACAAAAGGGAAATCTGCAATCCGCAATCCGCAATCCGCATTTGTTAAAGGGCGATTTGGACAACATCATCTTAAAAGCCCTGCGAAAAGAACCGGCTGAGCGTTACGCTTCGGTCGGGCAGTTTTCCGAAGACATTCGCCGCTATCTGGAAGGCTTGCCGGTGCGCGCGCGCCCGCACACGTTTTCGTATCGCGCGACGAAATTCATCAAGCGCAACCGCATCGGCGTGACCGCCGCCGCGCTGATTTTTCTTTCGCTCTGCGTCGGGATCACCGTCGCCATCTGGCAGGCGCATCGCGCGCAGCAGCAGCGGATTCTCGCCGAAAAGCGTTTTGAAGACGTGCGGCAGCTGGCAAACTCGGTCGTTTTTAAATATCACGACGCGATTGCCGATTTGGAAGGCTCGACCGCCGTGCGCGAGATGCTGGTCAAAGACGCCCTGCAATATCTGGACGCGCTGGCGGCGGACGCCGGCGGCGACAACGAGCTAAAAAAAGAACTGGCGCTCGCCTATCTGAAACTCGGCGACGCGCAGGGAAAAATTTACGCCGCCAACATCGGCGACACGGAAGGCGCGCTGGCGAGCTACACCAAATCCGTTGCGCTGCTCGAAGAAGTGGTTAAAGACGCGCCCGCCGACGCCAAAGCGAAAATCGATTTGATAAAAGCGTATGACAGTCTCGCTTTTCTGATGACGCGGGCGGGCGGAAATTCGCGCGAGCTGGTCGAAAAGTCTCTGAATTTATACGACGAGCTGGAAAAAATCGAGCCCGCCGGCGACGAAAGTCGTATGCAGCTGGTCGATTTGCTGATTCGCTACGGCGACACGGCGGTCGGCTTTGAAAACAGCCTGCGCGAACACCTGCAAGCTCACGTTGTCGCCGAAAAACTCGTCGCCGCCGACCCGAATAATACCGAAAAGCTGCGTCAATTAGTGCGAACCAATCAACGCATCGGCACGGATTACCAAAGGCTCGGCGACAAAGCCAGACAGGAAAATAAACCGGACGAAGCCAGGGAATTTTTCCGCCAATCGCTCGAATACCAGCGCCGGATGTTTGCCGAAACCGAAAAGCTCTACGCCTTGGCGCCCGAAAAACCGGCAAACCGTCGTTATCTGGCGCTCGCCTATATTAATTTGTCCGACTCGCTCGGCAGAAACGGGCACGCGCCGGAAGCGCTCGAAATGCTGGAAAAAGCGCGCCGGATTCTGGAAGAACATCTGCGTCTCGACCCGAAAAACAACGAGACGAAGTTTGATTTGGCGGAAATTTTCAACACTTTCGCCGATATTTACGCGGAAAAGGGCGACCGCGAAAACTTCGCGCAATATTTGCGGAAGGCTTTCGAGCTGAACGAGGAAATTTACGCCAGAGACCCGAAAAATCTCGAAGTTTTAAACTACATTGTCGAGCGCGGCGCAAAACTGGCGGAAGCTTACGCCGAGGCGGGCGACGCGGAAAAGGCAAAACATTTCAAACAAAAGAGCGAAGATTTAAAAGCGAAAGCCGACGCTTTCAAAAAGCAAAAATCCTAAAATTCCGAAATCTTCAAGCCGGTTCGCTGCTCGAATTGTTCCGACATCGACGGGATTTCGCCGCTGCGCTCGTCTCTGGTGATTCTTTCCACGCGCCACATCGGGAAAAAATAATCGCTCATTCCGAAAAACGGCTCGCCGCTGACGACGGCGCGCGTCCAGTCGTCAAAAGCATTCAAATCGATGCCGCGCACGTACGCGCCCGCAGCGTTGATTTCGTGCAGCACGCCGAAGATTTTCTCGCGCGGGCTGTGCATTACCAGAACGACCGTTTCGCCGATTTCGATTTTTGCCATAAATTACTCGTCTGAAAACTTTCGGCTCACTTCTTCTTCCGCTTTAAGGCGTTTGTATTCGCGCTCCAACTGGTCGAAAGATTCGCTGAAATCGGTGAGCGTCGTTTGAATATTAAAGCTTTCAGCCGCGTGCGCCAAATCATTCGTATTCGGCAAATTCAAGCTTTCTTCAAGCGGCTGAATGCCCTGCAAAGCGTGCAGCGCCTGTTTCGACAGTAAAACTTCGCGCAGTTTTTCGCACGAAGTTTCGGTTTCGGCAAGCTGCGCGAGAAAATTTTCCTTTTCCGGCAAAACTCTTTTCGGAAAATCGATCGCGTCGTAGCGCGTCAGATTTTGCCGGATGTGATTAATTTCGCGCTCGGTCTGCTCGATTGCCGCCAGACCGTTTTCCGTTTCGATTTC
>DASVRL010000246.1:0-3952 GCA_036388635.1 Pyrinomonadaceae bacterium
GAAGATTTGGCGGTGTTTCGCCCGGCTGACGGAACGTGGCATTACCTGAGCAGCGGCAGCGGCGCAAGCTTTATCCATCAGTTCGGGCAGACGGGCGATGTTCCCGTGCCGACAGGTTATTTTCCCTGAAAACAGGCGCAAATTGATGGCATAAAAAAGAGAGGCTTATTAAAGCCTCTCTTTTTGAAATAAATATTTGAAATAAATATCGGAATTAGCGGCGGTTCGTCATATAATTCATCGCCATCGAAGCGATGTCGTCCATCGAACTGCCGTCGCCGTCGCGGTCGAGCATACTTTGCAGAAATCCGCCCTGCGGCGCGTTCTGAATCTGCTGCTGCTGCCCGCCGAGCCAGTTTGACAAGCCGCCGGCATCGAGATTTTGTTGTTGTTTCTGTCTGCCGAGATAGCTCATCACAATCGGCGCGAGCATCATCAGAATCTGCGCGACCTGCCCGGAATTTAAACCGCTCTGATTGCTGATTTGTTGCGCGACCTGTCCCTGATTATTGCCGAAAACGTGACCTAAAATTCCGCCCGCGTCCGCCTGGCGAGGCGGAGCGGTCTGCTGCTGCTGTTGCTGATTAGCGCCGCCGAAAATCAGGCTGCCCAGCCCGCCGAGATTATCCAGAAGGCTTCCGTCGTGGTCTTGTTCGAGCGCATTGTTCAGGCTCTGCGCTCCTTCCGGCGTCGCCGCGTTGTTCGCCAGACCTCCCAGAATTGCGGGCAAAGCCATCTGAATGGCGCTGTTGACGGCGCTCGGTTCGGCGCCGACGTTTTGGCTGATTTGATCGACGGCTTCGCTGCCTTGCTGCTGCCCGAGTAAATCCTGTAGTGAAAACATTTTCTTTTTTCCTCCTTAAAAATTTATAGAATATTAAAATGGTAACAGAATTTCATCGTCCGTATAAGATTTGCATCTTGAAATTTTAGAAACTACGATGGCACTAATGAATCCGAAGCTATTCTTTCGTCTTTTAATTTTAATTTCAATTTCAGCTTTTTTTATTTCCTGCGCCCGAGAGGAAACGGCTCGTAAGCCCTGGGCGCGCGCCGCGACCTTTGCCGGATTAAACCGCGAATTCGGCGAGCCTTTCGGGCTGGCGTTTGATGCGGGCGGCGTTTTGTATGTTTCGGACGGCGAAAAAGGCGCGATTTTTCGCGTTTCGGCGGACGGAAGAACTGAGTTGGTGACCGACAAGCTCGACACGCCTTCGCAAATCGCTTTCGATAAAGACGGCTTTTTGATTGTCGCCGACGCGGGCAATCATTCAATCCGGCGCGTCGACACGGCAAACGGAAACGTCGAGACAATCGCGGGCACGGGCGGCAAAAAAGGCTTCCGGGACGGCGAAGCGCGACAGGCTTTGTTTAACGCGCCAATCGGCATCGCCGTTTTCGGCAGCAAAATTTTCGTCGCCGATACGTATAACGACAAAATCCGCGTCGTCGAAAACGATCGGGTTTCGACGCTTGCCGGAAACGGTCAGGGTTTCGCCGACGGCTCGGCGAGCCAGGCAAAATTCGACACGCCGTGCGGAATCGCGGTTTTGAGCAACGGAAATTTAATCGTCGCCGATACGGGAAATAAAAGAATAAGAAAAATCGACGCCGCCGGAAATGCGACGACCTTTGCCGGAACGGGCGAGTCGGATTCGCTCGACGGATTGCCGCCGCAGGCAAAATTTGTCAAGCCTCTAGCCGTCACCATTGACCGGTTCGGCGTGATTTACGTCGCCGACGGAAATTCGATTCGCGCTATAAATCGCCGGTTTTTTCCGCTGGTCGAGACGATTTCAGGGACAAAACGCGGATTTTCCGATGGCGAGCCGCGCCAGTCGAGATTTAATCGACCGTCGGGTTTGGCGATTGATAAAAACGGAAATCTTTTCGCCTCTGACGCGGAAAATCAAACCGTCAGAATTTTTACCGGCGAAAAACTCGGCAGGGAAACCAACCGCGAAGCAATAGAAAAACTGCGCCTCACAGCTGAGGAATTTCGCGCGCTGCAGCCGCCGCGCTGGACGTATAATCCGCCTGAAGCGCGGCGCGAAATTGCCGGCACGATCGGCGAAATTCGCGGCGAAATTCCGAGCGACAGAGGCGTCTGGTTTCATAACGGCTTGGATATTGCGGGCGCTTACGGCGAAACGGCGCGCTTCGTCCGCACGGAGAAAGTCCTGCAGCCGACGGCGGCGGAAAATTTCGGCACTCTGCGCGAGCTTTTGCGAATGCCGACCGTCGGCTACATTCACATCCGGCTCGGACGCGATTCCGCCGAAAAGCTTTACGACGACGAAAGATTTCAATTCAGCCGCGACGCGAGCGGGAAAATAAACAATGTTCGCGTTCCGCGCGGCGCGCGATTTGAAGCCGGCGAGGCAATCGGGACTTTAAATTCTTTCAACCACGTTCATCTGATTGCGGGCAGAACCGGCGCGGAAATGAACGCTCTGGACGCTCTGATTTTGCCGAATCTGGCTGACAATACGGCTCCCGTAATCGAAAAAGTTTCGCTGACGGACGAAAATTGGCGACCCTTTGAAACCCGCGATGCAAATCAGCGTATTAAGCTCAACGGAAAAACGCGCATCGTCGTTCGCAGTTTCGACCAGATGGACGGCGGCGCGGCGCGGCGCAAGCTCGGCGTTTATCGCCTCGGCTACCAAATCCTGCGCGACGCGGATAAAACGCCCGCGATTGAAGAGAAAACGACAATTTCATTTGCGCGGATGCCGGACGAAGATTTTGTCAGGTTGGTTTACGCGCCCGGCAGCCAGTCGGGTTACACGCCCGAGACGATTTTTGATTACGTCGTCTCGAACGAAGTCAACGGCGACACGGCGCGAGAAGATTTTCTCGACCCGGCGAATCTGGAAGCGGGAAATTATATTCTGCGCGTTTTCGCAGCGGATTTTTTCGGAAACAAAACCGTCAGGGATTTGAATATCGAGATTTTAAAATAACTTTCACCGCAAAGACACGAAGCCGACAAAGAAAAATTTAATAAAACTATTTATATTTCCTTCGTGTTTTGTGTTCTTGCGGTCAGATTCTTTGGAGAAATTATGAAGAAAAATATCATTGCACTTATTTCTTTATTCGCTTTTTCGGTAACGGCGATGCCGTTCAGCTTGCAGGCGGAAACGCTTGATAAATCCGTCTCGCCGCCCGCGATTCGGGTGACGCCGCCCGCGCCGAAATTTACCGACGCGGAGCGCCAGTCCGAACTTGCCCGGCGCCGCGCCGAGGTCGCCAAAAAAATGGCGGCAAACAGCCTTTTGGTTTTGCGCAGCGCCGAGCCGCGCAACTACGCGGGCGACGTGGATTTCTATTACCGGCAGGAAAATAATCTTTATTACCTGACGAATTTAAAACAAACCAACGCGACTTTAGTGATTGCGAAAACGGGCGACAGCGTGCAGGAATACCTGTTTTTGCCGAAGCGCAACCCGCAGTTTGAAACCTGGAACGGCAAGATGTATTCGCGCGAGGACGCGACCCGAATCTCCGGCTTGAAAACGATTTTCGATTCGAGCGAAACCGCCGCGTTTATGCAGGCGCTGAAAGAGAAAAAAGCTTTCGCCCCGAAAGAAGGCGCGAGCATTTCGACCGGCGTCGAAACGCTTTATCTACAGCTTCCCCAAAGCGAGGGCGACGGCATCGGAATGGCGGAATTTCGCCGCGAAAACGAATTTGTCAAAGGCTTGACCGGTTACAAAATAGAAAACGCGCGCCCGATTTTCGGGGAGCTGCGCCACGTCAAATCGCCGTATGAAATCAAGCTGCTCCAGCACGCGATCGATATTACGACCGAAGCCCAGATGCGTTCGATGGCGATGGTTGGAAAAGCGAAATACGAATACGAAGTTCACGCCGAAGTCGATTACACGTTTCGCCGCCGCAACGCCGATTACTGGGGTTATCCTTCAATCGTCGGCTGCGGTCCGAA
>DASVRL010000247.1:0-6286 GCA_036388635.1 Pyrinomonadaceae bacterium
CATTCGCTGCAAATCGCGCGTCTGGCTGAAACGATTTTTGACGCCGTCGCCTCAAAATACAATCTCGACCGCTCGCACCGTATTCTGCTTTCCGCCGCGGCTCTGCTTCACGACATCGGTTATTACATTTCGCACGAAGACCATCACAAACATTCGGCGTATCTTATCAGAAACTCGGAATTAACCGATTTCTCCGAAGAGCAGCGAAAGGTGATTGCCGCCGTCGCTCGCTATCATCGCGGCGCTCTGCCAAAGGAAAAGCATCCTGAAATAGCGGAACTCAGCCCAAATCTCCGCGAGATTGTACTGAAACTAGGCGGAATTTTGCGCCTTTCCGACGCGCTCGACCGAAGTTATGACAATCGCGTCGAAAATCTACGCGTGAAACTGAACGGAGCGAAAATAAATATTAAGCTGGAAAGTCAAAAAAACTGCGAGCGCGAGATTCAGGCAGCCGAGCAAAAACGACAATTGTTTGAAATCGCCTTCGACTGCCGGCTGGAGATTTCCTAAAATGTGTTGTATAGCCGGAATAATTAATCCAATTATTATGCCTGGTCCGACCTCAGCTAATAAAATACTTAACCAAATCGGGGTTTATCACGATTAAGCCGCGATTCGCTCTGCCACCGTGTTTCTAACGTTGATTGTGGCGGTCGAATCGCATTCGTATTTGCCCGAACGATTTTACTCGTTCGCGCCGGTAACGGCTGTGCAAATCAGCCGGGACAAAAAGCATCGCCGAGCATTTAGCAAACTTCGAACGAGACGATTTGGAATGACTTTCGAAAATCTTTTTCGCCTTTTAATCGTCCTCATTCGCCGCAGCCGAAATTTATCGTTTCTCTGAATCGCTGCTTGCGCCCGACAATTCGTGCAGCCAGACGAACCGGGTTGCAGCCCGTCTTTTTGAGCCAGAACGCGACATATATTTTGCCGTTTTCCGAGCCGTTGCGAATCGTTTCGACTTGACGCACGACCTGCACGCCCT
The DNA here is from genome assembly GCA_036388635.1 of Pyrinomonadaceae bacterium. Classification (GTDB taxonomy): domain Bacteria; phylum Acidobacteriota; class Blastocatellia; order Pyrinomonadales; family Pyrinomonadaceae; genus JALZHR01. Next base: position 992 of record DASVRL010000247.1, read on the forward strand.
TCACGCGGTCGAATGGGATGTAACGCGCCGCGAATTCGACGCGAATATCGGATTTCAGATATTCCGGCACGCCGTCAAGCTCGACAATTACCAAAGTCGAATAGCTTGAATCGAACGGCGTGTTCCACAAATCCACGTTTCCGCCGATTGCGTCTTCGGAAAACGCGCCCGTGTTGTTGTAAAAAATCCTGGCTTGAATCCGGCTGATACGGATTCGACTATTCTCGTCCTGTGCGGCGCAAACGAAAGCCGGAACGTAAATCAGAAACAAAAAGGCGATTGCCGGAAAGCCGTAGCCGCGTGCCGCCAAACTCAGATCGATGATTTTCAAACTCCTTGTTTTCATAAAGATTTAATCGTCCCTGGCAGCGAATTTTGAGCAGAGCGAGCTTAACATTTTCATCCGGCATCCGGATTGATCTGCGGGAAATCGTCGCGCTCCGTTGCGAACGATGCCGCCAGCCGCTGGCAAATCACGAGCAGCGGCGTGCAGAAAATTGTCGCGCACGCGGATTTGATTAACGAAATGAATAGAAAATTTTTCCAATGCGCTTTCAAAATCTCCATCAAATCGCTTTGCGGAAAATAGCAGCGTTGAACGTAAATCACGTCATACATCGCCGCCAGCGAAAAAAATTGAAAACACAAAAACGCGATTGCGAAAGTTATAAAAAACCCTTTCCAGCCGCGAATTTCCATCAGCGATTGAATGAAAAACGCCAGAGTTGCCGAGAAAATCAAGCCGTACTGGTTGCTGCTGAACAAAAAATCGTCCTGCGAATCCCAGCAGTCTACGGATCTGAAAAAAAGATTGCCGAACGGCGTAAAGGTCAGCAGCGAACCGAACAACGCGCCGAAAACGACGGCGCTTAAAAATCTGCCGAACAATTTCGACGGCGGCTCGATATTCATAATTCCTTATTCGTCCAAATCGCCGGTCACAGCCATCAAGCGCATATTTTCGCCCTCCCAGCCGCGCGTGAAAATGCCGATGAAGATTGCCAGCTTATTGCGGTAGAGAAATGCTTCCTGGATGCCGTAGCCGTCCGTACAGCCGCGATTTTTCGGGACTCTTCCGGCTTTTTGCAGCACGCGCGTCTGATCGCGCTCGTTTTTCAGCGTCAGCTCAAACGAAAACATATCGCGCTCGTGTTCGTCGCAGTTTTTTTGTTTGACGGGAACGGGCTTGATTTCCAATTCGTAAAAACCGTCGCGGTAAAGCGCGTTGCCGCGTTTCGTAAAGGCGACTCGCTGCGGCAAAAACGTGACGTAATCATTCATCGGAGCGCTTTCGGATTTTTCCTTCGATGGCAGGGAAATGTTGACGTTCGCCGCCGTATTTTGATTGCCGGCGGCGTTTCGATCGACCGACGAATTTGAATCGGAATTCGCTGAAGATTTTTCCGCGTCGTTTGGCGCGACGGAACCGGTCGGCGATTCGAATTCGTATTCGTTGATTAAATGCGCGACGACCTGCCTGCCGGTGTTGCCGTCCAGGATGCGAAATCTTCTCAGTTGCCGCGCGGCGCGGCGCCTGTTTTTCGCGCGCACTCGCGTCTCGATTTCGTCCGCGTCGTATTTTCCGTTTTTATAAAACGGCGCGAGCTCGATTTTTGAACGGAAGGGTTCAATCGCCCAACGGTTTTTTTCGACGTTGACGACGTAAATCGCCGAATACGCCGTATCGTCTTCGAGCGAATCGTTAATGCCGTATTCTTCAAACGCCAGATATTTTGCGTCGCGTGAAAAACCGATAAAATGAAAATGCGCGTAATCGCCCGCCGCAATGCTTACCGACGACCATATCAGCAGCGCGAACGCCCAAAAAAGCAAATATTTTTTTCTCATAATTCTTCGCATCCTTATAAAAAAGCAATAAAGCGAACGAGTTTCGATGGTGATTTCGGTAAATTCACCTGCGCGGGCAGTCTCGTTAATCCGAGTTCAGGAAATAAATCGTTTTGATAAACGGACGACCCTGCCGGTAGCCGTAACGTATTTCCGACAGGTATAACTGATTGTGGAGAATGCCGCTGGACTGCTCGAAACCGCAGGCGCCTTTTGAGCAGCCCGTAAATGCTTGCGCTCGCCCGAACGAAGTCGCGTATTTTTGATTGCGCTTCTTCAACCAGCGTTCCGCCGCTCCGAACGAGCGAAAACGCGCGACTTCATCCGGCGGTTCCTCCTCGGACGAAGAGGACATAAACCCGATGACGATTCGCACTCTGCCGCGAATGAGCCGCGCCGCGTCGAGACTGCCGAGATTTTCCGCGTCGTATGCTTCGACAATTTGCGCCATGACGCGCTCGATGCCTTTGTTTTTGAAAGGCGACTGCTGCGCGAAAGCAGCCGCCGCGCCGGCGACAATCAACAGCGCGAAAATTAAAAAACGTTGCATAATTTTAATTTTATTCGACGCTCGCGTGCCCGCGCCCCGTTTGTTTAGGCAGGAATGTTCCGAAGTTTTATTTTCCGGCTCGGCAAAGTTCTAATCGCTTCAAAAATTTTTGTCTTTCATAGAATCACTCGCCTCCGCTGTATTGCTCCACGACAAACGCTCGAATCGTCCGGGCGGCATTTCCATTTCGGACGACGATTTGAGCCGGATGCGGGTAGATGGAATCGGGCTGCACCTGAAAGCTCACCGTGACGCGCGTTTTGCCCGCGCGGTATTCGTGCCGCGCGTACGCGCGCCGTTCCCGCGTGTCGTATCGAAGCGTCGTTGCCAGCGGTTTTAGCCAGACGTTGCGCCCGTCGAGATTCATCACCACGTCGAAATTGCCCGAGCTGTTGATAAACCTGGTGCTGATAAAAATATATTCGTCCCTGACCATATCAATTCCCGGTTGAATAAAATGACTGGCGCAGCGGTCGTGGATTCTGTCCCTGATTTCGTCGAGATTTTTGACGATGCCGACGCGCGGCAAAACATTCCGTTTGCGCCGCGTTTGCGCCGCCGTTTCCGCCGTCGAAAGCGAAACGAAACCGAGCAAAACGACGGCACACGCAATTTGCTTCTTAAATTTTCCAGGCATCTCAAAAAACCTATGTGGTGCGGAACAGAAACCATTTTTCCGCCACTTTTTCGACCCAAATGTATGAATCGGGACTGATCGCCGGAGGTTTATTCGACGGCGAATAAAGAAAGCCGACCGTGTTGTCCGAGATGCCGCCGATGACGATTTCGACGTCGCCGTTCGGCTTAACAATCGCGGTTCTCAGATTTAACTTTCGCAGCATCCTGAACGCTTCGGGAAACTGTTTTTCGTCCCAGCCGACGTAAACGGTCGAAGTTTTACCGCCTGTCTTTTGCAGCAGCGCGCGAAGCTCGTCGAGCTTTTGCCGGTTTTCGGAAAACCAGACGCGCAAATCCCTATCCGGCGCGAGCGTCAGTTTGAGGTTGGCAAAATCCAGCTTTTCCGTTTCGCTCAAATCCGTACGGTTTTTCATAAATGAATACGATTGCTCGAAAATTCCCGCAAGAGCCGTCGCGCGCGAGGCGTAAATTTTCCACGATTTGTCGTATTCGAGATAAAAATAAACATCAACTGCGCGTTCGTGCGCGCCGGACATTTGAAACCGCCCGACGGCTCGGTTTTTCTCGGTTAATAAAATCTTGTCCGGCGCTTCGGTCAATTTGCCGAACGAGTTCGCTTTGGTCTTCAGCATTTCGCCCGTCAGCAGATTTTGCGCCGCTTCCGTGCGAAGTTCCTGTTTTCTGCTCAACTCGGCGAGCCGGACGAGAACCGCCCGCGCGTCTTCGAGCGACGGCTGCCGTCGCGCCTCGACCTCCTGCGCGCAGGCGACGTTCGCCGCCGTTGTCAGACACAAAGCGGTAAGACTGAATTTAATGATGAAAAATTTGTTTCGTTTCATAATCATTTATTCGGCTGTTAATCGTGCCGCCTCGTCCTTCAAAATCAGTCCGCATTCGGTTTCTGAAAATCCTCCTTAACCGAAGAAGATGAAGCACTAATTTTGTAATAAACAATCAGCGCAGCGGCGCAAATGCCCGCCCACACGGCGCTCACCAGAAATGAGGTGATCACTGCCAGAAACATCGGAAACATTCGCGGGCGAAGCAGGGAAGTGCATTCCTGCCGGGAGGCGACGCTCCAGATTATCAACACCGTATAAATCTGAAAACATAAAACTGCGACGGCGACGATTTTCAAAATTCCTCGGAAACCCGTGCTCTGAAAAAAACGTCGGAAGTAAAACGAAAGCGCGGCGCAAAAAGCTAGAACCGGCTGCGCCCGGTCGTATAAAATATCGGCGCAATATCGGCAATCGCCCGCGCCGCATCCGTAAAGCAAGTCCGCGACCGGCGGCTGGGTAAATTCCGACAGCAACCAAAAGAACGCACCGAAAACCGCCGCCCGAAGGCTTGTCGAAACCGCCCGTTTTGCCGGTATTCCCAACATTTTTTCTTTCAAGCGTCCCACTCGGTAATAACCTCGCCGTCGAGCGCGTATTGTACTTCTTTGATTGATTTAAACTGTTTGAGCGTGCTGTCGAGCGGCATCATAACGGCGTTCGCCATCGCCGGTGTCGTTTCCAGATAGCAGCCCGCCGGTTTGTGGAAATTAACCGTCGCCACGCCGTTTCTGATGCTTACGCCGCTATAGTAAGCGAGCAGCGGTTTGATAATTTTCCGGCTGCATTCCTCGCGCCCGGTAATCATTGATTCGAGCGAATACGCCGAAAAGAGACCGCGTTTTCGTTCATCGTCGTTAACGCCTTTGAATAATTCGCGCAGCTCGGCATCGGCGACGCGGCGCGTCTTCGGAATGCGGCGCGTGACGGCGACCACATTGTAGTCCCAATCCTTCCGCGGCGGAAAATATAGTTTGATTTTCGTACTGCTGCGGCGGCTGTGAGTCGTTTGAGCATTCACCGCTGCCGGATAAAAGACCGCCGGCAAAATGCCGTAGGCGAGCGCGAAAAGCAACAACGATTTTCTGGAAACGCGCGTTTTCATGATTTTTATTTTAATTTGCGGCAAGTCGCTGCGCCCCGTTCATTCGTGTAGGAAAATGTTCATCTCATTTTTTGCAGCAAAAATCTCCGCCGAAGATTAGATTAAATGCGCGCGGGCGAGACGGTCGCCGTTCACACAGGCGGGAGAATTAAATTTCGCGGAATTTTTTTACGCCGTAATTTTTCACACGATTCGGTCGCGCAGGGCTTTGCCGACGGCTTCCGATTTTGAATGAACTTGCAGCTTGTCGTAAATGTTTCGCATATGGAATGAAACGGTCGTGTAGCTGATGCCGAGGGCTTCGGCGGCGGTCG
>DASVRL010000248.1:0-8315 GCA_036388635.1 Pyrinomonadaceae bacterium
TGCCTTCCGATATTTCGTCGGACAGACCAGATGATAAAGCAAAATGCTGACGTTGTGTTTCTTACGAATAAGCTCGCTCATTCGTTTAGTATATTCCGTAGCAGAGCTACGGGGAATTAGACCAATAAGGAACGATTAAAAGGGAGATTACAACAGATTGCCCGCAAAATATCGTTGCCGTCAAAAATGGGGATTTTTTTAAAGAAGCAAACAGATGGCTGTCGTTTGAGAAAATACGCAGAAAACACAAAAAAGTTTTGAAATTCGAGTTTCTGATTCAACGAGTCATACAAAACTCAAAATTCAATCAAGAATTTATGACGCGTAAAACTTCCGCCACGCTCCAAGCCTGCGCCATACAGCCGCGCGGATTGAAAGGCGCGTCGGCATCGAAAATTTCGGAGATTTGTCCGAGTCCGGCTTCGCTCAGATGATTTTTGAAACCTTCTAAAATTTCGCTGACGCGGGCTTCATTTTCGGGATAAACTTTGCGATGTGCGTCAACGAACGCGCCGATGAGCCAGCCCCAGACCGTGCCTTGATGATAGGCGGAATCGCGCTCGAAAGGCGAGCCGATATAAACCGGCGAGTACTGCGCGTCATTTGGCGAAAGCGAGCGCAAACCGACCGGCGTTAAAAGCTCGGCTTCGACTTTTTCGACGATTTTTCGAGCGCGGTTTTCATCAATCATCGAATGCGGCAGGCTGACGGCGAAAATCTGATTCGGTCTGACCGAAACGTCGCGCTGCCCGTTTATCACGACATCGAACAGGCATTCGCCCGATTCGTTCCAGAAAATCTGGTTAAAGCTGTAACGCGCCGCATCCGCCATCGCTTCATAACGCGCCTTGTCTTCGGCGTCGCCGAAACGGCTGGCAAAATCCGCCATAATTTTCAGCGCGTTATACCAGAGCGCCTGAATCTCGACCGGCTTTCCGACGCGCGGCGTGACGACAAACGCGCCGATTTTCGCGTCCATCCACGTCAATTGCACATCGGGCGTTCCGGCGTAAAGCAAGCCGTCCGTATCGACGTGAATGTTGTAGCGCGTGCCGCGCAGATGCCAGACGATTATATCGGCGAGCTTTTCATAAAGATTTTCGCGAACGAAATCGTAATCTCCCGTTTTTTCGGCGTAGGCGCGCGTCGCTTCAAAATACCAGAGCGTGGCATCGACCGTGTTGTATTCGGCTTCTTCGCTGGAATCGGGAAAGCGATTCGGCAGCATTCCTTCGGAAATGTGTTTGGAAAATTCGAGCAGAATGCTTTTCGCAATCTCGGCGCGATTGGTCGCGAGCGTCAAACCGCTGAGCGCGATCATCGTGTCGCGTCCCCAATCGGAAAACCAGTGATAACCGGCGATAACGCTGCTGCCCGCGCCGCGCGAGACGATGAATTGGTCAGCCGCCAAAACCAGCTGTTTCGAAAAATCGTCTTTCGCCGCCGCCTTTTCGATTAACTTTTCGCGCCGCCGAATTTCGGATTTTTCAAAATTTCCGGCGTCGCGCCAATCGCGCTTTTCCGTCGAAGCAATAACGATTGCCTCTTCGCTCAAATCAAATTTCAAAACAAACGGCTGAAACAAATCTTCGCGGAAATCAAAGCCGCGCTCGCGCTCAATCGCGTATTCGAAATGGCGATACCAGAAACCGCTTTTTTCCACGCTCCGCGCGTTATGATTAAAAAAAAGCGCGGGCATTTCGTTGTCCGGCTTGACCAAAACGCTGCTGTTTTCCGAAGCTTCGTAATCGGCGTTAAAATCAGCGTTTTCGCGCTGCAAAGCGTGATAATCGCAAAAGGATAAAAGCGGCTTTAATTCCAACGTAATTCGTCCGTTGTCCTTCGTTCTGCGTCCTTTGTTTTTTTCCGGCTGACCATTGACGACCGTCCACCGGCAAACGGTCGAATTTTCGCCGTCGAGCATAAAAACTTTTTTCTCGATTTCGATACCGCCCGCTTCAAAATTCCATACCGGAAACGGCGCCATACGAAAGCTTTTTAAATATCGAAAGCCTTCCGGGTAAATTTTGTCCGGGTATTGATTCGAGGAAAGCTCAAACGGCTTGCCGTCGATAAAAAGCGTTTCTTCAAACTTGGAAAGCATCGTCACGCGACCGAGCGGCGGTCTGGTCGCCGCCGTCAAAAGCCCGTGATAACGCCGCGTGTTGGCGCCCGCAATCGTGCCGGAAGCAAAACCGCCGATGCCGTTGGTTTCGAGCCATTCTCTCGAAGAAGATTTTTGAAAATCCGCGCAAATGTCCGCACCGAATCTAATCATTCCGGCTAAGTTATTCCTTTTTGTCTGAAGATTATTCCAGAGGCTTTAAAAGACTAGCCTACATTTGAAAAAGGCGCAAGAAATCAGCTGAACAAGCCTTCGGTAATTCCCTTTTCGTAAACGATAAAAAGACCGAGCGCGACGCTGACCAAACCGGCGATGCTTTGCAGAATATGATTGAAGCGGTCGAAGCGCGCAGCCGTCAGCGCGAACGGCAGACCGACCAGAAAGCTCATCAGCATCATCCCGCCGATGGAGCCGATGCCGAAGACGATGATATAGAGCAAGCCGACGGCTTGCGATTCGATAGTCGGAATAATAAGAAGCATCAGCGCGGCGCTGCCCGCCAGACCGTGAATCATCCCGATAATCAAAGCGCGCGGGCTGAAGGAAAATCCGTGATGCGTGTGCGGCTCGTCCGGCGCGCGTTCGTGAATATGCGGATGCACGTGGACGCGCTCGCCGTGTTCGTGCGCGTGAAAATGAAGACGCCCGCCCTGAAACAGCTTTCTTAAAACATTCAATCCGAGCAGGACGAGCATTACGCCGACGCCGAATTCCAGGAGCTTTTCGGTCTGCTCGCTGATTTTAAAATTGAGAAGCAGAACAAAAATTCCCGCCGCAAACAGCGAAATCGTGTGCCCCAAGCCCCACAGACCGCCGATAATCGCCGAGCCGAAAAGGCTTCGGCGCTCGGTGACGATGGTTGAAACCGCCGCCAGATGGTCGGCGTCGGTCGCGTGTTTTAAGCCGAGCAGAAAACCGAAACCGAGGATTGCCAAAGTAGATGCGGCGGAAAACGCCGGTAAAAATTCGCTCATTATTTTATGCCAGTGAATTATAGCAGATTATCGCGCCCGCGCCGGCAATCACCCGCGCACTGAAAACCGGAATCGTTTTCTCCAAAAGATTTTTCCGCTTTTAAAAACAGAATGAATTTTTCTTCGACGCCGACCGATTCGCCGTCTTTTCGAAAACGCAGGCGAGGATTTTGAGAAATAAAAGAAATATTTCCGCCAGCCGCTCGGGATGCGCATCGGCGCTGGTTTTGCTATTGTTATCTTTTGGTTTTTCCACCAAAATGTTTTCTTATTAAGCTATGAATTCCGAATTCATAAAATAGCCTCGCGGCGTTTTCTCTAAGCCGATTTTCTGCATAACTTACATTTTCTGCATAACTTACAAAAGAAAAACAGCGCCGGAAAAAGACGCTGTATCGAAAAATGTATCTACCTTGCGCCGATTCGGGCGCTTTTAGACTACCTTTGCTTTTCTGCTTTGGGTTTGCATCGCATCACGCTTTCCGGCTTCGGACGGGTGCGCGTATCGTTGCAACTCGTCAAGGCTGGAATGCCCTAAAAGCGCGGCGAGCGTCAAAAGGTCTGTGCCGTTTTCAAGCTGGTGTGTCGCGTAAGTGTGATCACTTAAACAAAGGTCGAACACATGAAAAGCCTTCACAAACATCAATTGATTCTTTTTGCAGGAGGCTTAAAATATTTTTTTTGACGCTGTCGGCACCGATCACAGAAAGATGATTTGTATTGAGGGTTTTCATATTAACATAGAATATTTTATCTGCCTCTATTGATTCGGCGCTGCGAAGCGGCACGATCCAATCGCCTTCCGGAGTCCAGGATAGTTTGATTTTCTTTCCCTGGTCTTCTATAGTTTCCAGCGTTTTCAGCCCGTAACCTGCAAAAACATATACTTTTACGTTAGGTGGTTTTACCCAATTATCCCTTTTTTCAGTGAATTTTTGAAATTCATCGCCAAGTAAAGACTTACTTAATTTTTCAGGTTCAGCATTTTTTTCATTGTTTTCCAGACACTTACTTTCAAGACCATTTTCTAAATTAAAAACGGTTTCATCAAAATCAAGTAAACCCGTTTTTCCATTCTTATCAATGTCGTCCGAATCAATAAAATATCCGCCCTTTAACAGGAAATATTTGCGTCCAGGTAATAAATTGAAGAATCCAGGCGCATTATGAAAAGCCTCTTTAACGTTGCAGCCCTTTAAAAAAGGGATGTTGAATGGAAGGAGGGCATTAGCCCCGTATCTTATAGGTATCAAAGCTATTGGTGCTCCCAGATTGGGAGTTCCGACAAGAATCAGCTTATCAATAACATCAGCATTAGCTTTAGCGGTTAAGTATTGTTTAGCAATTAACCCGCCGAGACTATGAGCGATTAGGTTGATTTTAGAAAATCCATGCCTGGTTCTGAGTTCCTCAATAGATAGTTCCAGTTTTTTCGCATTATCTTGAACCGAGTAACGGAAATCATAATAGAACTCAAACAAGTTAACATCTCTTTTGTATTTATTTTTTTGCAGAAAAAGACTCAAACCGCAAATATCTTTGAATGGTAACGGTAAATTGACAAAGCCAGTAGGTTCTAATTTGGCTGATACGACGCCGTCCGGGCTACCATCTTCTTTAAACGCCAGATTAGCAGGATCGCCGAAGACCGCATTTTTCGGGAAGCCATCGGCAGTAATTCCTTTTATAAACCGCTTCCAATTTTTAAAGGGATTGCCGCGACAGGGTTCAAACTTCTTACCTTTAGATGGTTTGGATAGAATTGATCCGCCCAAACCGGAAATTAAAATGACTGGTATTTGTTTTTGTTCATTTGATCCGGAAATTTCCTGCCCTGCGGCAGAATAAGTAAAAATAAATACAATACAAGCAGTAAATAGTAATTTTTCAAAAGCATAAAATCCTGACCCAAAAGCGAATAATGCGCCGGTAATGAATGTTCCTAAAATGCGTTCAAAGGTGATTTGAGCTTTTAACATTTTATGTCCTCTATTAGTTATTTAACCAGCAACATTGGTGATTCACTGAGATAAATCAAAACCGCTTCGGTCAGCAGTAAAAAACGACTCATTAAATCTACACAAAAGCCCAGACAAATCGTCCTGATCTGCCAGCCCTTATTGATTAGCACTTCCCCTCGAACGAACGCTAACCGGATTTAACTTGTCGTCGGTTGGAGAGTAAATTTAGATTATTTTCTGGTAGCTGTCAATCGTTTTTGACCATTGATAGCAATAATCCTTGCCATAGATATTTAAAAGAGTAAGTTTGAATTAGTTCTTTTTAACCTAAGGACGCGGCACGAGGCAAAAGGTAGAAACCGATGCGATTTCGCGGCGGACGAAAGGGATATTTAATTTACTAGACACTAGCCATTCTCTCTACGGGGAATGGCTTTTATACTTTCAATCACAAAAAACTTCCATCTGCACAAAAACGAGTCTGGAGAATTCTCCAGACTCAAAAATTTGCTTCAATTCCCAGGTATTTTTCCTTCCTCAATAAGTTTCAACGGATTACCGATGTGTTTCTTCTTAAGCGCTTGGCTGCGAAATTCTATTAACCAATTTCAACCCAAACAGAATACATTCTAAGGTTCCAATGAGAGCACTATCGGTAAATCGTGTTTTATTGGAAGATAAAAACAACGACCGCAATCTCGGCAACGTCGGTTTCCTGGCTCTCAAGCCTTAATTTCCACTTACTTTTTTGAAACGGTTTTTCCACATTAATCAAACGAAACGTGTTTTTGGCTTCGGGCGTTCCTGCCAAATTCGTGCCTGCGATTGTGCCGTTTGGATCAATTAAGGTGGCTGATATTTTCTTGGCGGCGGCAAGTATGTTCAAAGCTATTCTTTTGCCGTCCGTAACAGGAATTTCGATTTCCGTCGTCTGATTCGGATCGAGTTTGACGCCTGTCAGAAACGTCGGTTCGACGTCTACATCGTCTTTTTGCGTCGGTTCCGCCGCAAAATTTGCGGGCTGAAACGCGGCTCCGTAATTTCTTTGCCTGGCGAAATTCTCTTCGGATTTTTCAGTAATCGAGCTTCCGGTATAATCTTCGACTTCGGGTTTATGATTCCCCTTCGGACCGATGGCGAGCCATTGGTGAATGACCTTCATATTTTGATTTTCGCCGAGCATGAATTCGTGGGTCGAGGGCGCGGTCGTATATTTGAAATTTTTAATCAGCCAGAGCGCCGAACCTGCCGGAACCAGACCGTCTCCGGGCGTCGTCATATGGCAGGTTTTGTTATATCCGTGTCCGACCAAGCCGTAAAATTTCGTGCCTTTGCGAGCTTTGATCTTGTTGTTGAATTCCTGCATGTTTTTGTATGTAATTTCGCGAAAGGCTTCGCCGCTGCGATTGAAAAACCGGCTGAAGATCGTATCTACTCCGATCGAACACGGCGTTCCTTTGTTCGGCGTGCCGACCATTACGAAATTTGTCACCGTCGGCTTTCCGTCAGCTAACTGTCCCATTAAATCATTGATATAGACTCTGCCGGTCAGACCTCCCGTTGAATGCCCGATCAGATCGACGTGCCAGGCATTTGTTCTCTCCTGAATTTCCTTGATTCTCTTTTCAACTTCGGAAGCATTGTCAGCGGCGCTTTTGGTGGTTACGATCCTGGCATAATCAACCGCCCAGCCCGCCGATTTTTGATTTTCAAAATAGCTCATAAATTCAGAAAAAGAATACTTGTCCGTCCACAGCCCCGGAATGATGATGACGGGTCTCGGACGAACCTCGACATTTTCGGTTTTGACGTCATCGGTAATTTTGACTTCGATCTGCCGGCTGATCTCGGGCTGGTTCAATTCGCCCGACTCCTTCCAGGCATAGCCCGAAGTGTCCCACATATAATAGACTTCTTTTTCCTCGTTCGGCGCGATGGTGATCGAATTTTTACCGTCCGGCAAAATCGTATTTTCCTTCAACTCGCGAAACTCGATCGGCGTGGTCTTCGTCTCGCCGGAAACATTGGCAATCTTCGCCACGACTTTGACAAAATTTCCGTCGATCGTATAGTTGCCGCTTTGAATTTTCGTCCAGTTATTGATGCTGGGATGAATCGGCTGAAAAAGCTCGACTTCCGTAATCATCAACGGAGAACCGCAGCGCTGCAGCTGCCAGCTGATCGTTTCTTCCATTCCGGCGATTCCTTTCTGCGTAAAGCTGCCCGACAGCCGGTTCGGATTTTTAGGATCAACCCGATGCGAGCCATCACTGATCAAAGAATTTCCGCTAACCGAGGTTTCAGTAGGCGGCGATTTTTCATTTTCCCCTTTTTTCTCTTTGCATTGCCCGCTAAAGGTCGAGGTATAAGACCCTTCTTTTTCTCCGCGAATCTGGGGCAGGGCGACTCCCACATTATAGGTTCCGTCATTATTCACGCCGACCGTCACGTTGGCATCGGCATTGTCGCTTTTACCGGAAACCTTGGTCATCCAGGAAAAATCTCCGGTCTGAGTGCGCCAGGTTTTGCCCCGGTCGCAGGAAACTTTCTCCTTGGCAGCGGTCGTTTGTGTGCCGGTCAGCGTTGAATCAATTACCGCCTTTGCCCGTGATGAGCCGGCATTTTCCGCGACCACAACTTTCGCCTTATATTCATATTTCAACTCGGTTTTTTTGGTATCTTCGCCTTGGGCAACAATGCGCGGCTCTGTCTTGGTTTCGGTATTTATCTGAGTCCGCGTATATTTAACCGAGCCGGTCCAGACGCCCGAACATTTTTGGGCGGTCGATTTAGTATTTTTTGCCGGACTTGTCCCTGCCCGTTTGGTCTGGGCGAATAATGAACTTGAAAGACTAAAAATAATAACTAAAGTTATGAATCGTTTGTAAAAGTTAAGTCCGCGCTGCATATTGAAAATCTCCTTCAATTGCTAATGCGGATTATTTTGAGAATTGGTATCAAATAAAATTTTTAGCTAAGTGCTTCTTTGAGTACTCCCGCAAAATCTTGTAATGCTTTTGACCCGTACCCGGCAAATGATGAGCAGAGCACATAGCCGTCAAAGGTAAAAATTCGTTTGAATAAATTGAATGTTAAATTTAGGCGTCGCATCGTAGAAATCTAATTAGAGAAGGGAGTGACTAAATGAATGTTGATAAGATAAACTTTCTCAATGCCAGCTTGTCCAAATTGTGAAAACTCAGAAAAGCAGATAAAAAACGGAAAGAGTCGCTGCGGCACACAACGCTATTTATG
>DASVRL010000249.1:0-12350 GCA_036388635.1 Pyrinomonadaceae bacterium
CGCCATCCCGCGGTGATATTTCGGATTGCCCCAACAACCGGTCGAAGTCGCTAAATGAAGCGCGTCGTCCTCACCGTACATTTTGTCGGTATCCGTTCCGCAGCCGTATTTTTTCATATCCGAATGCGTCTGCGTATCCAGAATCGCCAAGCCGCGAGGAGCCAGCCAGTGAAACATTTCGTGCAGAACGATTCTGACGCGATTGGTATCGTTCGCTTCCGTCGTCCCGTCAAAAAAACGATTGCAGAAATTTATCGTGCCCGAAACGATATGATTGGCTGAAGGCGTGCGGTCGGTTCCCGGATTTTCCACATAACACGGATGCAGCCCGCCGTCGTTGCGCCGGCATTTCACCGTATTCTTGACCAGGAAACGTTTTTGCCAGTTCATATAAACCGCATCCCGAATAAAGTCGTAGCGATAAGTGCTGCCCGAATATTCGCCAAACCAAGCGTACGGCGACCAGCTCGCTTTGCGCAGCTTTAAATCCGAGCCCGCCGTGTAACCGGACGACCATAAATCATCTCTGGTCGGGGTTTTGTCGAAATACTGGAAAAGCTGGTAGGCGCGCCAGGCGTGATGATGCGCGACCGCCCACGCCTTTTCAATCGTTTTACGGTCGGCGGCGTTGCAGCCGTCAAAAGTCGGATAGACGATAGCCGGCATATCGGCGGGAAAGTCGATTCCCGTGACCGCGTCTTTTTTCACCGGCTGATTTAACGAAAAATGTAAAACTCCCTTCGCCGGTTTACCCTCCGGCTTCGGCGTCGGTTTCGGCGGTACGGGATATTCGACCGCCGCCAAATGAATCAAATCGAGTTTTTTAGCATTCTGTTCTTTATTTTTCGCCTGTAAGCCCGACCAGCTATCCATCAACCAGACAAAATCGCCGTGCGTACCTTTATTCATCACGCCGATAAACATTTCGCCGCCGCCGCCGGTCTGCAAAATATTAACGTCGACCAGACGCAGTCCTTTATCGCCCAGCTCGTTTAATTTGACGCCGAAATCCTTCCAGCTTTTCGTTTGATAAAGAGCCTGGTCTTTGCCGGAGCCGCTCTGCCAGACGCCGACGAAGAAAATTTTCCCGTCGTGGCGAAACGCTTCGACGTCGATTAAAACGCGGTCGTCCTTGCTTAACTCGCCCCATTTGGCGACAAAGCTTTCCCAGTTATCGTATTGCAGCAAAGCCGAGCCGCCTTTGCTGGCGTCCCACACTCCGATATAAAAAACTTTATTGCCGACCGGAACGACCTCGATATCAATCAGCTGGAGCGATTTATCGTCCAACATTTCCTTCCACTTCGCCGCAAAATCCGCCCAGTTGTCGTACGCATAAAGAGCGGATTTTCCCGTTCCGGCGACCCAGGCTCCGGTATATTTAAATTCATTTCCGACCTTGATAATCTCCAGATCCTGGAGCTTTAAATTTTTTTCGCGGAAATCCTGCCACGTTTCGACGAATTCCTCCCAGGTATCGAATTGCAGAACCTTGTTGCTCCCGCCGCTCGCCTTCCAGTAACCGATATATTTGTCGGTTTCCGCCATCGCTCTGCCTGCATTGGCGAACAAAAAAGCTAACAGAAGACAACCGAGACCGATAATTTTCAAGCTCACTTTATTATTGTTTTTTAATTTTAAATGCTTCATATTTTCCTCCGTAAAAGATAACCGCTAACTAATGCGGAGAAAATCAGAAAAAACTATCATCCGAAAATTAAATTTTTGAATCACCGGCTCAGGATTGGCAATCGTCGGGGAGATTAGCGGTTACATCTCTTTTTATTTTTTTACCGCACGGGAAATCATTGTCCGAAAGCGGAAGGCGTCGGAATGTCTCCATTTGAACCGAATTGCAATGCCGTAAACCCGGACGTCGACCGCTGCAAATACCAGACGCCGTTTGACGGGCGGAAGACAGCAATATCGGATTTCCCGTCGCCGTCGTAATCAGCCGCGGCGGGCTTATCCTCACCGGCACCGAACTGTACGGCGATAAATTGATTGTTGCCGCTGTTGATTCTGTACCAGGTGCCGTTCGATGGACGGAATACCGCGACGTCGCCTTTACCGTCTCCGTCAAAGTCTGCGCTGGTCGCAATATCTCCCGCCTGACCGAAATTCGTTCCGTAGAAAGCGCCGTCGGAACTGCGCGAAATATACCAGGCGCCGTTTGCCGGTCGGAAAACAGCAACGTCTTTTTTTCCGTCGCCGTCGAAATCAGCGACTTGCGGTTTGTCATCGGCTGCTCCGAATTGTACCGCGACAAAAGCTCCGTTGCTGCTGTTTAAGCGATACCAAACGCCGTTTGAAGGACGAAACACGGCTAAATCGGCTCTACCGTCACCATCGAAATCTCCGGCAACCGGAATGTCTCCGATAGCGCCGAACTGCGCAGCGATAAACTGCCCGTTAGAGCTTTTCAAGTAATACCAGTTGCCGTCCCGGAAGACGGCAATATCGGTTTTGCCGTCGCCGTCAAAGTCGGCGGGCGTGATTTTGTCCGTTTCGAGTCCGAACCGCAGGGCAGAAAATTCGCTGTTGCCGCTGTTCAGCCAATACCAGTTAGCGTTTGCAGAACGAAAGACAGAAATGTCGCTTCGCCCGTCGCCGTCAAAATCGAATGCGGCAGGCTGAGTATTGACGCTGAAAACGTAAGCTGCCCCTTGATCGGTATTATTGCCGACCATTCCGTCTTCCGCTCCGATGTAAATGTTACTGCCCGAAATTGCGACGCTGCTGCCAAAACCGTCGAGGCGCGAGGCGTCCGTTGCTATAAGTTTCGCCCGTTTTCTCCAAATTCCGCCGTTTCTGACAAAAACGCAGACGATTCCTTCATCTTCATTGCCGACTACATCGCCGAACATCGCTCCGACCGCCGCCGTATTGCCGGAAACGGCGACGCTCCAACCGAAACGCGAATACGGAAAAGTTCCTTCATCTATCAGTTTTGCCTGCTGCGTCCAGATATTTCCGGTTCTGACAAACACATAAGCCGAACCTTGTCCGGGGTAATCGCCGATTTCGTCTTCTCTGGCGCCGACAATTGCCGTATCGCCCGAAATATCGACGCTCCAGCCAAACTCTTCAAATTGCGCGCCGTCCGCGGCGACAAGTTTTGCCTGCTGCGTCCAGACGTTGCCGTTTCTGACGAAAACGTATGCGGAACCCTGGTCGTTATTGCTGCCGACATTGCCCAAATAGGCTCCGACTATCACCGAGCTGCCGGAAATGCCGACGCTCCAGCCGAAACGGTCGAAAATTCCGCCGTCCGCCGCCGTCAGCTTTGCTTGCTGAGTCCAGTTATTGCCGCTTCCGGTGAAGACGTATGCCGAGCCCTGACTCTCGTTGCCGCCGACGTCCTCTAACGTTCCGATAATCAGCGTATTTCCCTGCATCGCGGCGCTGAAGCCGAAATTCGTAATGTCCGCATTGTCAACTACCAATTTCGCTTGCTGCGTCCAGCTATTGCCGCTTCGGGTGAAGATATACGCCGAGCCTTGATTCGGATTTCCGTTGACGTCATCGCCCATCGCTCCGACAATAATGGTGTCGTTCCAAATGCTGACGCTGCTGCCAAATCGGTCATCTTCTTCGCCGTCCTGCGGAAACAGCTGTGCCTGCTGCGTCCAACCGCTGCCGTTTCGCACAAATACGTATGCCGAACCGGCATTTAATTTATCGTCAGAATGATCGTCCAGAAATGCGCCGACGACCACCGTGTCGCCGGAAACGCCGATGCTCTCGCCGAAACGGTCGGCATTAGCGCCGTCTCCGGCAACCAGTTTCGCCGCCTGGAAAAATGAATTTTGTTGATTTAACTCGCCTATTCGCGAGTTTTGTTGCCGAATAGCATTGACGGATTTTATTAACGGCTCATAACTGCCGTCTGCTTTGAGTTGATCGATTGCCTGCCTGGCGTGCCGATTCAGAGTCGGGGTCGATCGTTCGCGTTTGGACGGCGTTTGGGCGCTGGTTGTTACCGCCGTGTTTATTATAATTAGAGTTATTATCAGAGCAGGCAGGCGGAAATAATTATT
Organism: Pyrinomonadaceae bacterium; assembly: GCA_036388635.1. Taxonomy (GTDB): domain Bacteria; phylum Acidobacteriota; class Blastocatellia; order Pyrinomonadales; family Pyrinomonadaceae; genus JALZHR01. The sequence continues at coordinate 4,041 of DASVRL010000249.1, forward strand.
TGTTGTCATATTGCTCCATAAAGCGTACATTTGAAATGCCCGGAAACACGAACGACTTTTCTACAGGAGGCAGCAGCAGCAGCAGCAATAATAAGCCTCAACGGTTTGCCAGCGCCGTCAAATAACCGCATTACTCCGTTGGTAAATTATTGCCATTGAACGTTCAATTTCTCGATTCCGATAAATGAAGGCTCGCCCGAATACAGAAAAAGAATAAAGCTAATTTTTTGCCAGGTCAACATTTTCATTCCCGGCGGCTTCGGTCTTTAGACGCAAAGCAGAAACAGCGCTGCATCGGCAACATAATTTCGAGCGGAATATCCCGCTCACCGGGCTTTCAAAAAACTCGAAATGATTTGGTTTATTTCCGGCGTTTGTTTTTCGCTATCTGTTGTACCGGTTACCGGAAGGACGCGCAGCAAAGCTGATTGCCGAATTACAGGTATCTGATTTATAAAAACAGTCTATTGAAAAGTTTGGATTAGTGTTCTAATCTGGTTTGCCGGCAGATACGAGAAGCAGTCCGAATATGTGGCGCTTCTTTAAAAGAAACCGAAAAAATAGTCTAATTGATTGAGATGAGTAAAAAATTGAAATGAATATCTAATATGACTTCTCCGATAACCGTCATTATTAATGCCGTCTCCGGAACGGGCGACAAAGAAGCAGAAAGGAGAATTATTGATGACATTTTCAAAACAAATGGCATTGACGCGCGGATTAATCTGGCGCGGAGCGGAGCCGAGATAATTGAGATGGCGAAGCGTGCCGCCTCCGGCGACGCTCAAACGATTGTTGCGGGCGGCGGCGACGGCACCGTCAGCGCCGTCGCCGCCGAGCTGGTCGGTACGGAAAAGATTCTCGGCGTTTTGCCGCTCGGCACGCTGAATCATTTCGCCAAAGATTTGAATATTCCGCTTGACCTCGAAGAAGCGGCGCGCACGATTATTGCCGGTCAGGTCGCGAAAGTTGACGTCGGAGAAGTAAACGGGCAGATATTTATCAATAATTCGAGTTTGGGACTTTACCCGGACGTCGTGCGGCGGCGCGAGCAGCGACAGCGACTCGGCTACGGAAAATGGTATTCGCTTCTCCGCGCCGCCTTCAAGGTCTTACGCCGCTATCCGTTTCTCGACATTCGTTTAAACGTCGAGGGCAAAGAAATTATCACGCGCACGCCGTTCGTCTTTATCGGCAATAATTCGTACGAGATGGAAAGTTTTAACATCAGCGCGCGAACTTGTCTGGACGCCGGACATTTGAGTTTGTATATGACGCCGCGTGCGGGGCGTTTCGGATTGCTGCAGATGGCGTTGCGCGCACTGTTCGGACGACTCCGGCAAACAAAAGATTTCGTCTCTTTATGCACGGACGAATTATGGATAGAAACGCGGCGCAAACAATTGCGCGTAGCGATGGACGGCGAAGTTTTAATGTTGGAAACGCCGCTTTATTACCGCGTGCGACCTGCCGCGCTGCGCGTGATCGTTCCGGCGCAAACCGAAGCTGAAACCAGTCAAGAAGCCGGCGCGAAAAGGAGTGATTTTTAATGCGAACGCTGGTGCATTTGTCCGATATTCATTTCGGGCGCGTCGATGCGGCGATTATCGAACCGTTGATTGCGCTCGTTGCCGAGCTTCGACCGGATGTCGTCGCGGTTTCCGGCGATTTGACGCAGCGCGCGCGCAGCGAGCAATTTCAGCAAGCCCGCGCCTTTTTAGACCGGCTGCCCGCGCCGCAGATTGTCGTGCCGGGCAATCACGATGTGCCGCTCTACAATATTTTCGCCAGATTTCTGCAGCCGCTCGATAAATACCGCCGTTTTATTACAAACGATTTGGAGCCGTTTTACGCCGATGAAGAAATTGCCGTTTTAGGCATCAACACGGCGCGTTCTCTAACCTTCAAAGGCGGTCGCGTCAATGAAGAGCAGGTCGCCACGATGCGCGAAAAGCTCTGTCCGCTCGGCGTCGAGGTGGTCAAAATCGTCGTCACGCATCACCCGTTCGATTTGCCGGAAGGTTACGACGACGGCGAACTCGTCGGACGCGCGGAGATGGCGATGAAAACGCTCGTCGGCTGCGGCGCGGATGTTTTTCTCGCCGGGCATTTGCACGTCAGCCACACCGGACACACGGCGAAACGCTATCGGATGGGAGACCATTCGGCTCTGGTCGTGCAAGCCGGAACCGCCACCTCGACGCGCGGCAGAGGCGAGGCGAATTCGTTCAACGTCATCCGCATCGATTATCCGGAAATCGCCGTCGAGCGTCTGGAGTGGCAGCCGGCGCGTTCCGTTTTTATCAGCAGCCGGATCGAGAAGTTTCGGCAAGAGAGCAATGGCTGGACGCGAGTCGCGGATGATAATTCAGCGAATCAAACGGGAAATAAGAGTTGATAAAGCGAGGCGTTTTCTTCGGTTATTTCGCGCTCGTCTTTCGCGCCTCAGGCACTTAGAAAGTTTTTTAAGACAAAGAACGCAATAGATTTGTTCAATTTTCCCGGTTCGATTCGCGGTTTCAACCGTTTGTTATTTTCCGGTTCTGCTAAAACGACGATGGAAGTTAATCGAACAAAACGCGCCCGCGCCAAGGCACGGCTGAAATCGCTCTCAGCCCGGTTTCGGGCGCTCGTTGGTTCGATTTTGTTTTTGGGTCTGGCGGGCGCGGTCGGCTCGCTGTTTTTCTTCGCGTGGCTGGCGGACGAAGTCCTCGAAGGCGACGCCGGCGCGTTCGACGAGACTTTGCGCCTTTACGTTCACGGATATGCGGGCGAAACGCTGACCTTGCTGATGCGCTTTATGACAATGCTCGGCTCGACCTTGTTTCTCGGTGTTTTGGGCATCGGCGTGCTTGTAATTTTCGTCTTTAAAAAACGGAAACGCGCCGCCGTTTTATTGCTGCTGACGATGGCTGGAGCGGTCATTCTCAATTTTGCGCTGAAAGTCAGTTTTGCCCGCGCCCGACCCGTCCCGTTTTTCGAGACGCCGCTGCCGGCTTCGTACAGTTTTCCGAGCGGGCATTCGCTTTACGCCGTATGTTTTTACGGTGCGCTGGCTTGGCTCGTCGCCGCGCGGATAGAAAACAAATCATTGCGGGTTTTGATCTGGTCGCTCGCCGCCTTGCTCTGTTTTCTGATCGGTCTGTCGCGCATTTATTTGGGCGTTCATTATCCGAGCGATGTTATCGCCGGTTACGCGGCGGCTCTGGTTTGGATTTTGACCGTGATACTGACGGATTTCACGCTTAAAAAGCGTTACAGTTTTTTCAAAAACAACTCCGCTTAATTTACTTTGGATAATTTGTTTCCTTTAGGATGGCAATATGAGAGTATTTCTTATTGCATCTAACATATCAGGTTGTTTTAATTTAAGGGGAATTGATTTATGCGGAATAGAGATTCATCTCTCGGAATAGTCAAAGAAGAAGCCGAACGGATTTCGCAATCGGCTCGCGGCTGGATTGTCCCGCTCGCCAGATTCGGCTACGCCGCGAAGGGCGTCGTTTATATTATCATCGGCGCGCTTGCCGCGCTCGCCGCTTTTACCGGAGGCGGCAGAACGACCGATTCGCGCGGCGCGTTTGAGGAAATTCTTTCGCCCGCCTACGGCAAATTTCTGCTCGGCGCGATTGCCGTCGGGATGGCGGCTTACGCCCTCTGGCGCTTTGTTCAGGCGGTCAAAGACACGGAGAACAAAGGCTCGGGCGCGAAAGGCATAGCCCGGCGCATCGGCTACGCGTTTATCGGCGTGATTCATATCGGTTTGGCGTATTCCGCCGCGCAATTGATATTCGGTTCGGGCGGCGAAAGTCGCGGCGACGCGGCGCCGCAGGAATGGACGGCGACGCTGCTCGGGCAGCCGTTCGGACAATGGCTCGTCGGCGCTGTCGGTCTGGGCTTTATCGCCTTCGCCGTATCACAATTTTACAAGGCTTACACGACAAAATTTCGCGAAAAACTCAAAACCGACGAGATGGATGAAAAAACGCAAACCTTTGCGACGCGCTTCGGGCAAGCGGGTTTATCGGCGCGCGGAATAGTGTTCGGGATTATCGGCGTTTTTCTGGTTCAGGCGGCGCTGCATTCAAATGCGGGCGAAGCGCGCGGTTTGAGCGGAGCGCTGCGCGCTCTGGAACAGCAATCTTACGGTCAGTGGGTCTTGGGCGTCGTCGCGCTGGGTTTGATAGCTTACGGATTATATATGCTTGTCCTGGCGCGGTATCGGCGCATTATTATATAAGCGCGAGGTTCAAAAATTGCTTCGGGTAGAAAATATAGCGGCTCATTCCTTGCAGAATACATTTCGGCACATTTTAGCTTTCAGATGGAACATTTTTACTTATCCTTTTAGATGTACTTAATTTCGGCAATCGCGCCCGCAAGGCGAGCGAATGGAGCGAAGGTCGAATGTCGCACAGAGCCTTTAAAAGGCGTATTAAAAAAACTCGGAATGATAAAATTATGATTAAACACACGGCAATTTTGTTACTATTTTTGATATCTTTTACGACAGTTTCCGCAAAAATTACGACATCCGAACAGTTGGTTTCGGCGATGCACAAAAAATACGTCGGAAAATGGTATAAAACGCTCGTTTTCGCCCAGAAAACGACGACTTTCAAACCCGACGGGACGACTGAAAAAGGCATCTGGTACGAAGCCTTGTCAATGCCGGGCAAGCTCCGCGTCGACTTTGACCCGCTCGAAAGCGGCGGCGGCGTTATTTATGCCAAAGGTGTAAACAATACGTTTAAGGACGGAAAGCTCGTCAATAGCCGTCCGGTCGATCACGCTTTGCTCGTGCTCGGCTTCGACGTCTATTTTCAGCCGGTCGAAACCACGCTCGCGCAGCTTAAAAAAATGAAAATGGATTTGTCGGTGTTGCGCGAGGACACCTGGCAGGGCAGGGAAGTTTACGTCGTCGGAGCCAAACAAGGTGATTTGCGCTCGCCGCAGTTCTGGATTGACAAAAAGAATTTATATTTCGTGCGTCTCATTCAACCCGTCGGCAAAGATGGGGCGAGCATCCAGGAAATCGAATTCAACAAATATCAAAAAGTTAAAGGCGGCGGCTGGATTTCCCCGGAAGTCGTTTTTATCGTCAACGGCAAACGCGTTTTTCTGGAGGAATATTACGGCATTCGAACGAACGTTTCGCTCGACGAAAATTTGTTCGACCCGCAGCAATGGATGACGGTCGACCGCCAATATTTCCAGAAAAATCAATAAAACACTTACAATAGCCTCAAGATAAATGCGAGCCGCCGCTGCCTGTCGAAGCAGAACGGGCAGCGGCGGCTCAAGCACGCCTTGTTCATACTCGGAAATACGCTCCCGCTCCGATTCGCTTTCCAAACGCGTCAAACGGATTAATTCGTTTTGAGATAGGGATTTGGGTTTTGGATATTCACAATTCCCGTCATTAATTTTTTCCCGGAATAGACGGATTTGCCAAGTCATAATCGGTAAAGTCATCGCTTGGCAAAGTATTATCGAGCCGCATTTTAAAAGTTCTCTTTTCTTGCCGGACAACAAATTGTTAAGCTAATAATCAAGCAGTTATTAGGCGGCTGAACGTGCTATGAATAATTTTCCTCGACAAGTGCTGCGGCAAATTCTGACCAAATACGGCAAGGAAATTTGCGCCGATGCCCGGCGTTGCGAAGCTCTGCTGAATGATTTGTGCGGTTCGTATCGCCGAGAGATAAACGTTCTGGTTAACGCCATTGAAGAACGTGTTCCGCTCGATTTATTAGCCGGAGCCAATTCAATGCCGCCGCAATTACTTTTAACCAAGCTCGAAAAACGGCTTGAAGACCAGACGGCTTTGACGGCGGAAGCAGCCGGGTGGGCGGTCGATTCGTGGGCGCTTGCTCTGGGCGTAGTGACGGAGGCGGAGATTCAAAAGAAACGGCAAAAGCAATCCGATACGCCTTCGGCTGGAAAATCCGGGACAATTCCGCCGCTCCGCTCTGAAAACAAGGCGGCAAATCAAGACGCTTCAAACCTCAATCCAACTAGACACCAGCAGTCGTCCAAAACTCAAACGCCCGTCTCGCCGCCGCAAAATACGCCTTCAGTAAACCGGCAAACGACTAAAATTCCGCCGCCGTCGCCGCCGCCCGCTTATTTGCCGCGGAATACTCAACCGCCGGTTCAAGCGCCGACGCTAAATCCGCCTTCTCCATCGACAAATCCGGTTACGGTTTCCAAAAAGCCTTTTCGCCTGTTTCGGGGCTGCCTGATTATAGTTTTTCTTTTCGCCGTCGTTTCCGTCGCGCTTATGTTCGGCGTTCCGTATGCCATCGAAGTAATGCGCGAAACGCAACGCGAAAGAAACGTCGAGACGCCGCGCTTTCCCGCTCGTTAGATTCGTATGATATTAAATACATTTAGCGTATAAAACTCATACACAAATCAAATAATATTTAATATAAACCCGTAAATTCAAGCTTCTATCTGTGGCAAAGCTTTTGCTTGAGAACTCTTTTTAAACATTAACGGCTCTTTATTTGGCAGCCGATATAAAGTCAAAAGGAGAAATCTACAATGATTAAACGACCGGGCGGCGAACTCGCTTCGAGACCGCTTCATTTTATCTGGATTGCCGATAGTTCTGGCTCGATGGAACAGGACGGGAAAATTCAATCGCTCAATACCGCGATTCGCGAAGCGATTCCGCATATGAAAAAAGTGGCGGAAGATAATCCGAACGCGCAGGTGCTGGTTCGCGCCGTCAAGTTTTCCAACGGCGCGCAATGGCATATTTCGCAGCCGACGCCCGTCGCGGATTTTGCCTGGACGGATTTAAACGCCGACGGCGAAACCGATATGGGCAAAGCTCTGGAACTCGTCGCCGAACAATTAAAAATGCCGCCGATGTCAGATCGCGCCCTGCCGCCGGTCTTGGTGCTGGTTTCCGACGGACAGCCGACCGACGATTTCGACGGCGGGCTGAAAGCTCTCATGGAACAGCCGTGGGGCAAAAAAGCCGTGCGCATTGCCATTTCAATCGGAAAGGACGTCGACAATGAAGTTTTGCAGAAATTTATCGGCAATTCCGAGCTGAAACCGCTTGCCGCCAACAGTCCGGAAGCGCTGGTCAGACATATCAAATGGGCTTCGACCGCCGTTTTGAAATCCGCTTCTTCGCCCGCCGCCGGCGCGGAAGTTCCGGCTGGAACGGACACGGCAAACGTGCCGGTGCCGATTCCGACCGCCGCTCCGCCGATCGGAGCGACCGAAGCGACCGGAACCACCGGCACGACCGGAGCGCCGAACGCAACTGCCGCTGGGGCGCAAACCGGAACGCCAGCCGGTTCGACCGCCGACCCGTATGACCAGAATCCGACTGACGACGTTTGGTAAGGAGCGCGAATGACGGAAAATAAAAATCCGGTCGAGTGGCGCGTCATCGGCGAAACCGTTCCCGGCGCGTCGCATTTGCGCGCCGGGATTCCGAATCAGGATTCGCTGCTTTTCGTTCGCGAATCGAGCCGCAGTTTGCCGATTGTGCTTTCCGTTTCCGACGGTCACGGCAGCCCGAAATGTTTTCGCAGCGACCGCGGCTCGCAGTTCGCCGTGAAAAAAGCGGCGTATCTGGTGAGCGAATTTTTAGACGAGCGGCGCGGCAAAACGGACGCGGCGGAAATCGAAAGCGAAAAGGATTATCTGGCGAAAGAATTCGTTAAACGCTGGCGCGAAGCGGTCGAAGCCGATTTGAAAAAAGAGCCGTTTACCGAAAAAGAGTTTGAGAATTTAGAAAAAAAATCCGATGCCAAAGCGCGAGAATTGGTCGAAGAAAATCCGCTGTTGGCTTACGGCGCGACGTCTCTGACCGTCGCCGTCGAAGAAGATTTTATTCTTTATCTCCAGCTCGGCGACGGCGATATTCTGAACATTTCGGCGGCGGGCGAAGTGATAAAACCTTTAACGGAAGACCCGCGCCTGCTCGCCAACGAAACGACTTCGCTGTGTCTGCCCAAGGCGGAAAGGGATTTTCGCTTTTTAGTCGGGAAAATTTCACGCGACGAATCTCCGGCGATGATTTTGCTTTCGACCGACGGTTATCTCAATTCCTTTTCGAGCGAAGCGGGTTTTTTCCAAGCCGGAACGGATATTTTACAGATGCTCGCTTCCGAAAGCGGTTTCGACGCGGTCAACGACAATCTCAAGGGCTGGTTAGAGGAAGCGACGCGGATGGGCAGCGGCGATGATTGCACGGTCGCCGTTATTTACCGCCCGGATTTGTTGAAAAAACCCGAAGAAACCGAGCAATCGAAGGAATTTGAAACGACGACCGTCGAGACG